>NZ_SDKM01000050.1 GCF_004519545.1 Nocardioides guangzhouensis
GTCAGGGCTTGACGATCCATAGGAGCGTCCCCTCCTCGTTGAGTTGCGCCTCCCTGTGGGTTGAGTTGCGCTGCGCTGGGGGTTGAGTTGCGCTGCGCTGGGGGTTGGGTTGCGCTGCGCTGGGGGTTGGGTTGCGCTGCGCTGGGCGTTGAGTTGCGCCTCCCCGCCGGCAGAGGGCCAAGATGGGCGCATGACGTACGACGTCCCGATCCGCGACGACTCGATCCGCCTCGGCCAGTTCCTCAAGCTGGCGAACCTGATCGAGAACGGCTCCGATGCCAAGCATGTGACCGCCGACGGGTTGGTGACGGTGAACGGCGAGGTCGAGACCCGGCGCGGACGTCAGCTCGTGAAGGGCGACGTCGTCACCTTGGGTAGCGAGTCCGCGCGAGTCGGCTGAGCGAGGCGCGACTCACCGCGCAGCGAGGCGCGACTCACCGCGCAGCGAGGCGCGATTCACCGCGCAGCGAGGCGCGACTCACCGCACAGCGAGGCGCGACTCAACCCGCAGCGAGGCGCGACTCAACGGTGGGGTCAGGAGACGCCGAGCAGGTCGACGACGAAGATCAGCGTCTCGCCCGGCTTGATGACGCCGCCGGCACCGCGGTCGCCGTACCCGAGGTGCGGCGGGATGACCAGCTGCCGCCGTCCGCCGACCTTCATCCCCTGCACGCCGGCGTCCCAGCCGGAGATGACCTGGCCGATGCCGAGGCGGAAGCGCAGCGGCTCACCCCGGTTGTACGACGCGTCGAACTCCTCGCCGGTCGAGTGCGCCACCCCGACGTAGTGCACAGAGACGGTGGACCCGGACGTCGCCTCGGCCCCCTCGCCCTCGACCAGGTCGTTGACCACCAGGTCGTCGGGCGGCGGGAAGTCGGGGAAGTCGATCTCGGGCTTGTCCATGGGGTTCCTCTCCATCGGGGCAGTCGGGTGCGGGGCTCAGGGCGCGGCCCCGCAAGGCCTGGCCGCTCGGCCCGCCATGGCGCACGGCTCGGCCCGCCATGGCGCACGGTTGGGCGGGAGCGGGGGTCAGGTCTGGTGGACGTAGTGGTCGAGCTGGTCGCGCTCGAACTCCAGCTCACCGATCCGGCTCTTGACCACGTCACCGATGGAGATGATGCCGGACAGCTGTCCGTCCTCCACCACCGGGACGTGGCGGATGCGGCGGTCGGTCATGATCTGCATGAGCTGGTCGACGGGGGTGGTGCCCTCGCAGGTCTGCACCTCGGCGGTCATGATCGCCGAGACCGGGTGGGTGAGGACGTCGTCGGACTCGTTGAGTCGGCGTACGACGTCGCGCTCGGACACGATCCCGGTGACGGACGAGCCGTCCTCGCTCACGATCAGGGCACCTACGTTGTGCTGGGCGAGCAACCGGATCAGCTCGCGGACGGTGGCGTCCGGGCTGATCGTGACCACGTCGTGGCGGGGCTTGCCCCGGAGCACATCGTTGATGCGCATGCGACCTCCTCGTTCGTCGGAACCCTCCCACAACGCTAGCCGGGTCGCGGCCCCGTTGAACAGGGCGTGACCACGGCCGGGAGCGGCTGGGCGGGCAGACCGGGAGCTCAGCCCAGCGGCGGCTCGTCCGCCGACTCCGGGGTACGACGGCTCCGGAAGGCGTGCACGGAGCCCTCGCCGTGGGCGCGGGCGTCCGGGTCGTCGCCGTCCGGTACCGAGCCGAGGAACGCCAGCGCGGCCTCGTGGAGGTGCCCGTTGGAGGCCAGGGCGTTGCCGCCGAACGGGCCGGGCGTGCCGTCGAGCGAGGTGAACTCGCCTCCGGCCTCGCGCACGATCACGTCCAGCGCCGCCATGTCGTAGAGGTGCAGCTCCGGCTCGGCCGCGATGTCGACGGCCCCCTCGGCGAGCAGCATGTAGGACCAGAAGTCGCCGTACGCCCGGGTCCGCCAGCAGCGCCGCGACAGCGACAGGAAGTCCTCCAGCCGGCCCCGCTCGTCCCAGCCGCCCAGCGACGCGTAGGACAGCGACGCGTCCTCGAGCCGGCGCACGTCGGAGGTGTGGATCTGGGTGGCCTTGAGCAGCGAGCGCCCGGTCCAGGCGCCGTTGCTGGACGACGCCCACCAGCGCCGCTGCAGCCGCGGGGCCGAGACCACGCCGAGCACCACCTCGTCGTCGACGACCAGCGCGATCAGCGTCGCCCACACCGGGACGCCGCGCACGTAGTTCTTGGTGCCGTCGATCGGGTCGATCACCCACCGGCGCTGGCTGTGCCCGGTCGACCCCTGCTCCTCGCCGAGCACCGCGTCCCGGGAGCGGACCCGAGACAGGGTGCGGCGGATGCCCTCCTCCACCGCGTTGTCGGCGTCCGTGACAGGGGTGAGGTCCGGCTTGCTCATCACGTGCAGGTCGAGCGCCTTGAACCGTGCCTGCGTGAGCGAGTCGGCGTCGTCGGCGAGGACGTGCGCCAGGCGCAGGTCATCGGTGTAGTCGGTGGGCATGTGCGACAGGTTATTCCCAGAGTCGGCTCGGTGCGCTCCTCTAGGGTGTCGCCCATGGAGATCAATGGCCTACCGGCGCATGTCCTCATCGTGCACGCCGCCGTGGTGTTCCTGCCGCTGGCGACCGTGATCGCGGTGGTCTACGCCTGGGTCCCGCGGTGGCGGTGGGCGACCCGGTGGCCGGCGGTCGGCTTCACCACCGTGGCGCTCGGCGCGGTGATGGCGGCCTACTTCTCCGGCAGGTCCTTCCTCGACAGCCAGCCCGCGTTGAAGCAGTCGTCGGCGGTCACGCTGCACCGCGAACGAGCCTCCGTGCTGTTCTGGGTGACGATCGTGTTCGCGCTGCTGGTCTTCCTGGCCGCCTGGGGGCTGGGCGGCCCGTCGGGGCTGGCCTCCGGCCGGTTCGGCCGGGCGCGGCACGCCCCGGTGGTGGAATGGTCGCTGATGGCGATGGTGACGATCCTCGCGGTCGCCTCCCTCGCGATGGTGATCGGCACCGGCGACGCCGGCGCGCGGGCCGTGTGGAGCGGGTTCACGGCCCCCTCCAGCCAGTGACCCCGACCAATGACTCGGCCGATCTGACCTAGCCGACCGTCCAGGGGTCGACGTCGCGCGCGGCGAGCAGCCGCCGGAACGACTCCACCCGCAGCGGGTCCACCCCGCCGGTCGCGATCGCCTCGTCGAGCCCGCACTCCGGCTCGCCCTCGCCGTGCGTGCAGCCGCGCGGGCACTCGTCGGTCATCTCGTCGAGGTCCGGGAACGCCTCGATCAGCCGGTCCGGGTCGACGTGGGCGAGCCCGAACGACCGGATCCCGGGGGTGTCGACGATCCAGCCACGCTCGTCGGGAAGCGCCAGCATGTACGCCGACGTGGACGTGTGCCGCCCTCGCCCCGTGACCGCGTTGACCACGCCCACCTCGCGCCCGGCGTCCGGCACCAGGGCGTTGACCAGCGTCGACTTGCCGACCCCGCTGTGCCCGACCAGCACGCTCGTGTGGCCCTCCAGCACCTCGCGCACCGGGGCGAGGTCGCCGCCGCGCTGGGTCACCACCCAGGCCACCCCGAGGTGGCGGTAGGTCGCCAGCAGCGTCTCCGGGTCCGCGAGGTCCGCCTTGGTGAGGCACAGGATCGGCCGCATCCCCGCGTCGTACGCCGCCACCAGCGCCCGGTCGATCAGCCGCGGCCGCGGCTCGGGGTCGGCCAGCGCGGTGACCACCACCAGCTGGTCGGCGTTGGCGACGATGACCCGTTCGACCGGGTCGTCGTCGTCCGCCGTGCGGCGCAGGGTGGTGGACCGGTCGGTGACCTCGACGATGCGGGCCAAGGTGCCGTCGGTGCCGGAGATGTCGCCGACCACCCGCACCCGGTCGCCGACCACGACGCCCTTGCGCCCCAGCGGGCGGGACTTCATCGCCATCACCGTGCGGCCCTCGACCAGCAGCGTGAACCGACCGCGGTCGACGGTCACGACGATCCCGTCGACGGCGTCGTCGTACGACGGGCGCTCCTTGGTGCGGGGGCGGGTACGACGGCGCGGGCGTTCGTAGTGCTCGTGGTCGTGCTCGTCGTACCGGCCGCTCACAGGAGACCCGACCAGACGCCCGCGAACCCGGGGAAGGTCTTGGACGTGGTGTCGACGTTCTCGACGAGCACCCCGCCGACGGCGGCACCGACCACCACGCCGGCGTGCGCCATCCGGTGGTCGGAGTAGGTGTGGAACACGCCGCCGTGCAGGCGCGCGGGCCGGAACGACAGGCCGTCCTCGCGCTCGGTCACGTCGGCGCCGAGACCGCCGAGCTCGGTGGCCAGCGCGGCCAGCCGGTCGGTCTCGTGGGCCCGGATGTGGGCGATGCCGCGCAGGTGGGACGGGGAGTCCGCGAGCGCGCACAGGGCGGCGACCACGGGGGTGAGCTCGCCGACGTCGTGCAGGTCGAGGTCGACGCCGGCGATCGTCCCGGATCCGGTGACGGTCAGCCCGTCGTCGGCGAACGCCACGGTGCAGCCCATCGCGGCCAGGATCTCCCGCAGCGCGTCGCCGGCCTGGGTGGTGGCCCGGGGCCAGTCGCGCACCGTCACCCGGCCACCGCTGACCGCGGCCAGGGCCAGGAACGGACCGGCGTTGGAGAGGTCCGGCTCGATGGTGTGGTCGCGGGCGGTGACCGGTCCGGGGGCGACCACCCAGCGGTCGGCGTCCGTGTCGTCGACCTCGACGCCGTGCCGCCGGAGCAGGTCGACGGTCATCTCGATGTGGGGGAGCGACGGCACCGGCTTGCCCTCGTGCAGCACGTCGACACCGCGGTCGAAGCGGGCGCCGGCCAGCAGGAGCGCGGAGACGAACTGCGACGACGCGGACGCGTCGATGACCACCCGGCCGCCGGGCACGTGCCCGGCGCCCGCGATCGAGAACGGGAGCCGGTCGCCGGGCGAGACCGCCACGCCGAGCCCGCGCAACGCGCCGAGCACCTCGCCGACGGGGCGGTTGCGCATGTGCGGGTCGCCGTCGAAGGAGATCGTGCCGGACGACAGGCCGGCGACCGGCGGCACGAAGCGCATCACGGTGCCGGCCAGGCCGCAGTCCACGGTCGCGTCCCGGTCGAAGGCGCCGGGACTGACCAGCCAGTCGTCGCCCGAGGTGTCGACGGGCGAGCCGAGCGCGGTCAGCGCCGCGGCCATCAGCGAGGTGTCGCGCGACCGCAGGGCCCGGCGTACGACGGAGGGCCGGTCGGCGATCGCCGCCAGCACCAGCGCCCGGTTCGTCAGCGACTTGGACCCGGGCAGCCCGACGGTCACGTCGACGGGGGCGTCGGCGCGCGGGGCCGGCCAGGGATCGGGCGTGGTCACACGCCGAAGGCTACCGAGCGCGGCCCGCCTCACGGCCAGGTGTAGAGCTCCGGCGTCGGGTCGACGTACCCCTCGGCCGGCGTGAACTCCATCGTCAACCGGAGTCCGACGGGGAGGTCCTGGAACCGCACCGTGAACTCCTCGTCGGCGGTCAGGCGGCAGGTGAGCTGCTTCTCACCGGTCCGCTCGCAGAGCTTCGGCGCGAACACCTTCTCCCGGTCGAGCAGCGTGTCCCAGGAGACGACCAGGTCGCCCGGCACCTTCGCGGTGGCGCCGGTCGCGGTGACGTCGAACCAGGTGTTGATGCCGGTCACGCGGTGCTCGACCTCGAGCCCCAGGTCCGCGGAACCAACCACCGTCAGGTCGACCCGACCGACGGCCGAGCCGCCGCGGGGGTCCTTCACGACGTAGGTGAAGGAGTCCGTTCCCGGCGTGGCGTCGGCGAACGCGGTGTAGACGACCTTCCCGCCCACGACCGTCGGCTTGCCGCGCCCGGCCTTGCCGACCTCGCCGACGGTGAGGGCGTCGCCGTTCGGGTCCGAGTCGTTCTTCAGCACGTCCAGCGTGACCGACGTCCCGGCCCGGACCGCGGCCGGCACGATGTCGTCGCCCGCCTTCGGGTCGGCGTTGTCGACGGTGACGGTCACCTGGCCCGTGGCGTCGTACTCGCCGTCGCTCACGATGTAGGCGAAGGTCTCCGTGCCGGCGAAGGTGTCGTCGTAGGTGAAGACGAGGTCGTGGCCGTCGATCGCGACGGTGCCGTTCTGGACACCGGAGACTCCGGTGACGGTCAGCTGGTCACCATCTGGATCGCTGTCGTTGGCGACCACGTCGAGCCGGACCGAGCCACCCTTGGTGGCCTGCGCGGCGGCCTCGTCGTTGACGGCGAGGGGTGCCCGGTTGGGGCGGGGCCGCGTGACCACGTGCAGCTTCTCGGTCACCGTCTCCGTGCCGTCTGTCACGGTGTAGGTCATGCCGTTGTCCGGACCCGACCAGTCCTCGTCCGGGGTGTAGCGGACGCGGCCGTCCTCGATCCCGACCGTGCCGTGCTCGGCGCCGCCCACCGAAACGAGCGTGAGCGCGTCGCCGTCAGGATCGGTGTCGTTGTCGAGGACGTCGATCAGCGTCGAGGTGCCGTGGTCGATGACCGCGGTGTCCGGCTTCGTGACCGGCGCCCGGTTGGCCGGCGGGGTCTTCTCGGTGGTCACGGTGAGCGAACCGGTGGCCTGGTCGGTGCCGTCGCTGACGACGTAGGACATGGTGTCGTCACCGGCCCAGCCCTGGTCGGGGGTGTAGACGACCCGGCCGTCGATGACCTCGGCGGTTCCGTGCTGGGCCCCGCTCACGGAGACGAGCGTGAGGTCGTCGCCGTCGGGGTCGGTGTCGTTGTCGAGGACGTCGACGGTGACCGGCTGGCCGGCGCCGGTGGTGGCGCGGTCGTCCTTGGTCTCGGGCGCCCGGTTCGCTGGCGGGGCCTTGGTGACCTCGACCTTGAGCTTGCCGGTGGCGGTGTCGGTGCCGTCCGAGACGGTGTAGGCGAGGACCTCGGTCCCGGTGAAGCCTGCGTCGGCGGTGTAGACGACCGTGCCGTCCTCGACCACGGCGGTGCCGTGCTGGGCGCCGTCCACCGAGACGAGGGTGAGGTCGTCGCCGTCGGGGTCGGTGTCGTTGGCGACCACGTCGACGGTGACCGGCTGCCCGGCGACGGTGTCGGCGAAGTCGTCCACGGTGACCGGCGGGCGGTTGGCCGGCGGGACCGCCGAGGTGGTGACGGTCAGGGAACCCTGGGCCGTCAGCCGGCCGTCGCTCACGACGTACGTCACGACGTCCTGGCCGGTCCAGCCGTTGCGCGGGGTGTAGACGACCTTGCCGTCGACGACCACGGCGGTGCCGTGCTGGGCGCCGTCCACGGAGACGAGGGTCAGGTCGTCGCCGTCGGGGTCGGTGTCGTTGGCGACCACGTCGACGGTGACCGGCTGCCCGGCGGCNGGTCGTCGCCGTCGGGGTCGGTGTCGTTGTCGAGGACGTCGACGGTGACCGGCTGGCCGGCGCCGGTGGTGGCGCGGTCGTCCTTGGTCTCGGGCGCCCGGTTCGCTGGCGGGGCCTTGGTGACCTCGACCTTGAGCTTGCCGGTGGCGGTGTCGGTGCCGTCCGAGACGGTGTAGGCGAGGACCTCGGTCCCGGTGAAGCCTGCGTCGGCGGTGTAGACGACCGTGCCGTCCTCGACCACGGCGGTGCCGTGCTGGGCGCCGTCCACCGAGACGAGGGTGAGGTCGTCGCCGTCGGGGTCGGTGTCGTTGGCGACCACGTCGACGGTGACCGGCTGCCCGGCGACGGTGTCGGCGAAGTCGTCCACGGTGACCGGCGGGCGGTTGGCCGGCGGGACCGCCGAGGTGGTGACGGTCAGGGAACCCTGGGCCGTCAGCCGGCCGTCGCTCACGACGTACGTCACGACGTCCTGGCCGGTCCAGCCGTTGCGCGGGGTGTAGACGACCTTGCCGTCGACGACCACGGCGGTGCCGTGCTGGGCGCCGTCCACGGAGACGAGGGTCAGGTCGTCGCCGTCGGGGTCGGTGTCGTTGGCGACCACGTCGACGGTGACCGGCTGCCCGGCGGCCGTGTCGGCGAAGTCGTCCACGGGCTCGGGCTTGCGGTTCACCGGCGGGACCGCCCGGGTGGTGACGGTCAGCGAGCCCTGGGCCGTCAGCCGGCCGTCGCTCACGACGTACGTCACGACGTCCTGGCCGGTCCAGCCGTCGTTCGGCGTGTAGACGAGCTTGCCGCCGACGACCTGCGTGCTGCCGTGCTGCGCCCCGGTGGCCGAGACCAGCTCGAGGGCGTCGCCGTCGGGGTCCGTGTCGTTGGCGATCACGTCGACGGTGACCGGCTGCCCGGCCGCGGTGTCGGCGACGTCGTCCACGGTGACCGGGCGCCGGTTGACCGGCGGCGCCTCGTTGGTGGTGACGGTCAGCGAGCCGGTGTCGGTCTTGCGGCCGTCGCTCACGACGTACGACAGGGTGTCGGGGCCGGTCCAGCCGTCGTTCGGTGTGTAGAGGACCTTGCCCTCGACCACCGCGGCGCTGCCGTGCTGGGCGCCGGTCACCGAGACCAGGTGGAGCGGGTCGCCGTCCGGGTCGGTGTCGTTGGCCACCACGTCGACCGTCACCGGCTGGTTGAAGCCGGTGGAGACCGCGTCGGCGACGGCGACCGGGACGTGGTTGCGGGCCTCGACGTGCAGCGTGATCGTGCCGCGCAGGCGGTGCTCGCCGTCGCTGACCGTGTAGTGGATGGTGGCGTCTCCGGAGTAGGCCGCGTTGCGGTGGTAGGTGACGAACGGCTCGTCACCGGTGACCGCAGCGCGCGCCTGGACGGCGCCGAGCGACACGCTGCCGGCGCCCTCGGGCGTGAGCGAGGCGTCGGTGACCTTGAGCGGGTCGCCGTCGACGTCCTCGATGTCGGCCGCGGTCAGCACGTTGATCACGGCAGTGTCGTCGTCGCCACCGACCTGGACCTCGACCGCTGCGTCGGTGCCTCGGTGCGGCGGCTGGTTGCCCGGCGGGTTGCCCGGGTTCCCGTTCCCGTTCCCGTTGCCGTTCCCGTTGCCGTTCCCGTTGCCGTTGCCGTTGCCGTTCCCGGAGCCATCGCCGTTCCCGGAACCATCGCCGTTCCCGGAACCGTCCGTCGAGCCGGATCCGCTTCCGTCGGTGGACCCGTCGGTCACGCCGTCCGTGGACGGCTCGGTCGCCCCGTCGCCAGCGCCGTCCGTCGGGAGGGTCGCTGCCGGCAGGGAGCCGGCGGGGAGCGTCGAGAGGTCGCGGGGGCCGAGGCTGCGCAGGTCGGTGTCGCCGGGGCTGTTCGGGTCGGTGCTGTCGGGCTCGCCCGGGGTCCGGCTGGACGAGGCGACCGGCCCCTTGGGCACGTCGGCCAGGTCCACGGAGTCGTCCGGGCCCTGGTTGAGCGTGACGACCACGCTGACGCCGACCACCGTCGAGACCGCGGCGACCCCGACCGCCGCGCTGAGCGGCACGTTGGAGGTGACCGTGTCGCGCACCCGCCCGGCGGCCGTGAGGAAGAACCCGGCCTTGGCCACCGTCGTCCCATGCGCGATGTACGCCGCGGCGGCGCCGCCGAGGACCAGCGGACCGAGGATGCCGGACAGGTTGGAGTTGACCTCGGTGAGCTCGAGGTAGATCGCCATGCACTTGCGGCACTCGTCGAGGTGCGACTCGACCTTGGACGCGTCGCGCTTCGAGACGCCGTTGCGGACGTAGGCGCCGAGGTGGTCGTGGGTCCAGCGGCACTCCGCGTCCTCGAGGTCGCGGATGTGGGAGTTGAGGAAGGCCTGGCGCAGGCCCTCGCGGGCGCGGTAGGCGAGGGCGGAGACCGAGTTGGCGCTCATCCCCAGCAGGGGAGCGATGTCCGCCGGCTTCTGGCCCTCCACCTCGGTGTGCCACAGCACCAGCTGCCACCGCTCGGGGAGCGAGGCGAAGGCGGCGGCCGCGGCGGCGTTGTCGAAGCCCTCGACGGCCGTGTCGCGGAACGGCACGCCGGGATCGAACTTCTCCATCTCGTCGGTGGTGGTGAGCCGGGACCCGGCCCGGGCGCGGTCGACGTGGAGCCGGCGTACGGCGGTGAGCAGGTAGGCGCGGAAGGCGACGTCGGGCCCACCCCCGGACTGGAGCACCCGGAGCACCTTGGCGAAGGCGTCGGAGACCAGGTCCTCGGCGTCGCTGGGACCTGCGATCTGCCGGGCCAGCCGCCGCGCGGCCTCGACGTGGCGCTCGAAGAGAAGCCCGTATGCGGACACGTCACCGCCGCGGACGGCCGAGATCAGCTCGGCATCGCCCACGTCCGGTGCAAGAAGCGTCTCGCTCACTGGGCCCCCTCGGCGCTGCGGGTGGGTACCCGAGACCCGCCTCCGGAGTCTAACCGCGCGCACCCCCGGAAAAGGCGTAACGAAAAAAGATGAGAAATCCGCGTCATGACCGCGTCACCCGGCCGTTTCTTCCCTGCAGGGCGCCCCGTTGGGGCGGGTCGCCCGCGCGCACGAGCACCGCCCGGAAACACTGCCAGAAACCGACAGCCAGGCGCCGGAAGACGGCGCACGACCGACTCGTTGCAGAGGGGAGCAGCCGTGGGATTGTTCGCGACCAAGCCGCGTTCGGGCGCCACGGACGGTCCCGGGGCGGGGCGGGAGCTGCCCGAGGGGGTACGGCGCCGCCTGCCGGCCCGCTTCGAGGCAGTAGGGGAGGCCCTCGCCTCGGGATCCACGGCCGTGGTCCCCTGCGAGATCGCCGGTCGTGCGCTCGCCCAGGACGGTGCCTCGCTCGACGAGGCGCTCCAGGCGCTCCGCGAGACCAGCGTCGCCGTGACCGGCCGCGACCCCTCCTTCGCCGACGTCCAGGCCCTGAGCGTGGCGTGGAGCGAGGCCACCCTGGCCTACCTGCACCGGCTCTCCTGCGAGGACCCGCTGACCGGGCTGTCCAGCCTGGCTCACGTCCGCAGCCGGCTCTCCGAGCTCTACCGCAGCTTCGACTACGGCGACGGCACCATCCCGCACACCCACGCGCTCGTCGTGGTCGAGATGGCCGACCACCGGCCCGAGCTGGTCCGGACCGATCACGACCGGTTCTCCCGCTCGCTGCGCCTGGCCCGCCTCGGCGAGACCGCGCGGACCGTGTTCCCCGGCCACGAGACGATCGGTCGGCTCGGCACCACCCGCGTCGTCGTGCTGGCCGAGCGCGACGAGCGGCTCGGGCGCCGTACCGCCCTGCTGCGGACCATGCTGATGTCCGCGGACCACCCGACCCGCGTGTGGATCGAGGGCCTGCCCGCGACGGACGACTCCGCTGCCGTGCTCCTCGACGAGCTCGCCCGCGGCTGAGCCCCGCTCTCGCACAGCCCACCCTCTGTCACCGGCGACGACTAGATTGGCTGCATGTGCGGTCGCTACGCCTCCTCCCGGCGCCCCGAGGACCTCGTCGAGGAGTTCGAGGTCGAGGAGTCCCGGGTGCCCGCCGCGCTCGAGCCGGACTACAACGTCGCCCCCACCAAGGAGGTGTACGCCGTGGTCGAGCGGCCGCCGGACCGGGAGAAGCAGGAGCCGGCCCAGCGCCAGCTCCGGGTCCTCCGCTGGGGGCTGGTGCCGTCCTGGGCCAAGGACCCGGCGATCGGCAACCGCATGATCAACGCCCGCATGGAGACGGTCGCCGAGAAGCCGGCGTTCCGCCGGGCGTTCGCCTCGCGGCGCTGCCTGCTGCCCGCCGACGGGTACTTCGAGTGGTACCCCACCGAGGAGCAGACCTTGGCGGGCAAGCCGAAGAAGCAGCCGTTCTTCATCCGTCCGAAGGACGGCGGGGTGCTGGCGATGGCGGGGCTCTACGAGGTCTGGCGCGACCCGGACAAGGCCGACGACGACCCGGAGCGGTTCCGGTGGACCTGCACGGTGCTGACGACCGAGGCCGAGGACGACGTCGGCCACATCCACGACCGGATGCCGCTGATGGTCCCGCGCGAGCGGTGGGCGGCGTGGCTCGACCCCACCAAGTCCGGCGACGACCGTCTCGCGCTGCTGGAACCCGCCGCGCCGGGCCTGCTCGAGGCCTACCCCGTGTCCACGGCCGTCGGCAACGTGCGCAACAACGGCCCCCACCTCCTCGACCCGCTGCCGCTCTCGTGAGGAGCCGCGATGAGTGACACCGTCCGCAGCATCGACACCCCGCACGGCGAGGGCCGACTGGTCACGTCGAAGGCCCGGCACCCGATCGCGACGCTGCTGGTCAGCCACGGCGCCGGTGCCGGCATCGACACCCACGACCTCGCGGCACTGGCCGCGGACCTGCCGGCCCAGGGCATCACCGTGCACCGGCTCGAGCAGCCCTGGCGGGTCGCCGGCCGCAAGGTCGCCACCCCGCCGCCGACGCTCGACGCCGCGCTCACCGCGGCCGCCGGCGCCATCCGGCCGACCACCCCGCTGGTGGTCGGTGGCCGGTCCGCCGGGGCCCGCTCCGCCTGCCGCTGCGCCACCGCGCTGGGGGCGGCCGGGGCGCTCGCGATCTCGTTCCCGCTGCACCCGCCTGGCCGCCCCGAGACGTCGCGGGTCGACGAGCTCACCGGCGCCGGCGTGCCGACGCTGGTGGTGCAGGGGGAGCGGGACTCGATGGGTCGCCCCGAGGAGTTCCCCGAGGGCACCGAGCTGGTGGTGGTGCCGTGGGCCGACCACGGGCTGAAGGTGCCGAAGTCCGCCGACGTCAGCGCCGGCGACGTGGCCGCGATGCTGGTCGAGGCCACCCTGGAGTGGGTGGTCCGCGAGGTGGCCGGGCCGGGGGTCGGCCAGGTGACCGGCTAGGTCCCGGGGAATCTTCCGCGCACCACCCGTGTTCCTCTACACGTGCTCGCCGTGCTTCCTCGTCAGATCGGTCCGTCCCTGACCCTGCCAGTAGGCTGGGAGGCGATGACAGACCAGACCCCCGACGGCGTCGTGAACGACGTCGAGCCCGTCGACGTCGCCACCGAGAGCGAGGCGGACCGTTCCGCCCGCTTCGAGCGCGACGCACTGCCCTTCCTCGACCAGCTCTACTCGGCTGCCCTGCGGATGACCCGCAACCCCGCCGACGCGGAGGACCTGGTCCAGGAGACGTTCGCCAAGGCCTACTCGGCGTTCCACCAGTTCAAGCCGGGCACCAACCTCAAGGCCTGGCTCTACCGCATCCTCACGAACACGTTCATCAACTCCTACCGCAAGAAGCAGCGGGAGCCGCAGCAGTCGATGTCCGAGGACGTCGAGGACTGGCAGCTCCACCGGGCCGAGGCGCACACGTCGACGGGCCTGCGCTCCGCGGAGATGGAGGCGCTGGAGCACCTGCCCGACTCGCAGGTCAAGGACGCGCTCCAGCGGCTTCCGGAGGAGTTCCGTCTGGCGGTCTACCTCGCCGACGTGGAGGGATTCCCGTACAAGGAGATCGCCGAGATCATGGACACCCCTATCGGCACCGTCATGTCCCGCCTGCACCGCGGCCGTCGTCAGCTGCGCGACATGCTCTCCGGCTACGTCCGTGAGAACGACCTGCTGACCGTCGGTCGTGAGGGAGGCGAGTCGTGAGCACGCACGGCCACGAGGAGCCCGAGGGCTGCGCCGACTACCTCGAACGGATCATCTACTTCCTGGACAACGAGCTGGACGAGGCCGACTGCAGCGTGGTCCGCGCCCACCTCGACGAGTGCGGGCCGTGCCTCCACAAGTACGACCTCGAGCGCACCGTGAAGGCGGTCGTGGCCCGTTCGTGCACCGAGTCCGCACCCGACGGGCTGCGGCAGCGGGTGCTGTTCTCGATCCGCGAGGTCCACGTCCAGATCACCGAGAGCTGACCCGGCCGATTCGCCGCGCGGTGCCCGGACCTGAGAGACTGGACGCCGCGAACCACACAGGAGGACACCATGGGCAAGACCGGACGCAAGCGCCGCGCTCGCAAGAAGAAGGGCGCGAACCACGGCAAGCGCCCCAACGCCTGACCTTCAGGTCTGCTGAGCCCCCGAGCCACCCGGCCCGGGGGCTCGCTGCATCCCGGGCTTCCTAGACTGCCCGCCATGGACGCGCTGGAAGCCACGCTCAGGTTCACCGTCACCGACGACGACACGGCGGCCGCGGTCGGCTCGGGCAGCCTGCCGGTGCTGGGCACCCCCCGCCTGCTCGCGTGGTGCGAGGCGGCGACCTGCGCCGCCGTCGACCCGACCCTGGCCGAGGGGAGCACGAGCGTCGGCACCCGGGTGACGCTCGAGCACACCGCGGCCAGTGCGGTGGGTGCCGAGGTCACGGTCACCGCGTCGTCGGCGTACGTCGACGGGCGGCTGGTCCGGTTCACGGTCGCCGCCCGGGAGGGCGTGAAGCTGGTCGGCAGCGGCGAGGTGACCCGGGTGGTCGTGGACGCCGAACGGTTCCTGTCCCGCCTCTGACCGGCCCCGCCCGTCCACAGCAGACCCGGACTTGGTGGCACCGGCCCTCTACCGGGTTCCGCCGCGCCGGGCGAGGATGGGGCGGTGGGCACCGAGCAGGAGTTCACCGAGTACGTCGGGACCCGCTGGCCGCGGATGGTCCGGACGGCGGTGCTGCTCGGCTGCACCCGTGCCGAGGCCGAGGAGGTCGTGGGTACGGCGCTCGCCGGGTGCCTGGCCCGCTGGTCACAGGTGCGCCGGGCCGAGGACCGGGAGGCCCACGTGCACCGGGCCCTGGTCGAGGCGTTCCTTGCGGTCCGGCGCGAGCGGTGGCCGGGGGAGTTCCCCCTCGAGCACCCGCTCGACACCGGGCCCAGCCTGATCGAGGGCGACGACGTCGCGGAGCGGGAGCTCGCCGACGCCGTGCTGCGCGGCCTGGCCCGGCTCCCCGAGCACCAGCGGATCGCCGTCGTGCTCTGCCACTACGCCGGGCTGGACGAGCTGCAGGCCGCCACCGCGGCCGGGGTCTCCCTGCCGGCCCTCGAGGACGACCTGGTGATCGGGGTAGAGGCGCTGGCCGGGGACCCGGCGCTGGCCGGTCTGGGAGGCGGCGCGTGAGCCTGCGACCGGTGGCCGACCGGCCCGCCATCGACCCGCGGCTGGCCGCGCTGCTCGAACGGGCCGGCGACCGGGTGCTGGTGCTGGCTCCGCCGGTCGACGCGCTGGTGGCCGAGGGGCGCCGGCAGCGTCAGAGGCGGCGTACGACCTGGCTGGTCGGGGCGGCCGCCGCACTCCTGGTGCTCCTCGCGCTCGACGTGGTGATGGGGTCGCCCGGGCAGCAGACAGGTAGCCCCGGCGACCCCGACGTGGCGCCCGACGGGATGCGCCTGGTCGGGGTCGGGCGGGCAGCGATCGCGGTGCCGGACGACTGGGGCACCAACCGGTTGCGCTGCGGGACCCCGATCGCCGACACCGTGGTCCTCGACATCGGCGACACGCCCCTCTGCCGCGCCGCGCGGCCCCGGGACGTGCAGAGCGTCCGGGTCCTGCACGGCAGCCGGCCGGTCGGGTTCCAGGCCGACGGCACCGTCGGGATCGACGGTGAGCCGGCGGAGCGGTCGGCGACGGCCTGCGTCGGCGGGGTGTGCCGTGCGACCGTCTACGTGCTCTCCGACCGGGCGGCGTTCACCGCCGAGGGACCCACCCGGGAGGACGTCGACCGCCTGCTGGGCCGGGTGCGGGTCCTGGAGCACCGGATCGCGGTGCCCGGGTACGCCGGGGTGGCCGCGAGGTCGCGCGGCGCCTCGGACGACGCGGTCTACGCCGACCTGCGCGACTACGGCCTCGACCCCCGCGTGGTGCTGCGGGAGGACCCGGTCGCGGAGCCGGGCACCGTGCTCGCGCTGCGGCCGGCACCCGGGGCTGTGGTGGCGCCGGGCACCGACGTCCAGATGGTGGTCGCGGCCGGGCCGCAGGCGCCCGGCGACGAGGTCGCGATCGGGGTCGGCGCGGTGGACCCGGAACGCAACTACACCTTCCTGAGCGACGCCGACGTCCGTGACGGCGCCAGCCTCACCCTGCCCGAGGGCAGCGACGTGTGGGCCTGGGCAGACGGGCGTCGGGCGGAGGGCATGGTCGCCCGCAAGCGGGGCGAGTCGATCGTCATCGACTTCTGGCGCAACGGTCCGAACTGGCCGACCGCGTGGGAAGCCGTGCTGCCCGGGCGGACGGAGCTGACCTTCTCGATCACCGTCGACGGACGCCGGGTCGACCTCGGCACGGTGACCGTCGACATCGTCCCCGCCGACTGGGAGTGGAGCGACCGGGAGTCCGGCGACGGCGACCGCGGTGCCGACCGGGCACCGCCCTGGGTGCGGGGACCCACCCCCCGGGACATGGCGGTGGGCGGGGTCGGCTAGAACCGGAGCCGGAACGCGAGCAGGTCCACGCCGGGCACCGGGGACCAGTCGTCCTCGGGTGCCCGGACGAAGCCGAGCCGGCCGTAGACCCGGTGGGCGTCGGTCATCTCGGCCATCGTCGAGATCGCGACGCCCGCCAGGCCGGTCGCCCGGGCCTCGTCGAGGCAGGCCTGGATCAGCGCCCGGCCCACCCCCTGGCGCCGGGCTCCGTCCGCGACGGCCAGCATGCGGAACTCCCCCTCGTCGTCGCGCGCGATCTCACGCCAGGTGGAGCCGATCGGGCACCAGGTGATCGACCCGAGCAGCTCGCCACGGTCGCCGACCGCGACCCAGACCTCCGCTCCGGAGGCCCGGGTCAGGGTGTCGGTGAGCTCGTCGACGTACCCGTGCCCGTGCGGGACGTAGCCCCCGTCGACGTACGCCGCCACCGTGATGTCGCCGATCGCGGCGTACTCCGAGGGCCGGGCCGTCCGGACCTGCATGTCAGATGCCGAAGGTGTTGCGCGGGTAGGCCGCGTTGACGTCGGTGATCACGTTGACGAGGTAGGGCACGCCGGAGTCGAAGGCGCGGTCCATCGCCTCCCCGATCCGGCGCGGGTCGGTCACGGTCTCGCCGGCCCCGCCGAGCGCCTTGACGACCTCGTCGTACGGCGTGCGCTGGGCGAGGTCCGCGGCCACGTCGTAGCCGTAGAGCATCTGCATCGGACCCTTCTCCAGGCCCCACGCGGAGTTGTTGCCGCAGACCATCACGACCGGGAGGCCCTGCCGGACCAGTGAGTCGACGTCCATCAGCGAGAAGCCGGCGGCGCCGTCGCCGAGCAGCAGCACGACCTGGGAGGAGGGCCGGGCGACCCGGGCGGCCATCGCGGCGCCGAGCCCGGCACCGAGGCAGCCGTAGGGGCCGGGGTCGAGCCAGCAGCCGGGCCGCTTCGGCTCCACGAACTTGCCGGCGAACGACACGAAGTCGCCGCCGTCGCCGATCACGACAGCGTCGTCGGCCAGGCGGGGGACCAGCTCGCCGTAGATGCGGGCCGGGTGGATCGGGTCGGCCTCGGCGTCCAGGAGGCCGCGGTCGCGCTCGACGGCGGCGGCCACGGTCTCCTGCAGCCCGGTCACCCAGGGCGACCAGTCGGGCTTGCGCACCACCTGGGGCACCGCGTCGCCCAGCGCCTCGAGGATGGCGGCCAGGTCGCCGTGGACGGAGCCGGCCAGCTCGGCGTGGCCGGACACCTGGCCGGCACTGTCGGCGACGTGCACGACGGAGGCCGGTGGGGCGCCGTCCTTGCCGCCGAAGACGCCGTACCCGAGCCGGAAGTCGAGCGGGGTGCCGACCACGATCACGAGGTCGGCGGTGCCGAGGGCCTGGCCGCGGGCCTTGGTGACCAGCAGCGGGTGCCCGCCGGGGATCACGCCGCGGCCCATGCCGTTGGTGATCGCGGGGATGCCGAGGGTCTCGACCAGGGCCAGGGCGGCGACCTCGGCCCGGTCTGCCCACACGTCGGTGCCGAGGATCAGCACCGGCCGGTCGGCCCGGCCGATCAGCTCGGCGATCGCGCCGAGTGCCTCGGGGTCGTGGGAGTCGCGCTTGACCGGCTGCGCGAGGTCGACCTCGACCTCGGCGCTGTTGAAGAACTCGTCCATCGGGACGTCCACGAACACCGGGCCGCGGTGCGCGGACCCGGCCAGCGTGAACGCCTCGTCCATGCCGGAGGCGATCGTGTCGGCGGTGTGCAGGGTGCGGGCCTGCTTGGAGACCGGCGCGATGATCGGCGGCTGGTCCAGCTCCTGCAGGCTGCCGGTGCCCCAGCGGTTGGCCGGGGCGCGCCCGCCGACGACGACCATCGGCGACCCGTTGAACTGGGCCTGGGCGATCGCGCTGATGCCGTTGGTCACGCCGGGGCCGGCGGTGAGCACGGCCAGGCCCGGGACCCGGGTCAGCTTCCCGGTGGCCTCGGCCGCGAACGCCGCGGTCTGCTCGTGGCGCACGTCGACCAGCCGCGTGGGGGGGTCGGCCTTGACCGCGCCGTCGTACATCGGGAAGACGTGGGCGCCGGACAGCGTGAACATGGTCTCCACGCCGTGCGCGCGGGCCACTTCGACGGCGTGCTGGCCACCGTGGCCGGTGAGGGTGACGTCGGTCATGCGGCTCAGGTTACTCACCGGTCAAGTAGTGCGGGTTGGTGGACCGCAGCGCGTCGACCAGCGCCAACAGCAGGTCGGAGCGTACGGCGGGCCGTTGCCCGCCCAGCGCCAGGTGCAGGTGGAGCGCCCGCAGGAACTCCTGCACGTTGAACGTGTCCGCCCAGGGGTTGTCGCCGCGGCCGGGCCGGGCGCCGTTCGCGAGCCGGCCGATCCACGGCTCGAGCACCGAGAGCGGGACCAGGTTGCGGCGCAGCACCGCCAGCACCGCGGCCGCCATCCGGTCCGGCTCACCGGTCACGAACTTCTCGTCGGTGGGGAGCAGCAGCCGGTCGGCCATCACGTCGAGCAGCACGGTCAGCTCGGGTGCGCCCATCGCGGCGGACTGGGCCAGCGCGGCGATCGCGTCGGCGCCGTGCGCGGCGGCATGCGCCCAGCCCTTGCCGGGGACGTAGCCGCGCAGGTCCTGCTCGCGGACGTACCACGCGGCGATCCGGTCGCCCCAGCGCAGGATCCGGTTGTCCGGCAGCAGGCGCTCCTCGTTGTCGCGGGCCACGCACTCGCCGAGCAGCAGGGCGGAGAAGCTGCGCCGGAAGACCGTGTCGCTGCCGTTGTCGCCGAGCCCGTTCTCGAGCCCGGCGGCCATCCCGTCGCCCAGCCCGGTCAGCAGCTCGTCGTAGACGCCACGGTGGATCCAGGTGGCCAGCGTGGAGTAGCCGACCCGGTCCCGGAGGTGGGCGTCGGGGCTGCCGAGCATGGTCGTGAGCTCGGCGGTGAGGTCGTCGAGGGGCCGGTCCTGGGGCACCTGGTGGCCGTGGGTCACCACGCGATCCCAGAAGCCAGATGCCATGGCGCCCATCCTGCCAGCCCGCTGTTCTAGGCTCACCCGCGATGCCCACCTTCGACGAAGTCGCGCGGGTGCACACGGACCTCACGGACGAGGACCTCGCGTGGCTCTCCCTGCTGATGGCGGACTGGCAGATCATCGCGGACCTGTCGTTCGCCGATCTCGTGCTGTGGCTGCCCGACAAGGAGGGCAGCGGCTGGTGGGCTGCCGGGCAGATGCGGCCGACCACCGGGCCGACCGCGCTGCTCGACGACGTGCTCGGGATGTTCCTGCCGACGGGCCGCCGCCCGCTGCTCGACGCGGCGTACGCGCAGGGCCGGGTGGTGCGGGAGGGCGACCCCGAGTGGCGCGACGACGTACCGGTGCGGGTGGAGACCATCCCGGTCCGCCGCGAGGACCGGGTGATCGCGGTGATCGGCCGCAACACGAACCTGCTCGGCGTCCGGACCCCGAGCCGGCTGGAGCTGTCCTACCTCCAGACCGCGGGCGACCTGACCCGGATGATCAGCCACGGCCACTTCCCGGTGCCGGGCACCCGCAGCGACCACACCGACACCCCGCGGGTCGGCGACGGCTTCGTGCGCGTCGACGCCACCGGCCGGGTCGTCTACTCCTCGCCGAACGCCACCAGCGTCTTCCGCCGGCTCGGCCACACCGGCGACCTGTCCGGCCACCTGCTCGCCGACCTCGTCCGCACGCTGGTGCCGCCGCGCCGCCGCCCCGACGAGGAGACGCTGAGCGCAGTGCTCGGAGGCCGGATCAACCGCGACAGCGAGGTCGAGTCGGCCGGGGTCGCGCTGATCCTCCGGTCGATCCCGCTCCGGCCGCAGGGCGAGCACATCGGCGCGCTGATCCTGGTCCGCGACGTCACCGAGCTGCGCCGCCGCGATCGCGAGCTGGTCACCAAGGACGCCACCATCCGCGAGATCCACCACCGTGTGAAGAACAACCTGCAGACCGTCGCCGCCCTGCTGCGGCTCCAGGCCCGCCGCATGGACACCCCGGACGCGCGGGCCGCGCTCGAGGAGGCGGTACGCCGGGTGGGCTCGATCGCGATCGTGCACGAGACCCTGAGCGAGGCCGTCGAGGAGCACGTGGAGTTCGACGAGGTCGCGGACCGGCTCTGCCGGATGGTGACCGAGGTCAGCGCGATCGGCCAGCACGTCCGGGTCGAGCGCAGCGGCAGCTTCGGCGTGCTGTCCTCGGAGATGGCCACCGCACTGGCGATGGTGCTCACCGAGGTGCTCCAGAACGCCGTCGAGCACGGCTTCTCGGCAGGGGAGAGCGGTCGGATCACCGTCGACGCCCGCCGGTTGGTGGGGCGGCTGCACGTGACCGTGGAGGACGACGGCCAGGGCCTGCCGCCCGGCTTCGACCCGGACGCGGTCAACCTCGGGCTCTCCATCGTGCGCACCCTGGTCGAGTCCGAGCTCGACGGTCAGTTCGAGATGGGGCCCGCCCACGCACCCCTCACCAGCGGCACCCGGGTCGGCATCGACGTCCCCGTCGACTGACACCCACCCGTGGGCAATGGCGGGGCGAGCCGTGCGCAATCGCAGGCCCACCCTTGGTTTCGAGACGGCGCTGGCGCGCCTCCTCAACCAGCGGGCGGTCGCGTGGGGACGGCTCCTCAACCAGCGGGCGGCCGCGTGGGGACGGTTCCTCAACCAGCGGGCTGGTGGCGTCAGGCGGTGCGGACGCGAGCCCGGGCGTTGCGGCGCTTAAGCGCGCGGCGCTCGTCCTCGCTGAGTCCTCCCCAGACGCCGTGGTCCTGCCCCGCCTCGAGCGCCCACTGGAGACATTGCTCGCGCACGTCACAGCGGCGGCACACCTGCTTGGCCTCCTCGATCTGGAGGATGGCCGGACCGGTGTTGCCGATCGGGAAGAACAGCTCCGGGTCCTCGTCGAGGCACGCGGAACGGTGGCGCCAATCCATGGCGGAGAACTCCCTCTTTCTCATGCGACGTCACGGCCGGAGGCCGGTTTGCTTGGGGTGGGCGGCTCGTGAACCACTTCACGAGGGCCGCAGACAAGCCTGACAACGATTGAGCGCCCACACAACCCCCTGCGGTGGTCACTTTCGTCACAAGTACAGTTTCCGCCCGTGAGCAGATCCCGCCTCGACGCCGTACCGGCCCCGCTCACGGTGGCGGCCATCCTCACCGTGGTCGAGGCGATCGTTCTGCTCGGCTACGCCGTGCTCGAGATCGCCAGCCTCACCTCGAGCCGGGTCGCGGTCAGCGTCACGTCGTCCCTGTTCTTCACGCTCTACGGCGCCGCCCTGCTGTTCTGCGCATGGGCGCTGATCGGCGGCCGGTCGTGGGCGCGCAGCCCGGTCGTGCTGGCCCAGCTCATCCAGCTCGGGGTGGCCTGGAGCTTCCGCGGCGGCGACACCCTGCTGGTCGCGCTCGCCCTGGGCGTCGTGTCGCTGGTCACGATCGCCGGGATCCTGCACCCCGCCAGCCTCGACTACCTCTCCGACGAGCACGACGAGCCGGTCTAGCCCGGTCGACGAAACGGTGTCGTCACGGCACCTGCGCGTCGACGCGGACCGGACCGCCCTCGCGCTCGATCGCCTCCGCCAGGAGGTGCAACCGTTCGTCCGGGACGTCGATGCCGGCCTCCACCACACCCTCCCGGAGCTCGTCGACGATCACCCGGTCCTCGGCGGTCTCCTGGTAGGCGCCGACCCGGTCGACCACGGCCTGCAGTACCACCAGCTCTTCTGGAGTCATGGACCCACGGTGCCCAGCACGCAGCCGAGCATGCGGGTGGCGACGGCCGGGCTCAGCTCCCGTCGACCAGCGAGCCGCGCAGCTGCTCGAGCGTCTTGTTCAGCAGCCGTGAGATGTGCATCTGGCTGACGCCGACCTCGGCCGCGATCTGCGACTGGGTCATGTTCTTGAAGAACCGCAGCATCAGGATGTTCTTCTCGCGCGCCGGCAGGCTCTCCAGCAGCGGCTTGAGCGACTCGCGCAGCTCCACGTGCTCGAGGCCCCGGTCGTCGACGCCCATGGTGTCGAGCATCGACATCCCGGTGTCGTCGCCGCTGTCGCCGGCATCGAGGGAGAGCGTGGAGTAGGCGTTGCTGGACTCGATGCCCTCGATCACGTCGTCGACCGTGCAGCCGATCGCGCCGGCCAGCTCGGTCGGCGTCGGCGCCCGCCCGAGCGACTGGGTCAGCTCCGCGGTGGCGCTGCTGATCTGCATCCGCAGCTCCTGCAGGCGGCGCGGCACCCGGATCGCCCAGCCCTTGTCGCGGAAGTAGCGCTTGATCTCGCCGATGATCGTGGGCGTGGCGTACGTCGAGAACTCGACGCCGCGGTCGGTGTCGAAGCGGTCGACCGACTTGATCAGCCCGATCGTGCCGACCTGGACCAGGTCCTCGAACGGCTCGCCACGGTTGCGGAACCGACGCGCGCAGTGCTCGACCAGCGGCAGGTGCAGGTGCACCAGGCCCTCCCGCGCCGTCGACCGCGCCGCCTCGCTCGCGTGCGGGTCCCTGAGCGCCGTGAAGAGCTCGGCGCTCGCCTGTTTCATGGCGCTCAGCGGCGCCGGTTCTCCCCCGAGATCTTGAGACATGTCAGAGGGACACCGTCGAGTTCATCGTCAGGGTGACGCTGAAGACACCGTTCTCGTACGTCGTGGACGTCTCGGTGGTGAGCGCGCTGAGCACCTGCCACGCGAAGCCCTCCTCCTCGGGGAGCTCCGGGTCCTCGCTCTCGACGGCGACCGTGATCGACACCTCACCGGGCCGCATGTAGTAGCGGCAGACCAGGTCGGATCCCTCCGTCGCGCTGGGCAGCACCATCGCGCTCGCCTCGCCGACCGCGATGCGCAGGTCCTCGATGTCGTCAATGGTGAAGTCGAGACGCGCTGCCAGGCTCACCGTCGTGGCGCGGAGGACGGACACGTAGGCACTGTCAACCGGGAGACGCAGCTCGACGTCGGGGCGCATGGGATCACCGTATCCGGATAGCGGGCGGTGAAACGTGGGACTGGAGGTGTTGGTGCTGGGTTCCTGCTGATCGTCCCTGGTGGTGGGGCGGGGACGGTGACGACCCCCGGGCTCCGCCACTGTGTTCCTGCTGATCGTCGCCTGTGGTTGCGGTGAGACGGTGAAGACCCCCGGGCTCCGCCCGGGGGTCTTCCTGTAGCCGAGAAGGGCTGACTCCGTCAGCCCTTCTTCGTCTCCCAGAAGATCTCGGCGATCTCGTCGATCTTGGCCAGCAGCTCGTCGGCCTTGCCGGCGTCGAGCTCGCCCTTGGTGCCGGAGGCACCGGCCAGCTTGGTGGCCTCGTTGACCAACGTGTGCAGCTGCGGGTACTTCTCGAAGTGCGGCGGCTTGAAGTAGTCGGTCCACAAGACCCAGAGGTGGTGCTTGACGAGCTCCGAACGCTGCTCCTTGATGAGGACGGCGCGAGTGCGGAAGTCGGGGTCGTCGTTGTCCGCGACCTTGGCGATGATCGCCTTGATCGACTCGGCCTCGATGCGGGCCTGCGCCGGGTCGTAGACCCCGCACGGCAGGTCACAGTGCGCCTGGACGTCGACGGTGGGGGCAAGCAGTCGAGCAAACATGCTGGGGTATTCCTCTCCTCGTGCCATGGATCCGGCGGTCGGTTGCGACACTACTCCGCGTGACCACTCGACCGAACGGGGGTCTCGTCGGGCTGGCGCGCGTGCACGGACGCTCGATGGAGCCCGGGCTGCGCGACGGCGACCGCCTGCTCGTGCGGTACGGCGGACGGGTGCGGCCGGGCGCCCGGGTGCTGGTCCGCCTCCCCGACGGGACGCTCGCCGTGAAGCGCGCGACGGAGCGCAGGCCGACCCGGACCGGGGCTGCCGGCTGGTGGGTGCTCAGCGACAACCCGGCCGAGGGCGTGGACTCCCGGCACCGCGGCACGCTCCCCGAGGACGCCGTCCTCGGCGTGGTCTGGCTGCGCGTCTGGCCGCCGCGGCTGCCCGCGTCACCCCGCGCCGTACCCCCGCCCTGAGCCGGTGACGGACAGCATCCGGGCCCGACCGCCGGGTGTGTCAGGATGCAGGAAAGGGAGACCCCCTGGTCCGAACGGTTCCGCGGCACACCCGTCGCGTCGTAGCCGGGACACCAGTACGCCTCACCTGACCCGAAAGCACGCGATGCCTGCCTCCATGGACCGTCCGCCGGCCGGTCACCCGTTCGAGGGTGACCCGGTCTTCGACCTGCACGTCGCCGGCAAGATGGCGATCCGGTCGACCGCACCGCTCGAAGGAGCCGCGGACCTGTCCCTGGCCTACACGCCCGGCGTGGCCCGGGTGTGCGAGGCGATCGCGGCGGACCCGGAGATGACCCGGCACTACACGTGGGTGCCCAACACCGTCGCGGTGGTCACCGACGGCACCGCGGTCCTCGGCCTCGGCGACATCGGCCCGGCCGCCGCGATGCCCGTGATGGAGGGCAAGGCGGTGCTGTTCAAGCAGTTCGGCGGCGTCGACGCCGTCCCCATCTGCCTGGCCACCACCGACACCGACGAGATCGTCGAGACCGTCGCCCGCCTCGCGCCGTCGTTCGGCGGCATCAACCTCGAGGACATCTCCGCGCCCCGGTGCTTCGAGATCGAGCAGCGGCTCAAGGAGCGGCTCGACATCCCGGTCTTCCACGACGACCAGC
>NZ_SDKM01000051.1 GCF_004519545.1 Nocardioides guangzhouensis
CCGCAGCGTCGCACGCTATCTGCGGCATGAGGGCAACCAGCAACAAATCAAACAAACTGGCGCACTCATCTCGGCAGATGCACTTGGGCCCAATAGGCACACACCCAGTAAGCACAGGCCTGCAACATTCCTGCAGGAACAAGCCGGCGACCGCGCCAGGAGTGAGTGCAGGTCAGAACTACTCTTCCGACCCCCGTTCGCTCGCCGGGTGACCTCGGCGCCGCGTTCTCAACCTGATGGTCACCTCCGACGCACATGTGCCGTGCGGTGGCACCAAGCGCAGCGGTTCCGGCCGTGGGCTGTCAGCGATCGGGCTGCAGGAGTTCGTCGACCCCCGGACGTACTGGGCCGCCTGTCCGATCGGTCGTCTAACTGCCGACGAAAAGAGGAGAGATCGGGGAGGTCCAATCCCGCGTTCCCACGTGCTCCGTTCGCGTTCCGGAGGAGCAGCGCGTCTCGTGCATTCCCGAGGGCGTTTCGGACCGTTCCCAAGGTGCAGTCGCATTGATTCAGCCGGACAGCGAACTCGCACTAAGGAGTTAATCTCCCCATGTCCCAAGGGCCCGGGGGATCAGGAGTTTAGTTTGGGAGAACCCTCGGTATAACCGCTATGTAGTTTGACCCGTCCTGACCGCGAGAGACAGTACCTGTTGGCACGGCTGTGCCGTCGGGGCGCCTCCTGTTTGCTGGCGCCGGCTCCGGCGCCCGCGTCTGTCGCGACCGCGCCGCTGAGCGAGGTCTGGGCCTCGGTGAGCAGGCGCCGGATGGTCGTGGCGGCGCTCGTGGCCTGGAGCCCGACCTTCTCGGCATCCTTGCCGATCCGGGCCGCCACCGTCTTGAGGTCGTCAACCTTGCCGAGGCACTCCAGCGCCTCGGCCACCTTCTCCTCGACGGTAGCGAGCTCGACCGCGTCGACCCGGGACGACGCAGCGACGGCCATGGTGCGCAGCAGCATCACGACGGTGCGCAGCAGGTCGGGGCGTCGGTCTCCGAGTCGAAGGCCATCACGATGCGTCGCGCGGCCATCATCCGGATCGTCTGGCCGCCGTTCTGCTCGGCGGTCCGCACCAGCCCGAGCGCAACCGCGACCGCGTCGCGGTTGCGCTCGGCCTCGTCGAGGTAGTCGTTCCACCCCGTCCGCGCCGAGTCGGTCATCTCGAGCACCACCCGGACGTCGCCCCCGCCGACGGCGAGGACGCCGTCCCCCTTCTTGTTGCGCCGGAGGATGCCGACCACCGCTCCCGTGTCGTCGTAGGCGTCGCCCAGCCCCGCGGCGACGTCCTGCATGATTGCGTTGATGCCGTCCTCTTAGGCGCTGCCCTTGATCGGGGTGACCTTGACCAGGGTCGCCCGCGCCTCCTGCACCTTGATCACGGTCGCGAGCTCGTCGACCTTGGTGGTTAGCTCCTGGTGCTGCTCGTTGAGCCGCTGGGTGAGCTGCGCCTGCTGCCGAGTGAGAGGCCGTGTGCTTGGCCATCGGCGACGTCGGGTCGGTGGGGTCGAACTGGCGCGCGACCTTGGTGACCAGCGTCTCGGTGCTGGTCGCGACGCGGGGGTCGAGCTGGGTGCCGAACCGGTCGAGCACCGGCTGCAGGCGGTCGAGATGCTCCGGGTGGTCACCGCCGAGGACCTTGCGCAGCTCGGCGGTCAGCCCGGCAGTCGCGTCGGTGACGGCGGTCGTGAGCGTCGCCCGGGTCTGCTGGCCGGCCTCGGTGAGCTGGGTGCGCACCTCGGCCGCGGTCTTGTTCATGGACGTGGAAGCTTCGCTGACGACTCGGGTCGTCTCGGCAACGGCGGTGTTAGTGGATTCGGCGGTCTTGTCCCCAACCTCCCGGATCATCCGCTCCAGGGCCCGGCTCTCCTGAGCCTGACCGGTCGCCGCGAGAGCATGGGCACCGATCTTGACAGCCTCGGTGACAAACGCCGAGAGGTCGGCCTCGACGAGAACGGCCTCGTCGTCGATTACGGGGCCACGGCTGCCAAGCGTCCAGCGGCGGGCCTCCCGCGCCACATCGGTGTCCCTGATGGCGAGGTGGTCGACGATGACGCCGTCGAGGGTCTCGGTGAAGCGGGTGGGCTTGATCATGGTCGTCCTCCTTGTCATGGGCCGCGCTGCGGCGGGTGACGGAGGAACCATGGATCAGCGCTCCGAGGGCAAGCGCGGTGGTGAGTTCTTCACCCCGCCCAGTGTGGTCAAGGCTCCTCGCCCTCAGACAGGCGACGCTCAAGCTGGGTGACGTGGCACGGGGTCGGTCACTACAAAGACGCAGAACGCCATCCGCGACTCGAGCCCGTGGCGCAGGTGTTCGGCAGCGGGGGCCTCGCCGAGGAGGGTGTGTGCGAGTCCGACGAGGGTGGCGCCGTAGGCGGCTTCGACAGCTGCGTCGGCGCGCATGGTCGGTGTCTGCAGGGCGGTGAGGATCTCGGTGGCGGCGGCGCCAACCTCGTACGTCCTCGCTGCCCATGATGTGTGACGGACTGGCTGACGGCTGATGCCGCCGCGCGCAGGTGGTCCGGACCTGTGCATCTTCTTGTCGACGGCGGTCAACCGGCGCGACGCTGGAACGTCTGATCTGGCATGAAGGGCGTGAGTCACGTGAGCGACGTGGACGCAGCCGACGATGCGGGGCCGCGGGATGTGCCCGATGCGGTGAGCCTGCTCTACCGCAGTCAGCACCGGCGGCTGGTCGGGCTCGCAGCGTTGCTGGTTGACGACCGGGCGACCGCGGAGGACGTGGTCCAGGACGCGTTCGTCGGGCTGTGCCGGAACTGGCGTCGCCTGCGGGACCCGGCGGCCGCGACCGGGTACCTGAACCGGGCCGTCGTCAACGGCGGCCGCGACCGGCTGCGTCGCGGGCGGGCCTCGGCGACGGGCCGGCTGCGCATGGTGCCGCGTCCGGAGGGTCGGGCCTCGGCCGAGCACGACGCCGTGGAGCGCGACGTGCAGGACCGGCTCTGGCGGGCGGTCACCCGACTCCCGCTCCGGCAGCGCCAGGTGCTGGTGCTGCGCTACTACCTCGACCAGACCGAGGCCGAGATCGCGGACATCTTGCAGGTGTCGCACGGCTCGGTCAAGCGGCACGCAAGTCGGGGGCTCGAGGCCCTCGCCCGCTCCTGGGAGGCCGCGTCATGACCACACCGGAGCTCGAGCGCCGCCTGGTTGCGGTGCTGCAGCGGCATGCGGAGGAAGCCATGAACCAGACCGACACCGAACACCAGTTCCAGAAGCTGGCCGGCGCCACCGTCCGGCAGAAGCGCAACCGTCGCCGGGCCGGCGCGGTGGCCGCGATGGTCGCGGTGGCGGCCGTGATCGTCCTGGTCGCCTGGTTCTCGGGCCAGGTCCCGCGGGCCGGCGAGGACGGCTCGCCGGACCCGGCCGGCCCGGAGCGCGTGTCGGCCGTGGACTCCGCGGAGGCGTTCGTCGAGACCTACGCCACCTTCGACCAGGCCAGGATCGCGCCCCTGCTGGACGGCGCCGAGATCGCCTTGTGGACCGACATGTACGGGGACGACCACTGGCAGCGGGGCCTGGGGTGGAGGAAGGCGGTGGGTGGCCAGATCCTGCCGGGCGACTGCGCTGTGTTGTGGAGGTCGCCGGCGGGCACCGAGGTCTCCTGCACGTACGACTTCCACGAGCTCCACTCGGATCAGTACGGGGTCGGACCGTTCGGCGACAACACGCTGACGTTCACGATCAAGGACGGGCAGATCCTGGAGGTCACCGACAAGACGGCAGTGTCGACCAACGGGTACTGGCCGGACGTCTGGGACCCCTTCGCCGCTTGGTTGAAGAGGAACCACCCGGACGAGGCGAAGCGGCTGTACCCGACGTGGCCCGACACCCTCTACGTGAACGACACGCCGCGCGGACTCCGGCTCTGGCGACAGCTCAGCCAGGAGTACGCCGACCAGCGTTCCGCCGGCGGCCCCTAGGTCCGCGGTGGCCGGCTCCTCGACGCAAGCAACCCGGCGGGAAGCAGCCCGTCGGGGACCGAGACTCGGGCGACAGCAACTTTCAAGTGGGAAGGAGGGGTCCGCATGAAGACTCTGCTCGCAGTGCCCCGATGGTTGGCGCGGCAGGTCCGACGGTTCAAGGACCTGGTCAGTGGTGAGGACATGAGGGAGGTCTACGGAGAGCATCCGAACGGGGAGAAGGACGGAACGCACGTCCCGCCGCCGACCTTCGGCGCGACGTAGAAAGCAGTCCCTGACCATTGCCGCGGCTTGCCCGGTGCGCTCGCACGGAGGGCGGCCGGCGGGCGCAGTGGCCATGTCTTGCAGGAAGGACCGAGCAAACGTTGCGTTGGCGTGGCGACTGCCGAAGGGAGTGGGCGCCCAGGGCATCCGATAGCGGGTACGCAACGCGACTGAGCAAGGATGCAGGCTCGCGGCGGCGCTTCAGCGCGAGACCCCAGACAGCGCGTCCGCCGCAGCCCGCGCGAGAGTAGCGTCGAGGAGCCGGCGCACGGGTGACGTCCCGCGTCGTGGTGGTGTTTCTCGACACCGTGCGGGTCAGTGGTTCTGGGCTTCGGTCCGCCACAGGTCGGGGTGTTGCTCGACCCAACGTTGGGCGTCGCGGCGGCCGAACGCGGAAGCGGCCGCGAAGAAGTCGGGGTCGAACAAGAGGTAGGAGAGAAGCTCGCCTTGCAGCGGGCTGTCGCTGCCGAGCAACCGGTGCATGACCTGCAGGTCGGGATCGCCGAGGGTGCGAAGTAGCGATCCGTGGTTGGCGCGGAAGACGTGCATCGCGGTGCGGGCAAGCTCCTCGCCGTCGTCGGGCGCGATTGCGATGTAGGGGACCGTGCGGTACGCCGACCGTCCGCGCGCGGCACGGTGACGCTCGAGGATGGGGGCGAGCTCGGGGTCCTCCGTCAGCGCGTTGATTTCTGCGAGCCGTCGCAGGTCGTGTCGCAACGGGTCGTCCATGACCGCGCCGAGCAGGGTGGCCCCGCCGTCTCCCAAGTCAACGGCGACCCGGTCCAAGCCGAGGTCTGCATCTGGCGGACGCAGACCGCCAGTGCCAACCACAACCACGCGGTCGGCACCAAGCTCGAGAGCCGGAGCGAGCGGCGCTCGACGGCGGGTGGCGCCGTCGACGTACCACCCCGCGGCTTCGGCGGGCTCGTCGATGTGCACGGAAGGGAACAGAACCGGGATCGCCGCGGAGGCCATCAGGTGGGGGACTCCGAGCCGGGTGGCGACGAAGCGCCCGTGGTATTCGGGCGCTGAGCGCGGTACGGAGGAGCTGGACTCTGTGAACACGATGACTCGTCCGGTTCGCACGGACGTGGCCGTGACGGCCGCGGACTCGATGACACCATCCTCGACGTTGCGGTGGAGGGCCTCCCAATCGATGGACGTCGCGAGAGTTTGGGCGAGCGGCTGGCTTCCGAACAATCCGCGCAGCCGGAAGGACGACAGGCCCAATGTCTCCGACGTGTAGCGCACGAGCACTTCTGGAACCTGCCTCCACAGCGGCCGCATCACGTTCTGCTTGGTGGTCTGGCCGAGCATGCTGTTGAGCCGCGCGATCTGGTCATCCGGCACCAGGTGGGCCGTCGCGCTCAGCGCGCCCGTGAGCAGTGCACCGGCGCTGGTGCCGACCAGCAGGCTGGGCCGGCCACTGCGTTCCGCCAAAGCCGGCAGCAGCACCTCCAGCGCACCCACCTGGTATGCCGAGCGAGCACCACCCGCATCGAGAACCAGCGCCACTCGGGTCGCGTCCTTCATCGGAGTCCTGCTGGCCTGCACCCGGCGATCCTATTGATCGTCTGGGCCCAGCACGAGGATGCGACCGCTGATGACTTCCAGTTCGCACGCCCCTGTGACGGTCCGAGACGCGGGCCATTCGGACGGCAGTGCGCATCGCCGGCATGTGAGTGCACCTGGCAGCGCAGGTGGGGCTGGCCCAGTTCCGCCAGTCCGCCTGGACCATCGGACTGCGTTCGCGGCCGATCGCTGGATGCGTCTCAGTGTGCTTGTCGGTCACGCCGGCAGCAGGCGAAAACGGTGAACCCTGAGGTCGCGCGGGCAGTTGGGCGTATCAGCGAATGCCGGTCGCCTCTCTCTCGGACTGGAGGGCCTTGTCCCCGCGAACGGCGACGTCGGTCCGATCAGCGATCCGATGGTGACGTCTGCGGGTCACCACCGATGGCCTTCAGGGAGGTGCAAGGTGGATGGCTGGCAGTGGGTTCTCGTGATCACAGCTCTGGGATTGGTGGCTCGGGGACTCTATGTCTCCGTCACTGGCCACAAGGCTACGGAAGTCACCTGGGTGAACGGGGTGAAGCACGTCGAGCACGAGGATCCTGCGACAGGTCGCGGCATCGGAGCCGGGGTCTTGTTTTTCGGCGCGATCTTCATGCTGGTTGCAGCGTCCCCCAGCCGGCTTGGCAGGACTGCCCGAGGCGCGTTGGAGCTCAAGGACACCGCCGAAACGGCATACGCCATGTGGACCTACCGAATCATTCTTCCGATCTTCGTACCGTTGGTGGCGCTCGTAGCCGGGCTCTTCGTGACCATGTCCTTCGAGGAGCTCCTCGAGCGCCGGTGGGGTCAATGGCTGCTGGGCTTCCTCGCCGGTGTGGTGGCGTTTGCGGTCGCCGGATACCTCGCGTGGTTCTGGTGGGGTCTCGTGACCTGACCTTGGCGACAAGGACCGCCCGCGATGCTGGAGCGGTCTCGCGGTGACGTTGCCACGTGTTGCTGCGACACAACTGTGGCTGTCCCTGCGATCGCTCCCACGAGCACCGACGACCGGCGCCATCTGCTGTGGGTCCTCAGCGTTCAATGGGCTCATGTGGCCCTCCGACGCCGAGGAGCTCGTCGAGCACCAACGCCACCTTGCCGAGCTTTCCCCCGACCCGTGGCAGCCGAGGACGGGCCACCTGCGATCCGGTGGCTGCTGGGTGTGCTTCCCTCGCGGAAGCTCCGGGCCAGGTGCAGCCGGAGACCTGGCCTGGTGCGCCGCCGCCCTCCTGTACGACGGCCACACGTTGGCCCTCCGGGTCATACCCGGCGCAGCCCGCGCCGGGTACGTCCCGGGGCTGCTCGCGATGCGGCTGGGGCCGCTGCTGGACAACGTTGTCCGGCTCCTTCCGCAACTACCCGACGTACTTCTGGTGGATGGGACCGGTCGGGATCATCCCCGCCGCGCGGGGCTGACCCTCCACCTGGGCGCCGAACTCGACATCCCCACGGTCGGGATCACCCACCGACCGCTGCTCGCGACCGGCACCTGGCCGAGCGAAGATCCCGGGGCCACCGCCCCACTGAGGCTTGACGGGGACGTGGTCGCCGCGTGGGTCCGCACCCGCCCCGGCACCCGACCGCTGGTTGTGCATCCCGGCTGGCGCACGGACCTGGACACCGCAGTCGAGGTCATCCGACGGGTGACGGCGCGTCGCACGCCCGAACCCCTGCGGGTCGCCCGGCGAGCGGCGCGTGAGGCGCGCACTGCGGAGGCATGACCGCCATTCCAGAATCTGTCCCGTCGGGTGAACGTCGGTACTGCGCAGCCCACGCCAAGGTCGTGGCGTTTCCCGACCGCATACGGGTCGAAGGCCCGCAGTCGCTTCCAAGCTGAGTCGATCTGCGTCGCTGAGTTGCGCGTTCGACAACCGGCGCCGCAGCTCAGTGCGCCGGCGGGGGCGGGCGCTGTCTCAGGCTGGAGGTGTTCTGGGGCGACGCCCGTAGTGGCTGGCTCGCCGTCCTCGAGTCACGGAGTCCGCCCGTCCGGGGTCGGAACTGACGCTTGCGCGCCGGTCATGGGTGACGTCCCCGGGAGTGGTGTAGTTCCGGGCCGCTGAGCATCGTCGTGTTGACCGCGACGTAGGCGGCCACCGTGCAACGGTCAGTGAGTTCCTGCGACAGATACTCACGGATAGGACACGAAGCACGATGGCCTTGGACAATGCTGCACTACTCGAGGTGCTCGAAGCCATGCAGGCCGCGGGGGTGGAGGACCGGGTCCGTACCGCGGCGCAGACGATCTATCAGGCATTGATCGATGCCGAGCTCACCTCGGTGATCGGCGCCGGCCCCTGGGAACGCACCGATCAGCGCACCGCGCAGCGCAACGGGTCGCGGGCCCGGACGCTGACCACGACCGCGGGGGACCTGGAGCTGCGGATCCCGAAGCTGCGGGCCGGGTCGTTCTTCCCGTCGCTGCTCGAGCGCCGGCGGCGAGTGGACCAGGCGCTGTTCGCGGTGATCATGGAGGCCTACCTGCACGGTGTATCGACCCGGAAGGTCGACGACCTGGTCAAGGCGCTGGGGGCGGACACCGGGATCTCGAAGTCGGAGGTGTCGCGGATCTGTGCGGACCTGGACGAGGAGGTCGGGGCGTTCCGGGACCGGTCCCTGGCCGGGGCCGCCTACCCGTATGTGTTCCTTGATGCGACCTACTGCAAGGCGAGGGTGAACCGGCGGGTGGTGTCCCAGGCGGTGGTGATCGCCACCGGGGTCACCGCCGACGGCCGCCGGGAGGTGCTCGGGTTCGACGTCGGCGACTCCGAGGACGGGGCGTTCTGGACCGCGTTCCTGCGCTCGTTGAAGGCCCGCGGCCTGGCTGGCGTCCAGTTGGTCATCTCCGACGCCCACACCGGCCTCAAGGCCGCGATCGGGTCGGTACTGCTCGGCGCGGCCTGGCAGCGGTGCCGGGTGCACTTCATGCGCAACGTCCTCGCCGTGGTGCCCAAGGGCAACTCCGAGATGGTCGCCGCCGCGATCCGCACCATCTTCGCCCAGCCCGACGCCGAGCACGTCCACGAGCAGTTCGAGGTCATCGCCACCATGCTCGGCAAGCAGCTCCCGAAGGTCGAGGCCATGCTCCGCGACGCACGCGACGACCTGCTCGGCTTCACCGGGTTCCCGGCCTCGCACTGGAAGAAGATCTGGTCGACCAACCCGCTGGAGCGGCTGAACAAGGAGGTCAAACGCCGCACCGACGTGGTCGGCGTGTTCCCCAACCCGCCCGCCCTGCTCCGGCTGGCCGGCGCGGTCCTGGTCGAGGCCCACGACGAATGGCAGGTCACCGCCGAACGCCGCTACCTCTCCGAACACTCCATGGCCCAGCTGGCCGAGAAGAACACCGAGGAGGTGGCCAAGCCCGAACTCATGACGGCATGATCAGAACCACTGACCCGCACGGTGTCGAGAAACTCCACCACTCAGCGGGACGTCACCCCGGTCATGAACAGTTATGAAGCAGCGCGCGTGTCATGAAGCGCCCAAGCCATGCAGGCGGGAATCGGTACAAGTCCCACTGTACGGGCCGAGTCCACGAGGGAGGGCCGGGCAGGACGGGTTTGCCCTCCTCGATCCGGGCTCATCCTGCCAGACGGGATGTGCGCGGGATGAGGGCGCCAAGGCCGGTGCGGTCCGGTCGCGGAGGCGGAGGACCCCGGTGCGGGCGAACGGACCCGGTCGGTCGTGCGAGGCCACGGCGGTCCTCCTGTCGAAGCGGTCTGGACCCGAACCCGGCAGACTGGCACGCCCACCGGAGATCCGGTTGACCGTTCATCTTCCCGACGTACTCTCACGGCTCGTGAGCACCCCCGGCGACCTGCACGACCGAGCGCGAGAGCTGGCCGAGACCGGCGAGGGCCGGCGCATCCGGGAGCGGGCGGGGGTCACCCTCGGCGAGCTGGCCGCGGCCATCGGCACCAGCGGACCGGTGCTGAGCCGGTGGGAGGCGGGCGAGGCCGTCCCCCAGGGTGAGGCGGCCACCGACTGGGCGCGCGTCGTGGGTGGCCTCCGGCACCGCGACGTACGCCGCCTCGAAGGGCCCTTGCGGCACGCGCAGGGTGGGGGATCTTCCCACCCCGGAGCCGGGTCCTTGCCCGATCCGCCCCGGCTCCGTGAGCCCTAGCGTCGCAGCATGGACACCTCGACATCGAACCGGATCACCCGACTCACGACCGCTTTGACCGCGGCCAGCGTCCTGCTCGTGGCGGGCCCGCAGGCGGCAGACGCCGCAGGCCCCGACCGGGTCACCGTGGACCTCCACGAGGTCCACACCGACGAGTTCGCCAGTGACGCCTGCGGCACGGAGGTGGTCCTCACGATCACGGGCAGCGCGGAGTTCACGCTCTGGCGCAACGACCAGGGCCTGGTCGAGCGCGAGCTGGACCGCTTCCCCGGCGCGTTCGTCTCCTGGACGGCGCCGGAGACAGAGAAGAGCGTCAAGACCCGGGCGGACCTCGTCTCGCACTGGGACTACGGCACCGGGGCGGTGCTGGGAGGTCCCGTGACCTACACGTTCCAGGGGATGTTCTTCCACCTCCCCGGCGGGAGCTCGGCCTTCGCCGGGCGCGAGGTCAGCGTGGGCGTCGTCGACAGCTTCGACAACGGGGTCCCCGGCGTCGAGAACGGCACGCTGGTGAGCCTGGTGGGCCACGCCCCCGAGGACTTCGACTTCATCGAGGCGCTCTGCGGGCTGCTCACCTGACGGGTGCCCGGCGATGTGGTGAGCGCGACTCCCTTGTCGGTAGTTGTGCCGATTGTCCCGCCCGACGACTTCATCGAAGGTCGAGGGAAACGACATCGACACCGGATCACGGGAGAAGGCGACGAGCATGCGGGCACGAGCGAAGGCAGCGAACGCACGGAGGATCGCGATCGGAGGGGCGGGCCTGGTGCTCGCGCTCGGCGGCGCGCTGGCGGCGACCGGCGCAGCCGGCGGCGCCGGGGGAGCCGGGGGGACCGGGCACGACAGTCACCACGGCCACCACAAGGGGGTCGAACGCGTCGTGCTCCAGGGGGTGGACGGGAAGGACATCGGCTGGATCACGCTCCGGCAGTCCCATGACCTGGTCACCGTGCGGGGCTGGGTCCGCGGACTGACCCCCGGCTTCCACGGCTTCCACATCCACGAGGTCGGGGTGTGCGACGCCAAGGCCCCCGCCGGTCCCTTCGCGACCGCCGGCGGGCACTACCAGGGTGGGCACGCGAACCACGGCGACCACGCAGGCGACCTGCCCTCGCTGCTGGTGACCGACGAGGGCAGGGCCTCTACCCAGTTCGTCACCGACAGGTTCACGCTCGCCGACCTGCGCGACGCCGACGGCTCGGCGGTGATGGTGCACGGCGGGCGGGACAACTTCGCGAACATCCCGCCCCGCTACCTCTCCGGCGGGGTGCCGGGTCCCGACATGGCGACCCTCATGACCGGCGACGCCGGGGCCCGCGCGGCCTGCGGGGTGATCGACTGACCGGCACCTCGTGAGGGCGCTGTCCGGGTCTAGCGACGTCGCAGGCGGCTGATCGCGGTGTGGATGCGGTCGGTCACGTGGTCGACCCGGCCCGTGCCGTCGACCTCGGCGAGCACTCCACGAGCGGCGTACTCGGCAGTGAGGGGCGCGGTCTCCTGCAGGTAGACCGCCTGCCGACGCCGGATGACCGGCTCGGTGTCATCGGCGCGGCCTTGAGCCCGTGCGCGGTCGAGAAGCCGCTGCACCAGCTCGTCAGCCCCGGCCGTGAGCACGAGAACGCCGTCGAGCCGTACGTCGAGATCGGTCAGCATCGCGTCGAGCTGCTTGACCTGTTGCAGGGTGCGCGGGTAGCCGTCGAGAAGGAAGCCCGGGCGGCAGTCGGGCTGGGCCAACCGGTCGGAGACCATCGCATCGGTGACGTCGTCAGGCACGTACTCGCCGGCGCGCATGTACCGGTCGGCGAGGGTGCCGAGCGGCGTTCCGGCAGCCACGTTCTCGCGGAAGATGTCGCCCGTGGAGATCGGGGGGACGCCGTAGCGATCGGCGATCCGGGCGGCCTGGGTGCCCTTCCCGGCGCCGGGTGGGCCCATGAGGATCAATCGCACGAGAGGTTTCCTTTCGGTGGGACGGTGTCGCGGGTGGAGCAAGCCGGTCGCTGCGGTCCGTGGATCAGGCCGCAGCCCCGTCGGCCGGGGGGTGCGTGATGCGGGCGGCATGAACTCGGGCGTGGGCGATGGCGTGGGGCGTGGAGTCGAACAGGTGGCGTTCGTGGGCGAGCCGCTCGTACACCCCGAGCTGACGAAGGACGTGTTCGTGCGCGGGCTGGACGCCGGAGAGGAGGACAGTGATGCCACGGCCCTCCAGCCTGCTGACCGTGTCTGCCAGCACGTACGCGCCAGTGGCATCGATGGTGGTGACGCGAGACATCCGCAGGATGACCACGCGGACGTCGCTGACGTCGGACAGCTCGAGCAGGAAGTCGTGGGCGGCGGCGAAGAACAGGGGTCCGTCGAGGCGGTACGCGACGATGTGCTGATCGAGCAACGCCTGTTCCTCCTCGGTGTGGTCGCCCGGGTCGAGGGGGATCTCGTCCAACCGAGCGGTCCCGGCGGCCTGGCGCAGCGCGAAGAACCCTGCGACGACCAGCCCGACGAGGACCGCGGTGACCAGGTCGAAGAGGACAGTGGCGGAGGCGGTGACCAGCAGGACGGCGGCGTCCCCGCGGGTGGCCCCGAGGAGAGCGCGGAGGCTGGACACCCGGATCATGTGCAGTGCGGTGGCGATCAGCACCCCCGCCAGCGCGGCCAGCGGGATCTCGCCCACCCAGCGCGCGGCCACCAGCACCACACCCAGCAGGAACACGGCATGGGTCAGCGCCGCCCATCGCGAGGTGGCGCCGGCGCGCACGTTCACCGCGGTGCGGGCGATCGCTGCCGTGGCCGGGATGCCGCCGAACAACGACGCGCCGAGGTTCGCCACTCCCTGACCGACCAGCTCCCTGTCCGAGTCGTGGCGCTGGCCCACGCTCATGGCGTCGGAGACGGTCGCCGAGAGCAGGCTCTCCAGCGCCGCCAGGGCGGCCACCGCGATGGCGGGAAGGACCAGGCTGTCCAGTTGGGCCCAGGGCACCGTGGGAAGGCTCGGTGCCGGGAGCCCCGTCGGGATGTGGCCGATGGATGCAGCACCCAGGTCCAGCGCCGAGTTGGCAGCCGTCGCGACGATCAGCGCGATCAGTGATCCGGGCCATCGTGGACGCCACCGCCCGAGCACCAGGATCGCGACGACCACACCGGCTGCCAGGACCAGCGGCACCCAGACGGGATCGGCGGCCCAGGTCCGGGCAGCGCGTCCGGCGAGCACCAGCACCTTTTCCGCGTGCGCCTGCACGCCGAGGGCGGCCGGCACCTGCTGCAGCGCGATGATGGCGGCGATGCCGACGGTGAACCCCTCGACGACCGGTACCGGCACGTAGCGGATGAACCGGCCGGCGCCGACGTACCCGAAGCCCACCAGCAGCAACCCGGCGAGCAGGCCGACCACCAGCACCCCGTCGGCACCGTGGACAGCGACGATCGGCACCAGGACCACCGTCATCGCCCCGGTCGGGCCACTGACCTGGACGCGGCTCCCGCCGAAGACGGCGGCGAGCGCGCCCGCGACGATCGCGGTGGCCAGGCCGGCACCCGCGCCCATCCCCGAGCTCACGCCGAAACCCAGAGCGAGCGGCAACGCAACCAGCCCGACCATCAACCCCGCCGTCGCGTCACGGCCCGGTCGCGCGTCGGTCCAGTCGGCACGACGGGGCCTCAGTGCCACCGTGCGACTGCGTCCCTGCGCGAGCCAGCCGCCACCCCCGCCCGGGGGTGCGGCTTCCTCGACGGACGGGGTCATCGCGATCCGGCCGCGGGAGCGACGGCGGCGTCGTGGTCGGTGTCGTGGTCGGTGTCGACATTGATGAGCCCCGTGAGGATGTGCCGCGCGGCCAGCAGAAGGTCGCGCACCTCCGGCACGCTCACCGAGTAGATGACCTCACCGCCGTGACGGTGCGAGACCACCAGCGACGTCCGCCGGAGCACTGCCAGCTGCTGGGACAGGTTGCTGGGCTCGATGTCGATCTTCTCCAGCAGCTCGTGCACGGCGTGCTCGCGCTCCGACAGGAGCTCCAGGATCCGGATCCGCGCCGGATGTCCCAGGGTCTTGAAGAACTCGGCCTTCGCTTGGTACAGCGGGACGCTCATGGACATGCAGAGTACATGACATGAAGATGTTTTCATGTCGTGAGATGAATCACGCGCGGAGGACGGCACCGCGTCGTGTGGGACCCGGCCCCGCCCTCACCCGAAACGCGGGATACCCGGCCGGCAGGTCGTCACTAGCGTGCCAGGGGTCGTACGGCCGAGCCGCCGCGCCCGTGCGGTCGCCCGCGCGGGCCGAGGCCGTACGGCGTGACCCGTCCAGCCAGCGGTGCAGCGTCACCGACCCGCGTGGTGCGCACCGTGCCCCGGAGGTGCCGCGATGAGTGCGACCCACACGCAGGAGCCGACGCACGCCGTCGCGAAGATGACGCTGCCGACCCTGACCGCCATGGTGGTCGGCGGCATGGTCGGCGCCGGCGTGTTCTCGCTGCCGGCCAGGTTCGGCGTGGCGACCGGCATCCTCGGCTCGCTGATCGCGTGGGCGGTCGCGGGCACCGGGATGCTGATGCTCGCGTTCGTCTTCCAGAACCTCGCGATCCGCAAGCCCGACCTCGACTCCGGTGTCTTCATCTACGCCAAGGCCGGGTTCGGTGACTACGCGGGCTTCAACTCCGCGATCGGCTTCTGGGCCAGCTCCATCGCCGGCAACACGTTCTACTGGGTCTTCATCGGCGCCACGCTCGGCACGTTCTTCGACGGCTTCGGGGACGGTGACACCGTGCTCGCGGTGGGGCTGGCGACGTGCGGCGTCTGGCTGTTCCACTACCTGATCGCCCGGGGGGTCCGGGACGCGGCGGTCATCAACCGGATCGTCACGGTCTTCAAGATCCTGCCGATCCTGGTCTTCATCGTGGTGCTTTTCGTGAACTTCGACGCGGGTGTCTTCTCCGACAACTGGACCGCCTACGGGTACGGCGACCTCGGCGACCTCAACGAGCAGGTCCGCAACACCATGCTGATCACGACGTTCGTGTTCATCGGCATCGAGGGCGCCAGCGTCTACTCGCGCTACGCCCGGCGCCGCGAGGACGTCGGCCGGGCGACCGTGATGGGCTTCCTCAGCGTCCTCTCGATCTTCGCCCTGGTCACCCTGTCGAGCTACTCGGTGGTGCCGCAGCCCGAGCTGGCCGACACCCGGCAGCCGTCGATGGTCGGGGTCTTCCAGTCCGTGGTGGGGGACTGGGGCGAGGTGTTCATCAGCGTCGCGGTGATCGTGTCGGTGCTCGGCGCCTACCTCGCGTGGACGCTGATGGCGGCCGAGGTGATGTACATCCCCGCGCGGCAGGACGACTTCCCGGAGTTCCTCGGGCAGGAGAACGCCAGCGGCACCCCGATCACCGCGCTCGTGGTGACCTCCCTGGCGGTCCAGGGAATGCTCGCGCTGACCCTCTTCGTGAACGACGCGCTCAACTTCATGCTCGACCTGTCCACCAGCCTCGCGCTGCTGCCCTACCTGCTGGCCGCGGCGTACGCGCTCAAGCTCGGCCTCACCGGCGAGGCGTACGACGGGGTGGCCGCCGGGGTGCGCCGCCGGGAGACGATCGTCGCGGGGGCGGCGACGGTGTACACGATCTTCCTCTTCGACGCGGCCGGCATGAAGTTCGTGCTGCTGATGACAGTCCTCCTCGCCCCCGCCTCCCTGCTCTACATCAAGGCGCGCAGCGAGCACGCGCGCCGGCTGTTCTCGCCGGCCGAGATCGCGCTGTTCGCGCTGGTCGTCGCCGGCGGCGTGATCGGTGCCGTCGGCCTCTGGACCGGACGCATCACCCTTTGACCCCGACAGGTCCGACAGGACAAGGAAGGAACCACCATGAGCGTCTCCGCGTCGTACGGCGTCCACTCCGAGGTCGGGCGCCTGCGCAAGGTGCTCGTCTGCCGGCCCGGACTGGCCCACCTCCGCCTGACCCCGACCAACAACGACGACCTGCTCTTCGACGACGTGATGTGGGTCGAGAACGCCCAGCGGGACCACGCCGACTTCGTCAACAAGATGACGCAGCGGGGCGTCGAGGTGGTCGAGCTGCACGACCTGCTCGCGCAGACGATGGCCGTGCCGGGCGCGAAGGACTGGTTGCTGGACCGCAAGATCGTGCCCAACCGGGTCGGCCTCGGCCTGGTCGACAGCACCCGCGCCTACCTCGAGACGCTCGGTGCCAGGGAGCTTGCGGAGTTCCTCATCGGCGGGCTCGCGGTCAACGACCTGCCCGAGGACTTCCGTGACCCCTACGTGAACCTGGCGCGGGAGTCGACCGGCGCCCGGGAGTACCTCATGCCGCCGCTGCCGAACACGCTCTACACCCGCGACACCACCTGCTGGCTGTACGGCGGCCTGACCATGAACCCGCTCTACTGGCCGGCCCGCAAGGACGAGACGCTGATCTACAAGGCGATCTACGAGCACCACCCCGACTACGTCGGCTCGACGGTCTGGTGGGGCGACCCGGACCAGGAGTGGGGGCAGGCGACGTTCGAGGGTGGCGACATCATGCCGGTGGGCAACGGGGTGGTGCTCATGGGCATGAGCGAGCGCACCTCGCGGCAGGCGATCACGCAGGTCGCGGCGGCGCTGTTCGCGCAGGGGGCGGCCGAGCAGGTGGTGGTGGCGGGCATGCCCCGGCTGCGGGCGGCGATGCACCTCGACACCGTCTTCACCTTCGCCGACCGGGACGTCGTCACGCTCTACCCGACGATCATGGACGCGGTGCACACGTTCACCCTCCGGCCCAGCGACAGGGCGCCCGGCGTGGACGTCGCCGACGAGGGGTCCACCCCGTTCGTCGACGTGGTGGCCCGGTCGCTCGGGCTCGGCGCGCTACGGGTGATCGAGACCGGCGGCGACGTCTACCAGTCCGAGCGGCAGCAGTGGGACAGCGGCAACAACGCGGTGGCGGTCGAGCCCGGCGTGGTCTTCACCTACGACCGCAACACCCTCACCAACACGCTGCTGCGCAAGGCCGGCGTCGAGGTGATCACGATCGTCGGGGCCGAGCTCGGCCGCGGCCGCGGCGGCGGGCACTGCATGACCTGCCCCCTGATCCGGGACGCAGTGGACTTCTGATGACCACCTCCACCGGCCGCCGCCCCGGCCGTGCCCGCCGTACCGCCACGCTCCTGCTCGTCTGCGGGGTCCTCGCCGCGCTCCTCGCCGCCTGCGGCTCCGACGGGGGCTCCGACGACCCCTCCGACGGCGGGGACGACGCGGGCGGCACGGCGAGGGACACCGGCAGTCCGTCGGCCGCGGCCGTGTCTGCCACGGACCTCGACGGCTCGGTCTACGAGTCGACGTCGGTCGAGGGGCACGAGCTGGTGGAGGGGACCACCGTCCGGATCGAGTTCGAGGACGGGAGCATGGCGGTCTCGGCCGGCTGCAACACCCTCTTCGGCCCGTACGACGTCACCGACGGCGTCCTGAAGTGGAGCGGCCCGGCGGCGTCCTCGATGATGGGCTGCGAGGACGCCCTGGCCGCGCAGGATGCCTGGCTGACGGACCTGTTCGCGACTGGCGTGGACGCCACCCTGGACGGCACCACGCTGTCCCTCGCGTCGGGCGACGTCACGATGACGCTCGAGGGAACCGGAGGGGACGAGCTCGACGACCTGCTCGGCCAGACGTGGACGCTGCTCGGCACCACCGCGGGCACCCGCACGACGCCGGTCCCGGAGGGCGTGCGTACGCCGCGGCTCGAGGTCGGCCGCAACGGCAACGCACGCCTCGACACCGGCTGCAACGCCGGCCGGACCACCGTCACCGTCGACTCGGGCGCGGACTCCATCACCTTCGGCCCGGCGGCGATCACCCGGGTCGCCTGCCCGGGCCCGGCCAGCCGGGTCGAGAAGGCGGTGCTGTCGGTCGTCGACGGGACCAGCGACCGGGTCGACTACGACGGCGAGGTACTGATCGTGACCAAGGGGGACAACGCCCTGGTGTTCCGGGTCGGATGAGTGCGGAGGTGGCCCCCGGTCCTGGTCACGACGTCCGGCTCGAGTGGTCCGAACGGGTCTGGTGCGGAGTCGACGGCTCGCCCACGCTGGGGGCAACGCGGCTGAATCCAGCATGCCGTGCGCGGGCCCTCGGGTCGACCCTGCGAGAGGAGCGGGCATGTCGTTGCGCTCATGGGGGCAGCTGGTCGCGTGGCTGCTCGGCATGGGGACGCTCGGTGCGCTGGCCACCGTCCGGTTGAGCGGAAATGCGGACCTCACCGGCTACTGGTTCGTGGCCTGGGGCCTGGTCGGGATCGCGACCGGGATCGCCGTGCACCTGCGCCCACGGTCCTGAACCGCCTCCGCGCCGGTCCCGACCCGTCGGGCCGGTTCACACGGGCGTAGCGACAAGTTCACGTCCGCATGCGGAAAGCATGGCAACCGTTCCTTTCTCCGGCCCTCTTTGTTGGTAGGGTCGAGCCCGTCACGAGGTGCAAGTTCCAGCAAGGCTGACGCCCGCGGAGTTTGTGATCCAACGGCGTTTCTTCTTCGTGAGGGCCTACTCGCGAGTCGAGGCGACGTGTCACCGCAGCTCGTGATGGGCCGTCGAAGTGGCGGTCCTCGCCCCGACTAAGGAGTAACGAGCAATGGCTCAGGGCACCGTGAAGTGGTTCAACGCCGAGAAGGGCTTCGGCTTCATCGCGCAGGAGGACGGCGGCGACGACGTCTTCGTGCACTACTCGGCGATCCAGACCCAGGGCTACAAGTCCCTGGACGAGAACCAGAAGGTCGAGTTCGACGTCACCCAGGGCCCGAAGGGCCCGCAGGCGGAGAACGTCCGCCCGCTGTGATCGTCGCTCGCTGACCTCAGCGAGGAAGGGCCGGCTGGCCCCGACGTCGACGAAGGTCCCGGCTCCCACTACGGGGGCTGGGACCTTCGTGTCATTTCGTGACTATTTGTGCATGTGTCATGTTTCGGCGCTTGCGTCGGTGGGCAAAAATGGGGTGGTGCCCTGTCCTGGGCCACCGGTGGTTTTGACGAGAGGGAGGGCGCCCGCTGTGCACGACCAGTTCGACGTGTCCCTCGAGGACAGTGACCTCCTGGTCGAGGTGGAGCTGACCACCAACCTGATCATCGCCGCCTCCGAGTCGGACGACGCGCTGAGCCAGGAGCAGATCGACGCGATCCTCGGCGTCGTCCCCCAGCCGCGCTCCGAGAGCTGACCGCACCCCCACGCCGTACTGGCGCTTGCTGCCGCTGTAGAAGTACCCTAGGGGGGTATAGTACGTGGCATGGACGAGCACCAGCACGGCTACATCCACCGCAAGGACGACTACCTGAAGCGGTTGCGCCGGATCGAGGGCCAGGCCCGTGGCCTGCAGCGGATGGTCGAGGAGGAGAAGTACTGCATCGACATCCTCACCCAGGTCTCCGCGATGACGAAGGCCCTGCACGCGGTCTCGATCGGGCTGCTCGAGGAGCACATGGGGCACTGCGTCGTCGACGCGGCGCGTTCCAGCGACCGCGAGGCCCAGGAGAAGGTCAAGGAGGCCGCCGAGGCGATCGCCCGCCTCGTGCGGTCCTGAGGAGCGGACACCATGAGCGAGACCACCACCTGGCACGTCACCGGGATGACCTGCGGCCACTGCGTCGCGTCGGTCACCGAGGAGCTGCTCGAGGTCGACGGCGTGGAGTCCGTCGACGTCGCGCTCGACCGTGGTGAGGTCACCGTCACCAGCAACCGCGCGCTCGACGCCGCCGCCGTGGCGGCCGCCGTCGACGAGGCGGGCTACGCCCTGGCATGAGCCCGCTGGCGCGCATCCTCGCCCTCGTCACCGGCCTGGCCGTCGTCTTCGGCCTCGGACTGACGGTCGGCCGTGCTGTCGGGCCGGACGACGTGCGCCCGGTCGCGGAGCACGAGGGTGACGGCCGGCACGACGGCTCCGGCGACGACCACGGCGGGCACGCCGCGCAGGGCGACCTGCGGCTCGACCTCGACCCGGCCTGGCACGAGACCGGCTTCGGCGCGCACGGGTTCCGGATCCTCGACCCCGCCGGAGACCCGGTCACGTCGTACGACGTGAAGCACGAGCGCCGCCTGCACCTGATCGTCGTCGACCAGCGCTCGCTGACCGACTACCACCACCTGCACCCCGTGCTCGGCGACGGCGGCGAGTGGACCGTGCCGGCCGACCTCGCCGCCGGGACCTACCGGATCTATGCCGACGGCAGCACCGGCGGCCAGGAGTTCGTCGCCGAACGCACCGTGCAGGTGCGCGAACCAGCGCCCCAGCCGGCCCGGCTGCCGCGGCCGGGCACGACCCAGCGGGTCGACGGGTACGACGTCCACCTCGAGCCCACCGAGGCCGGGTCCGTCACCCTCCGGGTCACCCGGGCAGGTGAGCCGGTGGACGACCTCGAGGAGTACCTCGGCGCCTCCGGTCACCTCGTCGTGATCCGCGCCGGCAGCATGGACTACGTCCACGCGCACCCCGAGGACGGGCCGGCCGGCCCGGAGGTGACCTTCGGGGTCGGCTTCGACCGGCCCGGGACACACCGACTCTTCTTCGAGTTCCAGCACGGACGACGGGTGCACACCGCGGCGTTCACGCTCGAGGTCGACGCCTCCGGGTCCGCGTCCGGGGACAGCGACGACGACCACGGGGAGGACGGCGACCATGCCCACTGACACCGACCCGGGCACCTCCACCGAGCTCCAGATCACCGGGATGACCTGTGCCTCGTGCGCCAACCGGATCGAGCGCAAGCTCAACAAGCTCGACGGGGTCACCGCGACCGTCAACTACGCCACCGAGAAGGCGAGCGTCACCCACGCCCCGGCGGTCTCGCACGAGCGGCTGGTCGAGGTCGTCGAGGCTGCGGGGTACGGCGTGGTGGCCCCGGCACCGCCTGCCGTGGACGGGGGGGCCGGGGCGACCGACGTACCGGACGAGGCGCGGCAGCGGCTCATCGTGAGCGCCCTCCTCTCGATCCCCGTGATCGCGATGGCGATGGTGCCGCGGCTCCAGTTCGAGTACTGGCAGTGGGCCTCCCTCACCCTCGCCGCGCCCGTGGTCGTCTGGGGCGGGCTGCCGTTCCACAAGGCCGCGTGGACCAACCTGCGGCACGGCACCACGACCATGGACACCCTGGTCTCGGCGGGCACCATCGCGGCCTTCGGCTGGTCGCTCTACGCGCTCTTCCTCGGCACGGCCGGCATGCCCGGCATGGTGCACCCGTTCGACCTGACCCCGCGGCGCGAGGACGGCACCGGCAACCTCTACCTCGAGGTCGCCGCGGGCGTGACCACGTTCCTGCTGGCCGGGCGCTACTTCGAGTCCCGCGCCAAGCGGCGGGCTGGCGGCGCGCTGCGGGCGCTGCTCGAGCTCGGCGCCAAGGACGTCGCGCTGCTGCGGGACGGGCGCGAGGTGCGGGTGCCGGTCGTCCAGCTCGTGGTCGACGACCTGTTCGTGGTCCGGCCCGGCGAGCGGGTGGCCACCGACGGAGTCGTGGAGAGCGGCACGTCCGCGATCGACGCCTCCCTGCTCACCGGCGAGTCCGTCCCGGTCGAGGTGGGACCCGGCGACCCGGTCACCGGCGCCACCGTCAACGCCGGCGGCCGCCTCGTCGTGCGGGCCACCCGGGTCGGGGAGGACACCCAGCTCGCGCGGATGGCGACGCTGGTCGAGGAGGCGCAGAGCGGCAAGGCGCCGGTCCAACGGCTCGCCGACCGGATCTCCGGTGTCTTCGTGCCGATCGTCATCGCGCTCGCCGTCGGCACCCTCGGGTTCTGGCTCGGCTCCGGCGCACCGACGTCGTACGCCTTCACCGCGGCCGTCGCGGTCCTGATCATCGCCTGCCCCTGCGCGCTGGGACTGGCCACCCCCACCGCGCTGCTCGTCGGCACCGGGCGCGGCGCGCAGCTCGGCATCCTGATCCGCGGACCCGAGGTGCTCGAGTCCACCCGCCGGGTCGACACCGTGGTGCTCGACAAGACCGGCACCGTCACCCGGGGCGAGATGTCGCTGGTCGACGTGGTCCCGGCGCCGGGCGAGGACCGGGCCGACGTACTGCGGGTCGCGGCGGCGCTCGAGCACGCCTCCGAGCACCCGGTGGCCCGGGCCGTGGTCGCCGGAGCCGGACCGGACCTGCCCGAGGTCGGCGACGTCGCCGCGCAAGCGGGGCTCGGCGTGACCGGCACCGTCGAGGGCCGCTCGGTCGTCGTCGGGCGACCGGCCCTGCTCGCCGAGCGGGACATGGACCTGCCCGCGTCCCTCGACGAGGCCAGGGTCTCCGCCGAAGCCCTGGGCCGTACGCCGATCGCGGCCGGCTGGGACGGCCGGGTGCGTGGCCTGCTCGTGGTCGCCGACACGGTCAAGGACACCTCCGCCGAGGCGGTCGCCGACCTCCGTGGGCTCGGGCTGCGCCCGGTGCTGCTGACCGGCGACAACGCGGCCGCGGCCCGTGCGGTCGCAGCCCAGGTCGGGATCGACGACGTGGTCGCCGAGGTGCTGCCCGCGGACAAGGTCGCCGCGGTCAAGGCGCTGCAGGCAGAGGGCCGGGTGGTCGCGATGGTCGGCGACGGCGTCAACGACGCCGCCGCGCTCGCCCAGGCCGACCTCGGCCTGGCCATGGGCAGCGGGTCCGACGTCGCCATCGAGGCGAGCGACCTGACCCTGGTGCGCGGGGACCTCCGCCTGGCCGCGGACGCGATCCGGCTGTCGCGCCGTACCCTCGGCACGATCAAGGGGAACCTGTTCTGGGCCTTCGCCTACAACGTGGCCGGACTCCCGCTGGCAGCGGCGGGGCTGCTCAACCCGATGCTGGCCGGCGCCGCGATGGCGCTCTCGTCTGTGTTCGTGGTCACCAACAGCCTCAGGTTGCGCCGGTTCACCCCGAGGCGGTAGTGCCCCCGACTTGCGTTGTGGAGCGACCCCGGGCCTAGCATGTCCACCGTTCAGGCCCTCCTCATCAGGAGTTTTCCGTGGCTTTTCGCTTCCGTCCCGTAGACGCCTCGTTCTACGACCTCTTCGCCGAATCGGCTCAGCACCTGGTGGTGGGGGCCGGGCTGCTTGCTGAGATGCTGGCCGACGGCACCGACCGGGAGGCCGTGGCGCAGCGCATGCGCGAAGCCGAGCACGCGGCCGACGAGACCACGCACGCGATCGTGCGGCGGGTGAACTCGACGTTCGTGACGCCGTTCGACCGCGAGGACATCTACAACCTCGCGTCCGGCCTCGACGACGTCATGGACATGATGGACGAGGCCGTCGACCTGATCCTGCTCTACGAGGTGGGCCAGCTGCCGGCCGAGCTCTCCAACCAGGTCGAGGTGCTGCAGCGTTGCGCCGAGCTGACCTCCGCGGCGATGCCCCGGCTGCAGGCGATGAAGGACCTCGATGAGTACTGGATCGAGATCAACCGCCTGGAGAACACCGGCGACAAGAGCTTCCGCCAGATCCTGGCCAGCCTGTTCAGCGGCACCTACGAGGCCATCGAGGTGCTCAAGCTCAAGGACATCGTGGAGTCCCTCGAGGGCGCGATCGACGCGTTCGAGAAGGTCGCCAACATCGTGGAACAGATCGCGGTCAAGGAGTCCTGACCGGTGGAACTCGCGATCATCGTCGCGGTGGTCGTCGTTGCCCTCGTCTTCGACTACACCAACGGCTTCCACGACGCTGCCAACGCCATCGCCACCTCGGTGTCGACGCGGGCGCTGACCCCACGGGTCGCGCTGGCCATGGCGGCCATCATGAATTTCGTCGGCGCGTTCCTCGGCCAGAAGGTCGCCCAGACCGTCTCCGAGGTGATCCAGGTCCCCGACGGCACGCACGGTCTCGTCATCGTGCTCTCCGGTCTGCTCGGCGCCATCGCCTGGAACCTCATCACCTGGTACTACGGCCTCCCGTCGTCCTCGTCGCAGGCCCTCATCGGCGGCCTGGTCGGAGCCGCTGTCGCCGCCCAGGTGACGGTCGAGTGGGCCACGGTCGTGGACAAGGTCCTCATCCCGATGCTCGTGTCGCCGGTGGTGGCGTTCGTGCTCGGCTTCGCGCTCATGCTGGCCATCATGTGGCTGTTCCGCCGGGCCAGCCCGTCGAAGACCAACCGCGGCTTCCGCCTCGCGCAGACGGTCTCCGCCGCCGCCATGGCCCTGGGCCACGGTCTCCAGGACGCCCAGAAGACGATGGGCGTGATCTTCCTGGCGCTGCTCGCCGGCGGGTACGTCACGGCCGGGGACGACCTGCCGCCCTGGGTGATCTTCGTGTCCGCCGCCGCGATCTCGCTCGGCACGTGGTCGGGTGGCTGGCGCATCATGCGCACCCTCGGTCGCCGGATCATCCACCTCGACCCGGCCCGCGGCTTCGCCGCCGAGTCGGTGGCGGCCTCGGTGCTCTACACCACGGCGTACGTCTACGAGGCGCCGATCTCGACCACCCACACGATCACCTCGGCGGTCATGGGTGTCGGCGCCACCAAGCGCCTCTCCGCCGTCCGCTGGGGCGTCGCCCGGTCGATCCTCGTCGCCTGGGTCCTCACCTTCCCCATGGCCGCCTCCATGGCCGCCCTCTGCTACGGCTTCTGCCACCTCATCCTCGAGGTCCTCTGACTGTGAGGATTCCCTTCGCAGCC
>NZ_SDKM01000052.1 GCF_004519545.1 Nocardioides guangzhouensis
TGAAGTGCATCCACAGGTGGTCGCGGGCGGCGCCCTGCAGGTGCTCGTAGTCGGCGTTGACCATGGGTATCGCGTCCTCGCAGATCGAAGGGGTCATCAGGCGTGTTCCGCTCGCCAGTCTGCCCAGCGACCCTCGCGGAGGCAAGCGGATTCGCAACGAAAGTGGGCTATTGTCCAGTGAATCAACAGCAGGACGGGTCAAGAGCCACGGATTTCGTGGTTCAGGGAGGGGTGCAGGGTGACGCTGGTCTTCCGCAACGGGAGCGTGTTCGACGGCGGCCGGCACCGCCCGGGGCAGGCGGTGGTGGTCGCCGGGGACCGGGTCGCGGCGGTGCTGCCCGAGGCCGACCTGGTCGGCTCCGGGCTGGACCTGCGCGACGCCCGCGAGATCGACCTGGCCGGCGGCCTGGTCGCGCCGGGCTTCGTCGACGCCCACGTGCACCCGGTGCAGGGCGGCCTGGAGCGGATCCGCTGCGACCTGTCCGAGGTGCACACCCGCGAGGACTACCTCCGGGTGGTCGGCGAGTACGCCGCCGCGCACCCCGAGCTGCCCTGGATCACCGGCGGCGGGTGGGCGATGGCGGCCTTCCCGGGCGGCACCCCGACCGCGGCCGACCTCGACGCCGTGGTGCCGGACCGGCCGGTGTTCCTGCCCAACCGCGACCACCACGGAGCGTGGGTGAACAGCCGGGCGATGGAGATCGCCGGGATCGGCCCGGACAGCCCCGATCCGGCGCACGGCCGGTTCGAGCGCGACGCGGACGGCCGGCCGAACGGCACCCTGCACGAGGGCGCGATGGCGGTCGTGTCCCGGCACTGCCCGCCCACCGCCGAGGACGAGTACTACCGCGGCCTGCTCGAGGGGCAGCGTTACCTCCACTCGCTGGGGGTCACCGCCTGGCAGGACGCGATCCTCGGTGCGTACGCCGGCGCGGATGACGCCTCGGGCGTCTATCTCCGCGCGGTCGAGGCGGGGGAGCTGACCGGCACCGTCGTCGGCGCGCTGTGGTGGGACCGTGAGCGCGGCGAGGAGCAGGTCGCGGAGCTGGTCGAGCGGCGGCGCCGCTACACCCGCGGGCGGCTGCGGGCCACGTCGGTGAAGATCATGCAGGACGGTGTCGCCGAGAACGGCACGGCCGCGATGAGCACGCCGTACCTCGACCCGTGCGGGCACCCGACCCACAACGCCGGGCACTCGTTCGTCGACCCCGGGCTCCTGCGCTCCGCGGTGGCGCGCCTCGACGCCGAGGGCTTCCAGGTGCACGTGCACGCGATCGGCGACCGGGCGGTGCGCGAGGCCCTGGACGCCTTCGACGGCCTGGACCGCGCACGCGACCTGCGCCACCACATCGCGCACCTCCAGCTCGTCCACCCCGACGACGTCGGGCGGTTCGCGTCGCTCGGCGTCACCGCGAACATGCAGGCCCTGTGGGCCTGCCTCGACGAGCAGATGGTCGAGCTGACGCTGCCGGTCCTCGGGGAGGAGCGGGCCCGCTGGCAGTACCCCTTCGGCGACCTCGCCCGGGCCGGGGCGTCCCTGGCCTGCGGCAGCGACTGGCCGGTCAGCACGCCCGACCCCCTCGCCGCGATCCACGTCGCGGTCAACCGGACCGAGCACGGTGCCACGGGCCCGGTCGGGACCGAGCCCTTCCTGCCCGAGCAGGCGCTGACCCTGGAGCAGGCGTTCGCGGCGTACACCGCCGGCTCGTCGTGGGTGAACCACCGTGACGACGCCGGCGTGCTGCGCGAGGGGGCGGTCGCCGACCTCGCCGTGCTCGATCGTGACCCGTTCACCGGACCGGCGGGGGAGATCGGTGCCGCGCGCGTGGTCTCGACCTGGGTGGACGGGATCGCCGTCCACGAGGCATGACGCCCGCGGACGGACCTAGCTGACGTCCTTGGGGTCCGGCAGCTCGTCGTCGGGGTACTTCCTGAGGTACGGCCCGACCTTGTCCTCGGAGACCGACGTCCACAGCTGCTTCGCCTGCTTCTCGTCGATGATGTTCACCGACCCGGCCGCGGGCACGTTCTCGTAGTGGTCGAGCGGCAGGGTCAGGAACTTCACCTTCTTGGAGTCCAGGCCGCGCAGGGCGAAGGCAAGGCCGCGGATCGAGCCGGTCTTCCAGCTCTCGTCGACGGTGAGGTTGCGGGTGATCGCCTCGAGGGTGTCGGTGAACCTGATCGGGTTGCCGATGGTGTCGTCGGCGAGCACCTCGGACATCAGCGAGCGCAGGAAGTTCTGCTGCCGCGCCACCCGGTCGAAGTCCCCGTTGGTGAGGCCGTGGCGGGTGCGGACGTACTTGAGGGCCAGGTTGCCCTCGAGGTGGTTCCACCCCTTCTTCCAGGTGACGTCCTGCTTGTAGTCGTAGACCTCGCTCGGCACGTAGACGTCGACGCCGCCGACCGCGGTGGTCAGGTCGCGGAAGCCCTCGAAGTCGATGATCGCCATGTGGTCCATGCGCAGGCCCGAGAGGTTCTCGATCGTGCGCCAGGTCCCGAACGGGCCGTACTCGGCGAACGCCTCGTTCACCTTGCTCTTGCCGTGCGCGTTGCCCTCGCCGTCGTAGATCGTGACGTAGGAGTCGCGCGGCACCGACACGATGTACGCCGACTTCCGGTCCGCGGGGATGTGCAGCACCATCACCGTGTCCGAGCGGTAGGCCCCCGGGTCCCACTCGCCGTCCGCGAGCAGCTCGCCGACCGTCGGCTTGTGCTCGAGCTGGTTGGGGTTGTCGGCCCCCATGAGCAGGATGTTGAGCGCCTCCGACTTCTTCTTGGGCGGCCGCTTGCCCTGGTCGATGACGTCGTCCTTGACCCGCTGGATGTTGTCGAGCTTGCTGTTGAGGTTCCAGCCGTAGACGCCGACGGTGCCGGCGGTGATCACCGCGCCGGCGAGGAGGATCGCGGGGCCCTTGCGGTGGCCGCGCGTGAACTCCCAGACCGCGAAGCCGACCATCGCGAGCACGGCCACCACGAGGAGGTACGCCGTGAGCTCGAGGTAGCCGTGCAGCATCAACCAGTAGAGCCCGGCGATGACCAGCAGTGCCGCGACAGGCGCGATCACGAACGTGCGGCGCATCGCGCCCCCCTCCTCGGTGAGTGCTCCGCCGGGAAGGGGCGGCCCACCCAATTCTTGCCCATGGGTGGTCAACTTCGGTATCCCGTGTCCCCGGGGGTCATTTCGGAGGATTTGCGCCGTCGAAGCCGCGTTCCTCTACAGAATTCGTTGGAGACTCGTTAGGGTGCTGCCCACATAGGCCTCGACCGCGGGATGAGGAACACATGGCTGACACGACCTTCCGGAACGTGATCGGCGGCGAGCTCGTGCACGCCGCGTCCGGAGAGACCTACGACGTCCTCGACCCGACCACCGGGGAGGTGTACGCCGCGGCCCCGAAGTCCGGCGCCCAGGACGTCGACCGGGCCTACGCGGCCGCCGCGGAGGCGTTCGAGTCCTGGGGCGAGACCACCCCCCAGGACCGGTCCAACGCCCTGCTCCGGATCGCCGACACGATCGAGTCGCGGATCGAGGAGATCAACGAGGTCGAGTGCAAGGACACCGGCAAGCCGCTCGGCCTGACCATGGACGAGGAGATGCCCTATGCCTCGGACCACTTCCGCTTCTTCGCGGGCGCCGCGCGGGTCCTCGAGGGCCGGTCGGCCGGTGAGTACATGGCGGACCACACGTCCTGGGTCCGGCGCGAGCCGATCGGCGTGATCGGGCAGGTGACGCCCTGGAACTACCCGCTGATGATGATGATCTGGAAGATCGCTCCGGCCCTCGCCGCCGGCAACACGATCGTCCTCAAGCCCAGCGACACCACGCCGGCCAGCTCCACCCTGCTGGCCGAGCTCGCCCAGGAGTTCCTGCCCCCGGGCGTGCTCAACGTGGTCACCGGCGACCGCGACACCGGTCGGCTGCTGGTCGCCCACAAGACCCCGCAGATGGTCGCGATCACCGGCTCGGTACGGGCCGGCATGGAGGTGGCAGGTTCCGCCGCGACGGACCTGAAGCGGGTCCACCTCGAGCTCGGCGGCAAGGCGCCGGTCATCGTCTTCGACGACGCCGACATCGAGAAGGCCGCCGCGGGCATCGCCGGGGCCGGCCTGTTCAACGCCGGCCAGGACTGCACCGCGGCGACCCGGGTGCTGGCCGGCCCCGGGATCCACGACGAGTTCGTCGCGGCGCTCACCGAGGCCGCGAAGGGGATGCCGACCGGCGACCCGACCGACGAGGACACGTACTACGGCCCGCTGAACAACCAGAGCCAGCTCGACCGGGTCTCCGGGATGGTCGAGCGGCTGCCGGACCACGCCAACGTCGAGACCGGTGGCACCCGCCAGGGCGCCGTCGGCTACTTCTACGAGCCGACCGTGCTGTCCGGCCTCCGTCAGGACGACGAGCAGGTCCAGAGCGAGATCTTCGGGCCGGTGATGACCGTGCAGAAGTTCAGCGACGAGGCCGAGGCGCTGCGCTGGGCGAACGACGTCGAGTACGGCCTTGCGTCGAGCGTGTGGACCAGGGACCACGGCCGCGCGATGCGGATGTCGAAGCGACTCGACTTCGGCGTGGTGTGGATCAACACGCACATCCCGTTCATCTCGGAGATGCCGCACGGGGGCTTCAAGCACTCCGGCTACGGCAAGGACCTGTCCATGTACGGCCTGGAGGACTACACGCGCATCAAGCACGTCATGTCCTACATCGGCGACTGAGCGAGCGAGGACACGATGAGGATCCTTCTGGTCGGCGCCGGTGGCGTCGGCGCGGCCTTCGCCGCCATCGCGGCCCGCCGCGACTTCTTCGAGACGATCGTGGTCGCCGACTACGACCCCGACCGGGCAGCCCGTGCCGCCGCCTCCGACGCCAGGTACGTCGCCGCGCAGGTCGACGCCTCCGATGCGACGTCGGTGACCGCGCTGTGCCGGGAGCACCGGATCACGCACGTGATGAACGCCGTGGACCCCGTGTTCAACATGTCGATCTTCGGCGGCGCCTTCGAGGCGGGCGCCGACTACCTCGACATGGCGATGTCCCTGTCGAAGCCGCACCCCGAGGCGCCGTACGAGAAGACCGGCGTCAAGCTCGGCGACGAGCAGTTCGCGGTCGCCGACACGTGGGAGGCGGCGGGCCGGCTGGCGCTGGTCGGGATCGGCGTCGAGCCCGGCCTCTCCGACGTGTTCGCGCGGTACGCCGCCGACCACCTGTTCAGCGAGATCGACGAGCTCGGCACCCGCGACGGCGCCAACCTCGTGGTCACCGACGACGACGGCAACGAGATCTTCGCGCCGTCGTTCTCGATGTGGACCACGATCGAGGAGTGCCTCAACCCGCCGGTGATCTGGGCTGTGGACGATTCAGGGCAGGGCGGCTGGCACACGACGCCGCCGTTCTCGGAGCCCGAGGTGTTCGACTTCCCCGAGGGGATCGGCCCGGTCGAGTGCGTCAACGTGGAGCACGAGGAGGTGCTCCTCATGCCGCGCTGGGTCGAGTGCAGGCGGGCGACGTTCAAGTACGGCCTCGGTGACGAGTTCATCAACATCCTCAAGGTGCTGCACACGCTCGGCCTGGACAGCACCGAGAAGGTGCGCGTCAAGGGGGTCGAGGTGAGCCCGCGCGACGTGGTCGCCGCGGTGCTCCCGGACCCGGCGACGGTCGGGCCGCGCATGACGGGCAAGACCTGCGCGGGCCTGTGGGTCACCGGCAAGGGCAAGGACGGCGCCGACCGGTCGACGTACCTCTACCACGTGGTCGACAACGAGTGGACCATGCGGGAGTACGGCCACCAGTGCGTGGTCTGGCAGACGGCGATCAACCCGGTGGTGGCGCTGGAGCTGCTGGCGCGCGGGACCTGGTCGGGCGCCGGCGTGCTCGGGCCCGAGGCCTTCGACGCCGTGCCGTTCCTCGACCTGCTCACCGAGTACGGCTCGCCCTGGGGAGTGAAGGAGCTCTGACCATGCCGACCGCGATCTCCCTGCGCGGGCTCAGCAAGCACTTCGGCGACGTCAAGGCGGTCGACGACCTCGACCTCGACATCGCCGACGGCGAGTTCTTCTCGATGCTGGGCCCCTCGGGTTCCGGGAAGACCACCGTCCTGCGCCTGATCGCCGGGTTCGAGCAGCCGACCGCCGGCCGCATCGAGCTCGGTGGCAAGGACGTCACCGGCCGTCCGCCGTTCGCGCGCGACGTGAACACCGTCTTCCAGGACTACGCGATCTTCCCGCACATGAGCGTGCGCCAGAACGTCGAGTACGGCCTCCGGGTCAAGCGGGTGCCGCGGGCCGACCGCCGGGCCCGCGCGGAGGAGGCGCTCGCGACGGTGCGGCTCGAGGGGTACGGCGACCGGCGGCCGCACCAGCTCTCCGGCGGCCAGCGCCAGCGGGTCGCCCTGGCCCGGGCCCTGGTCAACCGGCCGCAGGTGCTGCTGCTCGACGAGCCGCTCGGCGCGCTCGACCTCAAGCTGCGCCGCCAGATGCAGATCGAGCTCAAGCAGATCCAGCGCGACGTCGGCATCACCTTCGTGTTCGTGACCCACGACCAGGAGGAGGCGCTCACGATGAGCGACCGCATCGCGGTCTTCAACGAGGGGCGCATCGAGCAGCTGGCCACGCCGGTCGAGCTCTACGAGCAGCCGGCCAGCTCCTTCGTCGCCGGCTTCGTCGGCACCTCCAACCTCCTCGAGGGTCCGGTCGCCCGCGACGTCGTCGGCAGCGACGGCCAGTTCGTGGTCCGCCCCGAGAAGGTCTCGATGCTGGCTCCCGCGGACGCCCCGGCCGAGGACGGGGAGCACTGCGTCGCCCGCGGCACCGTGCGCGAGGTGGTCTACCTCGGCGCCGCCACCCACTCCGTCGTCGACCTCGACGCCGGAGCCACCCTGACCGTCGCCCACCAGAACACCGACCGCTCGATCGACGCCGCGCTGGAGCGCCGCGGTCAGCAGGTCCTCCTGGTCTGGTCGCGCGACAGCCTCGTCCCGCTGGGCGGCAACGACGCCGTTCCCGCGGGCAGCACAACCGGGCGGCAGCCCTCGTCCCCTGAGGAGAACACACCATGAAGCGCACCCTCCTGAAGCCCGCCGCGGTCGCGGGCGCCCTGCTGCTGGCGCTGGCCGCCTGCGGCACGGACTCGGGGGACTCGTCGTCCGACTCGGGCAGCGGCGGGTTCACGGCACCAGACGTACCGATGAAGAAGTCGCTCGGCGAGACCGAGGGCGAGGTCAGCATCCTGGCCTGGCCCGGCTACGCGGAGAACGGCTCCAGCGACCCGAAGGTCGACTGGGTGACCCCGTTCGAGAAGAAGACCGGCTGCAAGGCGAGCGTGAAGACCTTCAACACCTCGGACGAGGCGGTCACGCTGATGAAGACCGGCGAGTACGACGTGGTCTCGGCCTCCGGCGACGCGTCGCTCCGCCTGATCGCCTCCGGCGACGTGCAGCCGGTGAACACCGACCTGCTCACCAACTACGCCGACATCTCGTCGTTCCTCAAGGATCGTGACTGGAACTCCGTCGACGGCCAGATGTACGGCATGCCGCACGGCTGGGGCGCCAACCTGCTGATGTACCGCACGGACACCGTCAAGCCGGCCCCGACCAGCTGGAGCGCCGTGTTCGACGAGGCCTCGACGTACGACGGCAAGGTGACGGCCTACGACTCGCCTATCTACATCGCCGACGCCGCGCTGTACCTGATGAACACCCAGCCCGACCTGGGCATCAAGAACCCCTACGCGCTCGACCAGGACCAGCTCGCCGCCGCCGTCGACGTGCTCAAGAAGCAGAAGGAGAGCGTCTCGGAGTACTGGTCGGACTACCTCAAGGAGATCCAGGCGTTCACGACCGGCGACTCGGTCATCGGCACCACCTGGCAGGTGATCGTGCAGGTCGCCCAGGGTGAGAAGGTCCCGGTCCAGGCGATCCTGCCCGACGAGGGCTCGACCGGCTGGTCGGACACCTGGATGGTCAAGGCGGACTCCGACCACTCCAACTGCGCCTACGCCTGGCTGGACCACATGGCCAGCCCGGAGACCCAGGCCGCGGTCGCCGAGTGGTTCGGTGAGGCCCCGGCCAACCTGAAGGCCTGCGACCTCACCAGCGACCCGAAGCACTGCGACAACTACCACGCCGGGGACTCGTCGTACGCCGACAAGATCTGGTACTGGACCACCCCGGTCGAGCAGTGCATCGACGGCCGCAAGGACGTCAAGTGCACCAACTACGGCGACTGGACGCAGGCCTGGACCGAGGTGAAGGGCTGACCGTGGCCACCCCTGCTGTCACCCGGTCCCCGCGCGGGCGGCGCAACCGCCCGCGCGGGGCCGAGCGCCCGGGACGGGGCACCCTGCTGCTGCTCACGCCTCCGATGCTGTGGCTGGGCGTGGCGTACCTCGGTGCCCTGGGCGCGCTGTTCATCACCTCGCTGTGGCAGCAGAACGACTTCACCGGAGCGATCGAGCGGGTCTGGACGCTCGACAACTTCCGGGACCTGTTCACGATCGACGTCTACCGGACGATCACCTTCCGCACGATCGCGATCGCGGCGCTGGTCACCGTCGTCGACGCGCTGCTGGCGTTCCCGATCGCGCTCTACATGGCCAAGGTCGCCTCGCCGCGGTTGCAGCGGCTACTGGTGATCTCGGTGTTGATGCCGCTGTGGGCGTCGTACCTGGTCAAGGCGTACGCCTGGCGCGGGATGCTCTCGGAGAACGGCCTGATCGCGTGGCTGGGTGCGCCGTTCGGGATCGACACGCCCGGCTACGGACTCCCGGCGACGACGATCGTGCTGGCCTACCTGTGGCTGCCCTACATGATCCTGCCGATCTACGCCGGCCTCGAGCGGCTGCCCGACTCGCTCTGGGAGGCCTCGGCCGACCTCGGGGGAGGGGCGTGGACCACGTTGCGACGGGTGGTGCTGCCGATGGCGTTCCCGGCGATCGTGGCCGGGTCGATCTTCACGTTCTCGCTCTCGCTGGGCGACTACATCGCCGTCCGGATCGTCGGCGGCACCAGCCAGCTGCTCGGGAACGTCGTCTACGACAACGTGGGCGCCGCCAACAACCTGCCGTTCGCCGCGGCCGTCGCGACCATCCCCGTGGTGGTCATGGTGATCTACCTCGCCGCGGCCCGTCGTACCGGAGCCCTGGAGAACCTGTGAAGCTGTCCCCGGGCCTGCGGGCCGTGCTCCGCGTGTTCACCGTGCTGCTGCTCGTGATCATCTACACGCCGCTGCTGCTCGTGGTGCTGAACTCGTTCAACGCCAGCGCCACGTTCTCGTGGCCGCCGCAGGAGCTCACGCTGCACTGGTGGAAGGTCGCGGCCGACAGCACCGGGGCCCGACACGCGCTGTGGGTGAGCATCCAGGTGGCGCTGCTGGCCACGCTGATCTCGCTGGTGCTCGGCACCATGGCCTCGCTCGCGATGCGACGCACCCGGTTCTTCGGCCGCAACGTGGTCTCGCTGCTGATCATCCTGCCGATCGCGCTGCCCGGCATCGTCACCGGTATTGCGCTCAACAACGCCTTCCGGACCGTGCTCGGCCTCGAGCTCGGCTTCCTCACCATCGTGGTCGCCCACGCGACGTTCTGCATCGTGACCGTGTTCAACAACGTCCAGGCCCGGCTGCAGCGGCTGGGCACGAACTTCGAGCAGGCGTCGATGGACCTCGGCGCCGGCCGCTGGACGACGTTCCGGCTGGTGACCTTCCCGATGCTGCGCTCGGCGCTGCTCGCGGGCGCGCTGCTGGCGTTCGGCCTGAGCTTCGACGAGATCGTGGTGACCACCTTCACCGCGGGCAGCCAGCAGCAGACGCTCCCGATCTGGATCTTCAACAACCTCTTCCGGCCCAACCAGGCGCCGGTCGTCAACGTGGTCGCGGCGGTGCTGGTGCTGCTGTCCGCCATCCCGATCTACCTCGCCCAGCGCCTCTCCTCCGGCGTCACCCAGTCCGCCGCCGCCGCTCCCTGACGGTGACCCGGCACATCTTGTGCCGACTCACCGTGTTTCCGGGGTGGTGACCCGGCACACGATGTGCCGACTCACCGTGGAGAGGGTCAGGAGCGGGGCCAGACGTCGAACGGGTCACGGCCGGGCCGGAAGCCGAACGCGGTCGCCATGGCGGCCGCGTCCCGAAGCCTCCGCGCGACCGCTTCCGGCTCGTGCGCGTCGCTGCCGAAGGTGATGCCCTGGCCGCCCTCCTCACGCCACCAGCGCAGGACGGTCGCGTCCAGCGGCAGCACCGTGTTGATCTCCAGCGCCCGACCCGACCCGGCCAGCGCCCGCAGCGCCAGCCGGAAGTCGTCCTCGTACGTCGCGACGTCGTACGGGCCGTCGGTGGCGGCGTCCCAGAAGCGCAGCGGGTAGTCGACGTGGGCCAGCGCGGCGAAGTCGCCGCCGTCGGCGACGAGGCGGACCACCTCGGCCAGGTAGCCGCGCACGATCTCGTGCGGGTCGAGGTCGCCGAAGAGCCCGGGCGGCTCGCGGAATCCGTCGCCGTACGGGAGGCAGTGCAGCGAGCCGAGGACCCGGTCGAAGTCGCCGGCGGCGACCAGGCGCCGTACGGCGTCGCGGTGCCAGTGTGGCTCACCGAGCTCCAGGCCGCTGAGGATCCGCAGGTCCGGGAACAGGTCGCGGCAGCGCTCGACGGCGGCGAGGTACCCCTCGACGTCGAGGGCCGGCGGCGTCAGCCGCCCGTCCGGGGCGACGAGCTCCAGCACCAGGTGCCCGGGCTCGATCCGGTCCACCGGCACGGTGGTCACCGTGTGGTCGACGTGCTCGGTGAACGCGATCGCCGGCAGCCCGATCGCCACGGCCCGGGCACACGACCGCTCCATGGACCCGGTCGGCGCATCCCAGGACCACTCGGTGTGCACGTGGCCGTCGCTCGGCAGGCTCACCCGACCCACCGTAGGCGAGGCGGCACGCTGACCCGGCACAAGATGTGCCCGGGTCGGCGTGGTTGCCGGGTCAGGCGGTGGCGGCGAACGCCTCGGCGACGACGTCGAACGCCTCGTGCAGGAGCTCGTCGGAGGTCGAGAGCGGGGGCAGGAAGCGGAACACGTTGCCCCAGGTGCCGCAGGTCAGCGTGACGACGCCCTGGCGGTGGCAGTGGGCATTGACCGCGGCGGCGCGGACCGGGTCGGGGTTGGCGGTGCCGGGCTCGTTGAGCTCGATCGCCATCATGGCGCCGCGGCCGCGGATGTCCGCGATCACGTCGTGCTTGCCAGCCAGGTCCTCGAGGCGGGCCCGCATCAGGTCGCCGATCGCCCGGGCCCGACCGACCAGGTCGTGCTCCTGCATCTCCTCGATCGCGCCGAGCGCGGCCGCGCAGGCGACCGGGTTGCCGCCGTAGGTGCCGCCGAGTCCGCCCACGTGCACGGCGTCCATGATCTCGGCGCGGCCGGTCACCGCGGCCAACGGCATGCCGCCGGCGATACCCTTGGCGGTGGTGACCAGGTCGGGCACGACGCCCTCGTGGTCGCAGGCGAACCAGTCGCCGGTGCGGCAGAAGCCGGACTGGATCTCGTCGGCGACGAACACGATGCCCTTCGCCTCGGTCCACTCCTTCAGCGCCGGCAGGAAGCCGTCGGCCGGGACCACGAACCCGCCCTCGCCGAGGATCGGCTCGATCACCAGGCAGGCCAGGTTGTCGGCGCCGACCTGCTTGTCGAGCACGTCGATCGCCCGGGCGGCGGCCTCCGCGCCGGACAGCCCGTCCCGCGCCGGGTAGGACAGCGGGGCGCGGTAGACCTCGCCGGCGAACGGTCCGAACCGGTGCTTGTACGGCATGTTCTTGGCGGTCATCGCCATCGTCAGGTTGGTGCGCCCGTGGTAGGCGTGGTCGAACACCGCGACCGCGTCGCGTCCGGTCGCCGACCGGGCGATCTTCACCGCGTTCTCGACCGCCTCGGCGCCGGAGTTGAACAGCGCCGACTTCTTCGGGTGGTCACCGGGCGTCAGCTCGGCGAGCTTCGCGCACACGTCGACGTAGCCGTCGTACGGCGTGACCATGAAACAGGTGTGCGTGAACGCCGCGGCCTGCGCGGTCAGCCGCTCGACCACGCGCGGTGCCGCGTTGCCGACCGTGGTCACGGCGATCCCGGAGCCGAGGTCGATCAGGCTGTTGCCGTCGACGTCCTGCAGGACGCCGCCGCCGGCCGCGGTGACGAAGACCGGCAGCGCGGTGCCGACGCCGTCCGCGACGTGCTCCTTCTTGCGGGCGAGCCGGGCCTGGCTCTCGGGGCCGGGGATCTCGGTGACCAGGCGGCGCTCCTGGGGGAGGCCGGGGCCACCGGTGGGAGTGGTGTCCATGGCGGCAGCCTACGCGGCGCATTCGCAATCGCAACACGGAAACCGTTGTCTAGATCTCACGATAGTGCCGATTTCCGCGGTTGAATGAGACAAGCGGCACCGAACTCGCAGTCCTCAGCGGGTCCGGTGCCGCGCTGTCTCCACGTCGCGGCGCCGCGGTCAGAACGCGTGCGCCAGCAGCTCGCCGTACAGCTCGTGCTCGTCGACCTCGAGCCCGCGCGCGCGGAACCAGCTGCAGACGTTCGCGCAGTCGCGCAGCAGGAAGTCCATCGCCTGCGGGTTGCCGACCAGGTCCACGGTCTGCGGGAGGTCGATGATCACCAGCCGCTCACCCGCCGCCAGGATGTTGTACGGCGAGAGGTCGCCGTGGACCAGCCCGTGCCGGGCCAGCTCGGACATGGCGTCCCGGAGCTGCTCGAAGTACGACTCCAGCAGGTCGCGCTCCGGACGGGTCTGGGCCAGCCGCGGCGCCCCGTCCCCGTCCGCGGTCACGAACTCCATGAGGATCTCGGTGCCGTCGATCTGGACCGGGTAGGGGACCGGCAGCCCGAGCGTCCACAGCCGCTTGAGCGCCTCCCACTCGGCCCACGCCCACTGGCCGGCGGCCAGGGACCGCCCGTAGGCGCTCTTGCTGGCGAGCGCCCGGGTGTCCCGGGACCGGCGGGTGCGGCGACCTTCGGTGTAGGCGGTCGAGCGGTGGAAGGACCGGTGGTCCTCGCCGCGGTACCGCTTGGCGGCCATCACCACGGACGGTCCGCCGGGCTCGCCGCGCTCGAGCAGGAAGACGTCGGCCTCCTTGCCGGTCTTGAGGATCCCGAGCTCGGTGTCGACCGCGGCTTGCGAGGTCACCACCCAGTCCGGGCGGGGTTCCGGCCCGCGGCACAGCGGCTCGACCGAGAGCCAGGTCGACCAGCGCTGGCGCGTGTCGTCGACCTCGTCGTAGGCCTGGAAGTCGAAGACGAACGCCGGATCGATGCCGGCCAGGCGGTCGTCGTGGACGGCGCACGGCGCGAAGCCGTGCTGGTAGCCGTCGTCGGACGGCTGGTGGTGCGTGAAGTCGTCAGCGATCTCGTCGGTGAGCTCGCGGAAGTCGTGCGTCACTTGGGGTGCTCCAGTTGGGTGAGAAGAGGTGGTCCGAGGGCAGACCGAGGACAGTCGTGGACATGTCACGCTCCTCTCTCCTGAGCACGGCCCGACGCCGTACGCTTCGCTCGACAAGGGTGAGGGCAGCCGGCCCCGACCGGCAACCGGTTTTCCGCACCCGCGCACCACCGTCTCCAGGAGACCCCGTGACCCTGACGTGGTTCCGCCCGCCGCAGGGCGACGACCCCGGCACGCTCAACCTCTGCTACCACGCCGTCGACGTGGCCGTGATCCGCGGCGCGGCGGCGGAGACCGCGGTCCGGCACGTGGGCGGCGAGCTCGAATACGCGGTGCTGCTCGAGGAGGTGGCCGCGCTCGGCGGTGCGCTGCGCGGGCTCGGCGTCACCGAGGTGTCGACCGTCGGGGTGCTGCTCGACGACCCCCTCGACACGCTGCTCGCCGAGCTGGCCGTCACCCGGGTCGGCGCCACGGTGCTCGACCTCGACGACGACGTGGCCGCCCGGCTGGACGCCCACCAGCCGCACCTGGTCGCCACCTCCCGGGCCATCGAGTCCGGCAGCCACGTGCCGCCGGTCGTGCTGGTGCGCGGCCTCCCGGTCGCCGACGAGTCCCGGGACCTCGACTGGGACGTCGCGGTCCGGGCCGGCCGTACCGACCCCGCGCCGTGCGCGCCGGTCCCGCCCGGCAGCACGGCGTACGTCGCGGACGAGGCCGTCGCCGCCGTCGACCTGCCCGGCCACGACTCCGGCCTCGGCCGGGCGCTGGCCGCGCTGGCCGACCGCACTCCGGTGGACCTGCGGGACCGCGCATGAGGAACCGGGCGGACCGCGCGTGAGGCACCGCCCGGCGGCCGTGCTGGCGGCCGCCCTCCTCGTCCTCGCGGGCGCCGGGGCCGCGCCCGCGGCCCCGGCCGCCGACGCTCCCGCAGCCGGCGCGGCCGGCATCGGCGACCCCTACTTCCCCGCCGACGGCAACGGCGGGTACGACGTCCGGCACTACGACGTCCACGTCTCCACCGCCGTCGCCGACGGCCGGCTGTCGGGGCGGGCCACGATCACCGCCACCGCCACCCAGGACCTCGCCTCGTTCCACCTCGACCTGCTGCTGCCGGTCAGCTCGGTCCGCGTCGACGGCCGGCCGGCGGCGCGCGACCGTCCCGACCGGCACGAGCTCCGGATCACGCCAGCGGCGCCGATCCCCGCCGGGCGATCGTTCCGCGTGTCCGTCACCTACGCCGGCCGGCCGGGCAGCGTCTCCTGGCGCGGCGAGCGTGCGTGGGTGGCGAACCGGCACGAGATCGTCACCATGGGCCAGCCGCAGATGGCCGCCTGGTGGTTCCCGGCCAACGACCACCCGCGGGACAAGGCGACCTTCGACGTCTCGGTCCGGGTGCCCCGCGGCCGGCAGGCGGTCTCCAACGGTCGCCTGGTCGAGCGCACCGCCGGGCGGCGCTGGACGGTCTTCCACTGGCGGCAGGCCGACCCGATGGCGACGTACCTCGCGTTCTTCGCGGCCGGCGACTTCACCCTCGAGCGGGGGCGCACCGCTGCCGGCACGCCGTACCTGCTCGCGGTGTCGGAGCGGCTCGCCCCGGGCGAGCGGCGCCGGGCGATGGCCCTGCTGCGCCGTACCCCGACGATCCAGGCCTGGCTCGAGCGCCACCTCGGCCGCTACCCGTTCCGCAGCACCGGCGGCCTGGTGACCTCGCTCGACCCGGGCTTCGCGCTGGAGAACCAGACCCGCCCTACCTACCCCTACCTCGGCGGCGCCGGGCAGGACTGGATCGTCGCGCACGAGCTCGCCCACCAGTGGTTCGGCGACGGCGTCTCGCTGGAGTCGTGGCGCGACATCTGGCTCAACGAGGGGCTGGCGACCTGGTTCGAGGTGCGGTGGGACGACTACGGAGGTTCGGCCTCCATGCCCGAGTGGCTCACCGCGACCTGGGAGTCGCACGCCGACGACCCGTCGTTCTGGGACCTCCCGGTCGACGACCCCGGCCGCAACCGGCTGTTCGACGAGGCGGTCTACGTCCGCGGCGCGATGACCGTGCAGGCGCTGCGCAACCGGATCGGCGCGACCGCGTTCGACACCCTGCTCCGGCGCTGGGTGGGCGAGCGCCGCTTCGGCAGCGGCAGCACCGCCGACTTCGTGGCGCTCGCGGAGGAGGTCGGCGGCCAGGACCTGGGTGCGTTCTTCACGGCGTGGCTGTCCACTCCCGAGCGGCCCGCACGGACCGCGGAGAACGGCCTGACCTGATCCGCCGGCCCGATCCGTCGAATGGGCCCGGCACCACTCCGGCTGGGAGGATGGGCCGGTGAGCTCACCCCGCGACGTCGTCATCCTCGGGTCCACCGGATCCATCGGCACCCAGGCGCTGGACCTGGTCCGTGCCAACCCCGACCGGTTCCGGGTGGTCGGGCTGACCGCCGGTGGCTCGAACCCCGAGCTGTTCGAGGCGCAGGTGGCCGAGTTCCGCCCGGCGCGCTCGGGGCTGGGGGAGGACGCCTCCGTCGAGGCAGCCGGGATGGCCTGCGACGTGGTGCTCAACGGGATCACCGGCGCGGTCGGGCTGCGACCCACCCTCGCCGCACTCGACGCCGGCACCACGCTGGCGCTGGCCAACAAGGAGTCGCTGATCATCGGCGGGCCGCTGGTCACGGCGCGGGCCAAGCCCGGCCAGATCGTGCCGGTCGACTCCGAGCACTCCGCGATCGCGCAGAGCCTGCGGGCCGGCAGCCGCGAGGAGGTACGCCGGCTCGTGCTCACCGCGTCCGGCGGCCCCTTCCGCGGCCGCACCCGCGAGCAGCTGCACGACGTCACGCCCGCGGAGGCGCTCGCGCACCCCAACTTCGCGATGGGCACCGTGATCACCACCAACTCCGCGACCCTGGTCAACAAGGGCCTCGAGGTGATCGAGGCGCACCTGCTCTTCGACGTCCCGTTCGACCGGATCGACGTGGTCGTGCACCCGCAGCAGCTGATCCACTCGATGGTCGAGTTCTCCGACGGCGCCGTGGTCGCCCAGCTCGGGCTGCCCACGATGCTGGTGCCGATCTCGCTCGGCATGGGCTGGCCGGAGCGGGTGCCGGACGCCGAGACCCCGATCGACTGGACCCGGGCCGCCGACTGGCGGTTCGAGCCGCTCGACGACGACGCCTTCCCCGCGGTGCGGATCGCCCGCGAGGCGGGGGAGCGGGGCGGGACCGCGCCCGCGGTCTACAACGCCGCCAACGAGGTCTGCGTGGAGGCGTTCCACGCGGGCCGGATCCGGTTCACCGACATCGTCGAGGTGGTTTCCCGCGTGCTCACCGCGGACGGCGTACCGTTGGTCGTGGAGCCCACCGTCGACGACGTCCTCGCCGCCGACGCGTGGGCGCGGGCCGAGGCCGCCCGGATCACTGCTGAAGGGACTTCATGAGCGCGCTCTACTACACGCTCGGCGTGCTGCTGTTCGTGGTCGCCATCCTGGTGTCGATCGCACTGCACGAGCTCGGCCACATGATCCCGGCGAAGAAGTTCGGTGCCAAGGTCACCCAGTACTTCGTCGGGTTCGGCAACACGATCTGGTCGAAGAAGGTCGGTGAGACCGAGTACGGCATCAAGTCGATCCCGCTCGGCGGCTTCGTGAAGATCGTCGGGATGCTGCCGCCGGACGAGCAGGGCAAGCTCCGCGAGAGCAACACCGGCATGTTCACCCAGCTCATCGCCGACGCCCGCGCGGCCGAGGCCGAGCACATCGAGCCGGGCGACGAGGACCGCCTCTTCTACAAGCTGCCGTGGTGGAAGAAGGTCATCGTCATGGCCGCCGGCCCCTCGGTGAACCTCGCCATCGCGTTCGTGATCTTCGGCGCCCTGTTCGCGACGTACGGCAACATCGGCGACCCGGTCACGAAGTCCACCGTGGCCGAGGTGCAGCCGTGCGCGGTGCCCTACAAGCAGAGCAACCGTGAGTGCACGCCGGCCGACCCGGCGACGCCGGCCGCCCGGGCCGGCCTGCAGGAGGGCGACCGGATCGTCTCCTGGAACGGCACCGAGATCACCGGCTGGGACCAGCTCCAGGGGCTGATCCGCGCCAACGGCGACCGCAGCGCGTCGATCGTCGTCGTGCGCGACGGCGCCGAGAAGACCCTCACCACGCGCACCATCGTCAGCGCCAGGCCGACCTCGGCCACCGACGAGACGCTGACCGACGTCGGCTTCCTCGGCGTGCTCCCGACCGTCGAGGCGCAGACCGGCGGCCTCGTCTACACGGTCGACCAGATGGGCACGATGACGGTCAACACCGTGCACGCGCTCGGCCAGATGCCGGTCAAGGTGTACGGCGTCGCCGAGGCCATCGTCGGTGCTCGCGAGCGCGACCCCGAGGGCCCGATGAGCGTGGTCGGCGGTGGCCGGATCGCCGGCGAGACCGCGGCCCATGCCCAGTTCCCTGTGAAGGAGAAGGCGGTCTTCCTGCTGATGCTGATCGCCGGCTTCAACTTCTTCATCGGCATGTTCAACTTCGTGCCGCTGCTGCCGCTGGACGGCGGCCACATCGCCGGTGCCCTCTACGAGGCGCTGCGTCGCGGCTGGGCCCGCCTCCGACACCGCCCGGACCCCGGGTACGTCGACGTGGCCAAGCTGCTGCCCGTGGCCTACGTCGTGGCCGGCGCGTTCCTGCTGATGAGCGTGGTGCTGATCGTCGGCGACCTCGTGGTGCCCATCCACGTGACCTGAGGTCGTGACCGCTCCCTCCGGCGTCCGCCTCGGGGAGCTGCTCGCCGCGCTGTCGTTCGGGACCGACCTCGGCATGGGGCACCCGACCGAGCACGTGCTCCGGCAGACGTTCATCGCGCTCCGGCTGGCCGAGCGGATCGGGCTCGGTCCCGCGGAGCGCGAGGTCGTCTACTTCACCTCGATGGTGGCCTGGGTCGGGTGCCACGTCGACGCGTACGAGCAGGCCCGGTGGTACGGCGACGACCGGGCGGTCAAGCACGACGCCCGGCTCTTCGACCTCGACAGGCCTGTTCCCGCGACCGCCTTCCTGCTCACGCGGCTCGGCGGGGAGGTCGCCTGGAGCGCTCGGGTCCGTGCCGGCGTCGCCTTCCTGGCTGGCGGCTGGCGCGAGACCGCGGCCATGTTCGAGAACCACTGGCGGGCAGCGTCGGCACTGGTGCAGGACCTCGGGCTCCCGGAGCCCGTGCTGGCCGGCGTCGAGCACACCTTCGAGCGCTGGGACGGCCGGGGGGAGCCCGAGGGCCGGCACGGGGCGGACGTGCACGTCGCCTCGCGCCTGATCAACCTCGCCGACGTGGTCGAGGTGTTCCACGACGTCGGCGGTGTGCCGGCGGCCGTCCGGGTGGCCCGGGAGCGCAGCGGAGGACAGTTCGACCCCGGGCTGGCCGACCTGTTCTGCGCCGAGGCGGCCGGGTTGTTCGAGGAGCTCGACGAGGTGACCGGCTGGGACGGGGTGACCGAGTTCGCCCCCACCGCCGGACGGGAGCTGGACGACGACGAGCTGGACGCAGCGCTGGCTGCGCTCGCCGACTTCGTGGACGTCAAGTCGCCGTACACCCTCGGCCACGCTCGCGGGGTCGCCGACCTCGCCGCCCGGGCAGCGGAGGACGGCCTCGACCCGCACCTGCTGCGACGGGCGGGCCTGGTGCACGACCTCGGACGGATCGGCGTCTCCAACGGGGTGTGGGACAAGCGCGGCCGCTTCACCACGGGGGATCGGGAACAGGTCCGGCTGCACCCGTACCTCACCGACCGGATCCTGTCCTGCCTGCCCGCGCTGGCTCCTGTGGCGACGGTGGCCGCCCAGCACCACGAGCGGCTCGACGGCTCGGGGTACCCGTCGGGCGCCAGTGCCCCCGCGCTCGGCCCGGAGGCGCGTCTGCTGGCCGTGGCCGACTGCCACCAGGCGTGGTCCGAGCCGCGGCCGCACCGGCCGGCAGCCTCACCGGTCGACGTGGCGGCGCGGCTGCGTGCGGAGGCGAGAGCGGGCCGCCTCGACGGAGCCGCGGTCGAGGCAGTGCTCCGGGCCACGGGTCATCGCGTCCGGAAGCGACGTGAGTGGCCGTGCGGGCTCACCGCCCGGGAGGTCGAGGTCCTGCGCCTGCTCGCGCACGGGCTGTCGCAGGGCGAGATCGCCGAGCGACTGGTGATCTCGCGGAAGACCACGGCCAACCACGTGGAGCACATCTACGCGAAGACCGGGGCCCGGAACCGGGCCATGGCCAGCCTGTTCGCGTCCCGGCACGGCCTGGTGGGCGCCGGCCTGGAGGACCCGCCCTCCGCGCTCTGACCGACGCCAAGATGGGGTCCGCGCCTCATGAACCCGCGGTCCCCTCGTCCCTAGCGTCGAACCATGACCACCGAGGAGATCAACCGCCCGGACCCGGGCGCCGCCGACGTCGACGAACAGGCCGTCGAGGAGTTCGCACTCCGGCTCGTCGACGTCATCACCGGGGGACTGCTGACCCCGCTGCTCGAGATCGGCCGCCGTACCGGCCTGTTCGAGAGCGCCCTGGACGGTCCGGCCACGTCGGCCGAGCTGGCCGACCGCGCGGGGCTGCAGGAGCGCTACGTGCGGGAGTGGCTGGGCGCCATGGTTTCCGCCGGCATCTTCGAGTACGCCGCGACGGAGCGTCGCTACTGGCTCCCCGTCGAGCACGCCGCGGTGCTCACCGGGTCCGGCGTCGAGAACCTTGCACCGATGGCCCATCTGGTGACCGCCCTCACCCGGCACACCGACGAGGTCGCCCGCTGCTTCGCCTCCGGCGGCGGCGTGCCCTACGCCGCCTTCCTGCCGGAGATCCGGGAGGTCATGGACGGCCTGTGGCAGCCGACGGTCCGCGACCTCCTCGTTCAGGAGATCCTGCCGATGGCACCCGGGCTGCCCGACCTGCTCACCCGCGGCGCCCGCGTCGCCGACGTGGCGTGCGGCTCCGGCAACGTGGCGGTGACCCTGGGGCGGGCGTTCCCGCGTTCGAGGTTCACCGGCTACGACCGCGACGCCGACGGGCTGGAGGTGGCGCGGACCCGCGCCGCAGCGCACGGCCTGGACAACGTGGAGTTCGTCCTCGCCGACGCGGCCGAGCTCTCGCCCGGGACGTCGTACGACGCCGTGGTCGTGTCCTACGCCCTCCACGACCAGGCCAGGCCGGCGCAGGTGCTGGCGGCGATCCGGGAGATGCTCGTGCCCGGCGGCACACTGCTGATGTACGAGCCGCGGGTCTCCAGCGACCTGGCCGACAACGTCGGCAACCCGTTCGCGCCGATGACGTACGCGATCAGCGTGCTCCACTGCCTGACCGTGTCGCTGGCCGAGGGTGGCGCGGGGCTGGGCACCGCGTTCGGCGAGCAGGTGGCGCTCGACCTGCTGGCGGACACCGGGTTCGGCCCGGTCACCGTGCACGAGTCTGCTGCGGATCCCGGCAGCGCGGTGTTCGTCACGCACCGGCCGGCCTGACGCCCGTCGGCCGGAGAGCGGATCCCGGGGATGCGGGGGTTCGCCGGTGACCTCCTAGACTCGGACCCATGACCGCGATCTCCCTGGGGATGCCCGCTGCCCCGCCGCCGGTGCTGGCCCCGCGACGCCCGACCCGCCAGATCCAGGTCGGCAAGGTGGGGGTGGGCAGCGACCACCCGATCTCGGTGCAGTCGATGACCACGACGCTGACCGCCGACGTCAACACCACGCTGCAGCAGATCGCCGAGCTCACCGCGTCCGGCTGCGACATCGTCCGGGTCGCCTGCCCTTCGCAGGACGACGCCGACGCGCTGCCGGAGATCGCCCAGCACTCGCAGATCCCGGTGATCGCCGACATCCACTTCCAGCCGAAGTACGTCTTCGCCGCGATCGACGCCGGCTGTGCCGCCGTGCGTGTGAACCCGGGCAACATCCGCAAGTTCGACGACCAGGTCAAGGAGATCGCGGCCGCCGCGAAGGACCGCGGCACCTCGATCCGGATCGGCGTCAACGCCGGCTCCCTCGACAAGCGGCTGCTCGAGAAGTACGGCAAGGCCACCCCGGAGGCGCTCGTCGAGTCCGCGGTGTGGGAGGCCTCGCTCTTCGAGGACCACGACTTCCACGACTTCAAGATCTCGGTCAAGCACAACGACCCGGTCGTGATGGTGCGCGCCTACGAGCTGCTCGCCGAGCAGGGCGACTGGCCGCTGCACCTCGGCGTCACCGAGGCCGGCCCCGCGTTCCAGGGCACGATCAAGTCCGCCACCGCCTTCGGGGCCCTGCTGAGCAAGGGCATCGGCGACACCATCCGGGTCTCGCTGTCCGCGCCGCCGGTCGAGGAGGTCAAGGTCGGCCTCCAGATCCTCGAGTCCCTCAACCTCCGTCCGCGCCGGCTCGAGATCGTCTCCTGCCCGTCCTGCGGCCGGGCCCAGGTCGACGTCTACAAGCTCGCCGACGAGGTCACCGCCGGCCTGGACGGCCTCGAGGTCCCGCTCCGCGTCGCCGTCATGGGATGCGTCGTGAACGGTCCCGGCGAGGCGCGCGAGGCGGACCTCGGCGTGGCCTCCGGCAACGGCAAGGGCCAGATCTTCGTCAAGGGGGAGGTCATCAAGACCGTCCCCGAGTCCAAGATCGTGGAGACCCTCATCGAGGAGGCCATGCGCATCGCCGAGGACATGGAGCCGGTCGACGGCGGCGGGGCCGAGGTCACCGTCTCCTGACCGGCCTCCGGCGCACCGGGGTCGTCCGCGGGCCCCGGCGATGTGCTCGGCGGCGGGCGGCCCCCTAGGCTGGCGGCCATGCGCGTTCTCGTCTCCGGCGGTGCCGGCTACATCGGGTCCCACACCGTCCTCGCCCTGATCGAGGCCGGCCACGACGTCGTCGTCGTCGACGACTTCTCCAACAGCAAGCCGACCGTGGTCGGCCGCCTGGAGACCTTGTCCGGGACCCACATCCCCGTGCACTCCTTCGACCTGCGCGACCACGACAAGACCGAGCACCTCTTCGCCCAGGGCGGGATCGACGCGGTCATCCACTTCGCCGGGTTCAAGGCCGTGGGCGAGAGCGTCGCGAAGCCGCTGGACTACTACACCAACAACCTCGACGCCACGTTCTCGCTGGTGCGCGCGATGCGCCGCCACGACGTGCGGAACCTGGTCTTCTCCTCCTCCGCCACGGTGTACGGCGACCACGCGCCGCTGCCCTTCCGCGAGGACTACGAGCCGCTGTCGGCCAGCAACCCGTACGGCTGGACCAAGGTGATGATCGAGCAGGTGCTCTCCGACGTGGCCCGCGCCGACGACCTCAAGGTCGCACTGCTGCGCTACTTCAACCCGGTGGGCGCGCACCCGTCCGGGACCATCGGCGAGGACCCCCAGGGCATCCCCAACAACCTGCTGCCGTTCATCGCCCAGGTGGCGGTCGGCCGGCGCCCGAAGCTGAGCGTCTTCGGCGACGACTACCCGACCGAGGACGGCACCGCCGAGCGCGACTACATCCACGTCGAGGACCTGGCCGCCGGTCACGTCGCCGCGCTCGAGGCGCTCGGACGGATCGAGGAGCCGGTGCGGGCCTTCAACCTCGGCGGCGGCCGGGGCACCAGCGTGCTGGAGATGGTCAGGGCGTTCGAGCGGGCGAGCGGCCGCGAGATCCCCTACGAGATCGTGGGCCGCCGGGCCGGCGACCTGGCCGCCACCTGGGCCGACACCACCCGGGCCGCCGAGGAGCTCGGCTGGCGCGCGACCCGCTCCATCGACGACATGTGCGCCGACGCGTGGCGCTGGCAGTCGCAGAACCCCGACGGCTACCCCGACGCCTGAGCCGGTGGCAACCCCGGACGTCCTCGTCCTCGGCCTCGGCGGCGCGGGAAGCGCCGCGGCGGCCCACCTCGCAGCGCGAGGTGCCTCGGTCCTCGGCCTCGAGCAGTTCACGCCCGGCCACGCCCTCGGTTCCAGCCACGGCGACTCGCGGGTGATCCGGCAGGCGTACTTCGAGGACCCCGCCTACGTCCCGCTGCTGCGCCGCGCCTACGAGCTCTGGGCGGACCTCGACGCCACCGACCCGGGCATCCTCACGATCACCGGCGGCCTCATGGTCGGGCACGCCGACTCCCAGACCGTGGCCGGTTCGCTGGGCAGCGCACGCGAGCACGGGCTCGCGCACGAGATGCTGGACGCCGCCGGGATCCGCGAGCGCTTCCCGATGTTCGCGCCGGCCGACGACCTGGTCGCCCTCTTCGAGGAGCGCAGCGGATTCGTGCGCCCCGAGCGCACCGTCCTCGAGCACCTGCGCCGCGCCGCCGCGGGCGGTGCCGACCTCCGGTTCGGCGAGCGGGTGCTCGGCTGGACCGCCAGCGACCGCGGGGTGACCGTCCGCACCGCCGAGGCGACGTACGACGCGGGGCACCTGGTCCTCGCCCCCGGAGCCTGGGCGCCGGGGCTGCTCGCCGACCTCGGCGTGCCGCTGCGGGTCGAGCGGCGGGTGATGCACTGGTTCGAGCCGGTCGGCAGCATGGAGCCGTGGCAGGTCGGCCGGCACCCGGTGTGGATCTGGGAGGAGAGCCCGGACGTGCAGAGCTACGGCTTCCCGGCGTACGGCGACCCGGCCGACGGCGTGAAGGTCGCCCTCTACGGCGCCCGGGAGCCGGACGAGCACGTGGACCCCGACGCTCTCGACCGCGTGGTGCACCCCGACAAGGCGGCCCGGCTCGCCGACCATCTCGCCACCCGCCTGCCGGCGCTGCCCGGGCGGCACCTGCGCGGCGTGGCCTGCATGTACACCACCGCTCCGGACGAGCACTTCGTCGTCGCCCGGCACCCCGGGCACGCGACGGTCACCGTCGCCACCGGGTTCTCCGGGCACGGGTTCAAGTTCGTGCCGGTGCTCGGCGAGGTGCTCGCCGACCTCGCCCTCGACGGCAGCACGCGGCACCCGATCGCGCTGTTCGACCCCGCCCGCTTCTGATCAGCGGCCACGCCCTGCTCCGAGCGGCCACGTCTTGCGCGGCCGTGGTTTCGAGACGCTCGCTGGCGCTCG
>NZ_SDKM01000053.1 GCF_004519545.1 Nocardioides guangzhouensis
GGACCGGACTCCGTCGACGGGTGGCTCAACCGCCTCGCCGCGGCCGAGCTCGGCGCGAGCGATCAGCCATTCCTCGATGCGCGCGACCGCAGCGTCGATCTCGGTGGCGCTCGTGTCCAGCTGTCGCCGCTCGAGTTCGGTGTGCTGAACACGCTCGCCGCCCACCCTGCGGCGCCGGTGTCGCGCGCCGACCTGCTCCGCGAGGTGTGGGGCACGGGTTACGACGGTGGCAGCAACACGGTCGACGTCGTGATTCGCAGCCTCCGGAAGAAGCTGGGCGCCGTTGCCGACCGTGTCGAGACCGTCCGCGGCGTCGGCTACCGGCTCAGGTGAGGCCGGCTCACACACGCCAGCGCGACCACACCGCCTGCTTCGACACTCCCGTCAGGTCGGCGACCTGGGTCCAGGATTCAGCAGCGGCCAGGCGGCGGGCCCCCTCACCGAGGCACTGACCGGCATGGGCGTTCATGGTGAGGAGCTGCGAGAACGCCTCCGGGTCACCACGCAGCGCGAGGATCGACATGGCGTCGCGTGCGAGGACCCCCAGGTCGTTCGAGCTGAGCTGATCGAGATCCTCGCCGAGGATTGCCATGTCGCCTCCTGCGGGCGTCTGTCGGTGGGGCGCCCTCAGCCCTCCTGGAGCGACACCGTGATGCTGTCGTCGGGTGAGTCGAAGGTGCGGGTGAAGCTCGTCCCGGGCCAAGAGTAGGTGAGCTGCTGGACGCGTGGCCGGTACGCCGCCGTGTACAGGGTCCCGAAACCCTGTGCGTACCGCTGGCTGTGGAGCGGGGCTCGCAGGAAGGCAGCTGTCAGCAGGGCACGCTCGGTCGGCTCTTCCAGCAGTGCCAGGAGGTGATCTTGACGCTCGACGCTCCGCAGCGCCCGAGCATGCTCGGGCCGCTCCGGCACTCTTCCGCGATGGTTGGTCGCGACGGCCGAGTCGGTGTACTCAGGCTCGTTGCCCGGTGACACAAAGGCGGTGACCACCGCACCGGTGGCGTCCATCATGGTGAGGTTGTACGACGCGGCGACCGGGAGTCGGTCGAGTGCGGCCCCTGCCTCCTCCACCGTGCCGGCAACCTCCAGCAGGTAGCGCACGACCAGCGGGATGGCGAACCCCGGTCCGGAGCTCTGACGCCCGCCATGCGTGAGCGAGATGACCAGTCCGTCGTCGTTCATCCCGTCGAGAAGCCCCCACAGGCAGTCGCTCGTGCCGATGACCTTGCGACGGGCGAACTTGCTGGAGTACACGACCCACTCGAACAGATCGGGGCTGTAGTCGTAGTTGCGCACCATGACCGGGTCACCCCCGACCTGGGCTGCCTGTGAACAGCCGGGAGCGAACCCGGGTGCATCCCACAAGGTCAGCATGCGGGCCGCGACGTCGTCGTCTCCGGCAAGGGCCACCATGGCCTCCCAGGTCGGGACGAGCTCAGGCATGTGCCTGGTCAGCTGCGCTCGGGCAGTGGCGAGGTCGGGCCGCGCGTCTTCTCCGTCCTGGAGGTACCAGGCCCGGTAGGCGGGCCAAGTGGCGGAGAAGAGCGCCTGCCAGCGAGGGCCCGGTTGCTCCTCGCGAATGCCGACAAGGGTGAACGAGCGGGCGGAGTCGGTGGGGGGCGACGCGGTCCCGGTCCCGCTGCTCCAGCTGTCCCAGGCAGCCCACGACTCCCGACTTCCCATGCGGAGGCCGACCGTGGTGAGTGACTCGACAGCTGCCGCGACCGCATCCGGGTCGACGGCTCGAGCGAGATCGGCGGCGAGGTCGGCGAAGACACGTCCGGGATCGACATCGCGAGAGATCCGGGGCAGCGTGGTGGCGGAGGCGGGCGGGTGGGTACAGGTAGGTGACATGACGTCAAGGCTGCCTTGACGCATGGGAGGCTGTCAAGAAAACCTTGACGGCCATCATCGCCGGACCATCGACGGGCACCGACTCGGCGCCGTAGCCTACGGTCAAGGAGGCGAACATGAGCAACGAGCCGACCGGTCGCCGGCACCTTCGGGGCATCGCCGAGATCCGTACCTTCTTCCGCACCAACCAGCAGCCGGTCTACTTCGTGGGCCCGACTGCCTTCAACCTGCTGGGGATCGACCGCTGGGTGAGGAACTTCCAGTACGTCGTGTACTACGACTCCTGGGACGGGGCACACCCGCGCGTCTTCGCGCCGAAGAACCGGCCGTATGTCGAGTTCGAGTCGAGCGAGCAGATCAACAACTACCTCCTGCGTGACCCCGAGGTCCGGGAGTACATGAAGAGACGTGGGGGCACCCCGATGATCGCGATGGTCTTCTTCGACGAGGAGACCGAGGAGATCTGCCGCGAGCTCGGGTACAACCTGATCCTCCCGCCGGACGAGCTCAGGCGGCGGCTGGACTCCAAGATCGTCACCACCCAGCTCGGCAACGAGGCGGGCGCACCCTCCGTTCCGAACGTGCTCGGCAAGGCGTCGACCTACGAGGAGCTGAACGACCTGGCGACGAGTCACGGCCTGGGCACCGACCTGGTCGTGCAGACGCCGTACGGCGACTCCGGCAAGACCACGTTCTTCGTCAAGTCCGAGCAGGACTGGGACCGGGACGCCGAGGACATCGTCGGGGAGCAGCTGAAGGTCATGAAACGCATCGACAACAAGGCGGCAGCCGTGGAGGCCTGCATCACGCGGCACGGCACCATCGTCGGTCCCTTCATGACGGACCTGACGGGCTACCCCGAGCTCACGCCGTACAAGGGCGGCTGGTGCGGCAACGACCTCTTCCCGGAGGCCCTGACCACCAAGCAGCGGGCGACCGCGATCGACCACGTACGACGGCTGGGCGATCGGCTGGCGAAGGAGGGCTACCAGGGCTTCCTGGAGATCGACGTGCTCGTGGACCTGGCGGACGACGCGGTCTACCTCGGTGAGCTCAACCCGCGGATCTCCGGTGCGTCGTCGATGACCAACGTGACCGCGGGGGCCTATGCCGACGTACCGCTGTTCCTGTTCCACCTGCTGGAGTTCATGGACGTGGACTACACGGTCGACGTCGAGGAGATCAACGAGCGATGGCGTGATCTCGCTGCGGTGGACGTGTGGGCGCAGCTGATCATGAAGGAGCCCAACGACTCGGTGGAGCGCATCCTGGCTGCGCCGCGCACCGGCACGTGGCACCTCGAGGACGACGGCACCCTCACGTTCGCCGGGGTCTCCAACGACTGGCACGACGTCACGCACGAGGACGAGGCGTTCTTCCTGCGCGTCTACGCGGAGGGAGACTTCCGGTTCAAGGGGGCCGACCTCGGGATCCTGGTCACCAAGGGCCGGATGCAGACCGCCGAGGGGCTGACGCAGCGCTGCCGCAACTACATCGACGGCATCCGGGCGCACTACACGTCCGAACCGTTCGAGCCGGCGCCGGCGGTCGCGCCGATCGCCTACGTGAAGTAGGGCGGACCCGGATCAGGCAGGTGGAGCCGGGTCCCACCCGACCAGTGCGAGCATGGCGGCCGCTTCGTCAGGGGTGAGGCGGCTGGGGTTGTCGCCGAACGGGTCCCGCAGGACCTCGATGTTCGCCAGGCGCGAGTCGTCGACGACCTGCTGTCGACCCACCGGATGTGCCAGGAACTGGATAGAGACATCGGCGAAGAGCCTGTGTCGACTGTTGCCCGCAGGGTCTGTCCAGTACCCGTCTGCGACCGATCCTGACTGACAAGGACCGACCACCCACCCGACGCCCCAGACCCCGGCCATGACGAGGGTCCCGTCGCCACCGGCCCAGAGGAACACGCGCTGGCCACGCGTCATCGCGGCCGATCGCTCGACGTCCTCGACCGCCCAGGCCCGCACTTCGCGGTGGCCGTCGGCGATGAAGCGGGCGAGGTTCCAGACGGTCGGGTCGAGGCGGAGGACCCAGGCCCCCACGTCGTCGGGTGCGGCCACCACCTGCGCCGTCGACGTATCTGTGGCGGTGGGTTCTGCGGGAGCTGCCCCGGCCACTGCTGTGGCCTTGGCCTTCTTCGCAGGCTTCGCAGCCTTGGCGGCCTTGGCCTTCTTCGCAGGCTTGTCGGCCTTGGCGGCCTTGGGCTTGGCAGCCTTCGCAGCCTTGGCCTTGGCGACCTTCGCCTTCGGCGCCACTGCCGCAGTCGGGCCCTCCGGGGCCGGCTCCTCGGCGACGGCCTCTGCCGGGGCCGGGGCCGGCTCCTCGGCGACGGCCTCTGCCCGGGCCGGCTCCTCGGCGACGGCCTCTGCCCGGGCCGGCTCCTCGGCGACGGCCTCTGCCGGGGCGGCCTCGGCGGCGGGTTCCGCCGGGGCGGTCTCGGCCGCGGCTACGGGAGCGGGAGAGACGTCGACCGCCGCAGAGGGACTGGCCGGCTTGATGATGAGTCCTCGTTCGTCGAGCAGGTCGTAGACCTGGCGCCGCAGCGTTCGGAGCCTCCGTTGCTGCGCCTCCGTGGTCAGCCCGGACTCGTCGGCCCACCACGCCATCACCCCCGTGTTCGACGCGGAGACCGCGGTCCAGCCGCTGACCGCGGACGGGCGCCCGGGTCGGCCGCGGAGGAACTCCAGCGTCTCCTTCGCGAGCTCGTCGGCGCCGCCGTCGGGGAGGTGTTGCAGCTCGACCTGCTTCGCCCCGGAGCTCCGGGCTTCCGCGAGTCCCGACTGAAGGATGTGGGAGATGCTCATGACGGGTCCTCCTCGAAGGGATTCAGCATGGCACCGCATGACCTTTGCCAGCAACGTGGTGGCAGACCACGGCATCACCCGAAGCAGGGCAGGTGGGCCGCTCGTCCGCGGCGATATCGTCGGGGGGTGAGTGCACCATTCTGGGGCGAGACTCCTCCCGCCACCCGTGTCTCCCCCGACGAGGCCGTTGCCCTCGCCCGTGACGTCTTCGGTGTCGACGGGGTGGCGGAGCCGCTGGGCTCCAACCAGGAGACCAACCTGCGCGTCCGCGGCACGGACGGGAGCACCTACGTGCTGAAGGTGGCCAATCCGGCGTTCGGCGCGGACGTGCTCGACCTGCAGAACCGGGCGATGCGGCACGTCCAGCGAGCGGGCACGGGTCTGGCGGTCCCGCTCCCGGTCCCCGCCCTGGACGGGAGCGATCTGGTCAGCGTGCCGATCCGCGGGATCGACCACCACGTCCGCCTGCTCACGTTCGTGGCTGGCGAGATGTTCTCCGACGCCGACTACCTCGGGGCCGACGTGCTGGGGAGGTTCGGCGCCCTCACCGCGCGCCTGTCGGCGGCCCTGGCCACGTTCGACCACCCCGCGGCGGACCGCGTCCTCCAGTACGACAGCCGCCACGCCGCGCGTGTCGTGGACCGGCTGGCGGGCTCGGTGGCCGATCCCCTCCGGCGGGCGGACGCCGTCGACCTGAGCGACCGGGCCTGGAGCGCCCTCACCCCCCTGGTCCCCGACCTGCGGGTGCAGGTGGTCCACGCCGACATGGCCGACTACAACGTGGTCGCCACCAGGGACGCGGCGGGGCGGCTCACGCCGAGCGGCGTCATCGACTTCGGCGACGTCGTCCGCAGCTGGCTGGTCGCCGACCTGGCCACCGCGATCACCTCGCTGCTCGTGCGGGAGCGACGGTCACCGCTGCTCGACGCGTGCGCGGTCGTCGTCGGCTTCCACTCCGTCACTCCCCTGACCGAGCCCGAGATCGCCGCGGTGTGGCCGCTGGTCGCGGCCCGTGCGAGCGTCCTGGCGACGAGCGTCGAGGACATCCTGGCGGCCGACCCGGACAACGACTACGCCCGCGAGGAGCAGCCTCTCGACTGGCTCATCCTCGACCGGGCAGCCGCGGTGCCGTTCCCGCTCGCCGAGGTCGCCCTGCGGCAGGCGGTCGGCCTGGACGCCGGTGCGACGGCGGCGAGGGTGGCCGCCTGGCGGCCCGCCCGGCCCGTGGTGGACGTTCCCGCCGACGCGCCCCGGATCGACCTCTCCGTCACGACGACCCTGTTGCCCGCGGCGACCTGGACGGACCCGGCGGCCACGCGCACCGCCATCGAGGCGGCCTCGGCGGACGGGTACGGCGTGGCCGGAGGTGGGGCCAGGCTCCCGTCCGTGCTGTGCGACGCGGCCGAGGAGTCGGCCAGCGTGCACCTCGGGATCGACGCCTTCGCGCCCAGCGGGAGCGAGGTCCGGGCCCCGGCGGACGGCAGCGTCAGCGAGGTGCGCGACGACGGCGTCGTCCTGCGCAGCGGAGACGTGGACGTGCTCCTGGCCGGCATCCGTCCCTCGGTCGCCGTCGGAGCCCCCGTCGCGGCCGGCGACGTCGTCGGCCGGGTTGGCGCGCCGACGACGACCGGCCCCCTGCCGCCCCACGTCCACGCGCAGGTGACGCCCGCCGGCCTGGCGGCAAGAGGACCGGTCGAGCCGTCCGTCGCCACGGCCTGGCGGGCCCTGTCCCCGGACGCCTCGTCGCTGGTCGGTGCGACCGCGCCCGACGTACCGACCGAGTCGGCCGAGGAGCTGATCGCGCGTCGCGACGCCGTGGTGGCCCGCGTCCAGGAGCACTACTTCGCGCACCCGCCCCGCATCGAGCGCGGCTGGCGCCACCACCTGCTCGACACCTCGGGCATGGCCTACCTCGACATGGTCAACAACGTCGCCGTCGTCGGGCACAGCCATCCCCGCGTGACCGCGGCGGCCAGCCGGCAGCTCGGGCTGCTCAACACCAACTCGCGGTTCAGCTACGACGGCATGGTCACCTATGCGGAGCGGATCGTGGAGCTGCTTCCCGAGCCGCTCGACACCGTGTTCTTCGTCAACTCCGGGAGCGAGGCCGTCGACCTCGCGCTGCGCATCGTCCGCAGCGTCACCGGCCGCAAGGACACCATCTGCCTGGCCGGCGGCTACCACGGCTGGTCGACGGCGACCGACGAGATCTCGACCACGCTGAACGACAACCCGCATTCTCGGGGAACCAGGCCGCCGTGGGTCCACCTCGCGCCGATGCCCAACCTCTTCCGCGGCGAGCACCGGGGAGCGGACGCCGCGGACCGGTACGCCGACGCCGTCCGGTCCATCGTCGCGCAGATCCCGGGTGGTCCGGCGGCCTTCGTCGCCGAACCGCTCTCCGGCAACGCCGGAGGGGTCGAGATCCCGCCGGGCTACCTGCCGCAGGTCTACGAGTCCGTGCGCGCTGCGGGCGGGCTCGTCGTCTCCGACGAGGTGCAGGTGGGGTACGGCCGCACCGGCGGCGACTTCTGGGGGTTCCAGATGCACGGGGTCGTCCCCGACGTGGTCACCATGGCCAAGGCGGCGGGCAACGGCCACCCCATCGGGTTCGTCGTGACGCGTCGCGAGATCGCCGAGCAGTTCTCGTCGCAGGGCTCCTTCTTCTCCTCGGTCGGCGGCAGCCCGGTGTCGTCCGCCGTCGGGGTGGCGGTGCTCGACGTGCTCCGTGACGAGGGCCTGCAGGAGAACGCCGCCCGCATCGGCGCCCACCTGTCGACGCGGCTCGAGGCGCTCCGCGAGCGCCACTCGCTCATCGGCTGCATCCACGGGCGTGGCCTCTACCAGGGGGTGGAGCTCGTGCGGGACCCGGAGACGCTGGAGCCGGCCACCGAGGAGGCGACCGCCATCTGCGAACGGCTGCGCGAGCTCGGCGTCATCGAGCATGCCACCGGCGACTACTCGAACGTGCTCAAGGTCAAGCCGCCGCTGTGCATCACCCGGGACAGTGCGGACTTCTTCGTCGACCGGCTCGACGAGGTGCTCAGCGCGGGCTGGTGACGTCCCCGGGGCCGTCGGGCCAGCACAGGCCCGTCGCTCAGTGGTGGTGGCTATAGCCGTGCTCGTCGTCCACTCCCGTGTGGCAGTGGTCCCCCTCGGCCGTGTCGGAGGGGGCCACGTCGATCGACGGGTTCTGGTCGAAGAAGCCGAACGGCTTGAGCCAGAAGGAGATCGTGTCGGCCGGCATGATCGGCCAGTCCTCGACGCGGGTGATGTGGTGGATGCCGAACACGTACCAGAGCACGACGTCGGTGTTCTCCAGCGATTCGTCGTCGGAGATCCAGCGGGTCATCCCGTCGTCGTGCTCGGACTGGGTCGGGTGCGCTCCGGCGGGCCACCGTTCGTCGTCGTGGTGGCGGGTGACCCAGAGCGTGTGTCCGATCACCGGCGCCCGGAGGTACTGCGCGGTGGCGGGGTCCATCATCGACGGGAAGCAGGCGGTGGGCACGAGCTTGTAGGCGGTGTTCGTGCCGTGCCGGTTGGTCCGGGTCGGGTTCACGACCTTCCACGACCGCTGGGTCTCCCACCGGTAGTCACGAGCGGCCTCGCTCTCCGAGCGGACCGGGGTCGCGTTGGTGACCAGGTCCAGCCCGAAGGGGTTGGCGTCGGAGACCGGCAGCGCCTCGGAGTCGACCTCCAGGACGGTGTTGTCGGCCCCGTCGACATCCAGGTCCAGCCGGGCCACGATCATGTGCTGGTGGAACGGCGCGTAGGTCCGGTTGTCCACGACGGTGCCGGTGCGCGGGGCCTCGGCCCCCTCGGCGTACGGCGTGGTCACCATGATCCCGGTGGCCCGGACCTCGCACTCGATGTTGCCGTCCTGGTAGAAGCGCCAGTAGACGAGGTACTCGTAGTTGGCCACCGTGACGTGGCAGGAGACGACCATGCGGCGCATCCTGCGGACCTCGGCGCCGGTGGTGCCGTCGACGTGCTTCCAGAGGACCGCGTTGTCCTCCTCGTGGAGGCAGATCGCGTTCCTGATGTCGTAGGGCTCCCCCGCGCTGTCGTGCAGCACCGCGTCGAGGTAGACGATCTCCCCGAGGCAGTCGCAGCCGAGCTCGAGGGAGGTGGTCATGTAGCCCAGGCCCCACTCACCGACGTCGTAGGCGGTGCGACGGTAGTGGTCGAAGGAGGAGTCGCGGTAGGGGACGACCATCTCGGCGAAGGACAGGCGGTACGCGACGTCGCGGACCTCGCCGTGGTCGTCGTAGGCGACCTGGTAGATGACCGGCCCCTCGCGGTAGTTGAAGCCCAGGCGCATCGACCAGTTCTGCCAGCGCAGCTCGGTGCCCTCGACGGTGAACGACACGCCCTCGGGCTGGGTGATGTGCAGGGGCGTGAGGTCGGAACGCTGCTCGCCGGTCCAGATGCCCGGGATGTACTCGCCCTGCACGTCCGGCGACCCGAGGTCGACGTCCTCCTCGATCTGCAGCAGCTCCATGGTGTTCATGTCGACGATGAACTTGATACCGGACACGAGGTGCGCATACGGGTTGGTGCCGGGGGCCTCGCGACGCCAGACGTCGCACCAGCCCAGTCGCCGGTCCCGCCATTGTTCCGGCATGAGCGCCTTGCCGTAGGTCCAGACATCGATCAGCAGGAGAGACATGTCGGTGATGCCCCGGGCAGCCAGGGCGGCGATGACGTCGGGGTGCGCCCGCATCGCCTCGTCGCAGTCGTGCCACTCGTCGACGGTGAAGTTCGGGCAGACGCCGGGCAGATGGGTCCACGACAGGACGGCGTCACCGACCAGGTCGACGACCCCTTCGTAGGCCTGGTTGTCCTCGCGGTTCCACAGCACGGCCAGCGAGACCCGTCCGACCGGGTCGCCGGGCTGCCACGCCTTCACGTCCTGCTTCGGTGGCTCCCTGAGCTCGATCGACGCGAACCGCCAGGAGTCGGTGACCCCCCGGTCTCGTCGGAGGATCGCCGCCGTCTTCCGGAACTCGTCTGCGCTCAGCGGTTCGAGCGGATGCATCGCCATGGTCGCACTCCTCGGTTCGCGACTCCCGGCACGCGCTCGGAACCGGGACGGAGTCCCTCGTCATGTAACCACCCCGGGACCCTCGCCGGCCAGCACCGCGAGGACTAGCCCGAAAAGGGGGCGTTCGGGCGGTCGACCGTGGGCCCCCCGGGTCATAGCCTGAGGAATCGGGATCGGTTCGGCTTGGGCAGCGAGTCGAGGAGGCGACATGTCCGAGAAGCAGGTTTTCCACAACATCATCGATGGGAAGATTCAGGCATCGGCGTCCGGCGCCATGATGGACGTCGTCAATCCCTCGACCGGCGAGGTCTACGCCTCGGCCCCCAACTCCGACGCCCACGACGTGGACCAGGCGTTCCAGGCGGCGGGGCGGGCCTTCGACACGTGGCGGTGGTCGACACCCAGCGAGCGGCAGCGCGCGCTCCTCAAGCTCGCGGACGTGATCGAGGCGAACGCCGAGGAGCTGGTGGCGGTCGAGTCGGAGAACACCGGCAAGCCCGTCTCCCTGACGATGTCGGAGGAGATCCCGCCGATGGTCGACCAGATCCGGTTCTTCGCCGGCGCCGCGAGGGTCCTCGAGGGCAAGGCGTCCGGCGAGTACATGAGGGGCTTCACCTCGTCGATCCGCCGGGAGCCGGTGGGTCCGGTGGGCCAGGTGGCACCCTGGAACTACCCGATGATGATGTCGGTCTGGAAGTTCGCTCCCGCCCTCGCCGCCGGCAACACCGTGGTGCTGAAGCCGAGCGACACGACCCCGGCGTCGTCGTACTGGATGGTCGAGAAGATGCAGGAGATCTTCCCGCCGGGTGTCTGCAACCTGGTCTGCGGCGACCGCGACACGGGCGCCGCGCTGACCAGTCACCCGATCCCCCAGCTCGTCTCCATCACGGGCTCCACCCGGGCCGGCATCGCCGTGGCGACCGCCGCAGCCGCGGACCTGAAGCGGGCCCACCTCGAGCTCGGCGGCAAGGCCCCCGTCGTCGTCTTCGACGACGCCGACCTCGCGGCAGCGGTCGAGGGGATCTCCGTCGCCGGTCTCTTCAACGGAGGGCAGGACTGCACGGCCGCCACCAGGGTGATGGCCCAGGCTGGCTTCTACGACGAGTTCCTCTCCGAGCTCACGGAGGCGGCCAGGAACACGAAGACCGGATACGACCCCCAGGACGAGGACATCCTCTACGGCCCCGTCAACAACGCGAACCAGCTCGGGCACGTCTCCGGCCTGGTCGACCGTGCCCCGGACCATGCCCGGGTGACCACCGGCGGCAGCCGGGTCGGCGGAGCCGGGTTCTTCTACGAGCCCACGATCGTCGCGGACCTGCAGCAGGACGACGAGCTCATCACGACCGAGATCTTCGGGCCGGTCCTCACGGTGCAGAAGTTCACCGACGAGGAGGAGGCGCTGCGGTTCGCGAACGGCAGCGAGTACGGCCTCGCCTCCTCCGTGTGGACCAACGACATCGGGAGGGCCAGCCGGATGGCGGCCCGGATCGACGCCGGCTGCGTCTGGGTCAACACGCACATCCCGCTCGTCGGCGAGATGCCGCACGGCGGGTTCAAGCACTCCGGCTACGGAAAGGATCTCTCGATGTACGGGTTCGAGGACTACACGCGGATCAAGCACGTGATGATCCACCACGGGTTCGAGGGATGACCGCGCCGACCGGAGACGGGCACCACAGTCTCCACGCCGAGCAGCACGACCCGCACCACCGCGCCGAAGCCGACCTCCTCGACAAGGGCCTCACCGAGGGCGCCGTCGGCCTCTTCGGCGGGACCGTCCTCGGGATCTCGTCGGTCGCCCCCGCCTACGCCCTGACCGCCACGGTCGGCATCCTGGTCGCCGAGGCCGGCGACAAGATGCCGGTGGTCATCATCGCGGGCTTCCTCCCCATGTTCTTCGCGGCGTACGCGTACCGGGAGCTGAACAAGGTCGCCCCCGACTGCGGGACGTCGTTCACCTGGACCACGAAGGCCTTCGGGCCGTACGTCGGGTGGCTGGGTGGCTGGGCGGCGATCATGGCCACCGTGATCGTGCTGTCCAACCTGGCCGGCGTCGCGGTCCAGTTCTTCTACCAGTTCCTGGGCGACCTGACCGACACCGGCGCGATCGGCGACCTCTGGGAGAACCGGGGGGTCAACGTCGTGACCTGCCTGGTCTTCCTGGCGATCGCCACCTGGGTCGCCTACCGGGGCATCACCACGACCGAGCGCGTCCAGATCGTGCTGGTGCTCTTCCAGCTGGCGGTCCTGTTGGTCTTCGCCATCGCCGCCTTCGCCAAGTCCGGCGACTCCGCCACAGGGCTCGACTTCAGCCTCGACTGGTTCAGTCCCTCGGGCCTGGGTCTCTCCGCGTTCATCGCTGGACTCTCCGGCTCCATCTTCGCCTTCTGGGGCTGGGACACGGCCCTCACGGTCAACGAGGAGTCGGTCGACGCCGACAAGACGCCGGGTCGTGCGGCCCTGCTGTGCGTCGTCTCGATCCTGCTGACCTACCTGATCGTGGCCATCGCCCTCCAGATGTACGCCGGTGTCGGCGAGGACGGGAACGGGCTGGCCAACGAGGAGATCTCGGACAACGTGTTCGGGGCGCTGGCCCGGCCCGTCCTCGGGCAGCCGCTCGACCTCGTCCTGTTCCTGGCCGTCCTCGCCTCCAGCGCTGCCAGCCTGATCACCACGTTCCTGCCCACGTCGCGCACCATGCTCGCCATGGGCATCTACCGCGCGTTCCCGCAGAAGTTCGCCACCGTCCACCCCGAGCACCGGACCCCGTCGTACGCCACCGTCGTGGCCGGCATCGGAGCCGGTGTGTTCTACGCCTTGCTGACCTTCGTGAGCGAGAAGGTGCTCACCGACACGATCTACTCGCTGGGCATCATGATCTGCTTCTACTACGGACTCACGGCGTTTGCCTGCATCTGGTACTTCCGCAAGGAGCTGTTCAACGACGTCTCCAGCTTCGTCTTCAAGCTCCTCTTCCCGCTGATCGGAGGACTCGGGCTCGGCTGGGTCTTCGTGGTGACGCTCCGCGACAGCGCGTCTCCCGACTACGGCAGCGGCGCGGACATCGGCGGCGTCGGCCTGGTGCTGATCCTCGGCCTCGGCATCATCCTCGCCGGCATCGTGTTCATGCTGTGGCAGCGATTCAGGGACCCGGCCTACTTCCGCGGCGAGACCCTGGTCAAGGACACCCCGGCGCTGATCGTCGAGTGACCGGGCGGCCGGAGGGCCGACCCGAACAGCCGCCGGCTGCGGTCAGTGGTGACCGAGGTGGCTGGTGTGGTGAGGGTCGTCGGGAGGTGGCTTGGGCCGATCGGCGAGCAACGGCTGCCCCGGATCCCAGGTGGTGCCGTCGCGCTCGTCCCGCTGTCGGCGCGCCAGCGCCGAGAGGGCCTCGAGGACCACGCGGTTGGCCAGCGCGGCCGTGATCTCGGCATGGTCGTACGGCGGCGCCACCTCGACGACGTCCATCCCGACCACCGGCAGCTCGAGGCAGATCCGGCGAACGGCGTCGAGGAGCTGGCGGGCGCTGAGCCCGCCCGGCTCGGGGGTGCCGGTGCCCGGCGCGTGCCCGGGGTCGCACACGTCGATGTCGACGGAGAGGAAGACGCCGTCGCAGTCGTCCATGGCGATGCCGAACGCCTCGGTGAGGCACTCCTCGAGACCACGGTGCACGATCTCGGTCATCTCGTAGGACCGCATCGACTGGTCCGCCATCCAGTCCAGGGTCTCGGGCGGCGGCCAGTAGCCGCGGAGGCCGACCTGGAGGAACCGGTCGCCCCGCAGGGCCCCGGACTCGATCAGCCGGCGCATCGGCTGGCCGTGTCCCCACAGGGAGCCGAACTCGATGTCGCCGGTGTCGGCGTGCGCGTCGAAGTGGATCATCGAGATCCGCCCGTGCCCCAGCACGTTGGCGACGCCCTTGGCGTCGGGGAAGGTGACCGAGTGGTCGCCGCCGAGGACGACGGGCACCGCCCCCGATCTGGTGACCTTCTCGACGGCCGCTTCGAGAGCCGGGAGCGCGACCTCGATGTCGCCGGAGTACATCTCGACGTCGCCGGCATCGACGACCCCGAGCTCCGTGAGGCCGTCCGTCCGGAGAGCCAGGCTGGGCCGCTCGCCGTCGTGCGGCAGGTAGTCGCGCATCCGGATCGCCATCGGACCGAAGCGCGCGCCGGAGCGGGCGGACGTACCGCCGTCGAACGGCGCGCCGAGGATCACGACCTGGGCGTCGGCGTACGTCGAGGGGTCGTCCAGGTCGCACATCGGGACTCCGAGGAAGGTGAAGTCCGGGCCGAACTGCTGGCCGTAGCGGGTCATCTCCCGAGACTCGCCCGCCTCGAGGCGCCCGTCAAGGAGACGTGACCTAGTGGCGGCGGCCCTTGCGACCCTTCCGGCCCTTCCGGGCCTGGGGCTGGAGGTCGCCGTCCGCCGCCCCGAGGGCGACACCGATCGCCCCGAAGGACCGGATCGTGTCGACGAGGGAGGCCGTGTGCTGCGGAGTCGGCCACGACGACAGCTTCACGCCGACCAGGCGGGTGGCGCGGTTGACGTAGACCATCTGGCCGTGGATGCCGAGGCAGAGCATCGCCTCCCCGAGGTGGGTCGGCACGAACCAGAACTGGTTGCGGTACCACCCGCCGGGCAGCACCTCTTCGTTGTCCGAGGCGGCGAACGCGGCCCGGACCGCGTCCGGCCGGTTCCACGACTCCTCGATCCAGGCCGCCGGGACGACCTCGCGGCCGTCGACCGTGCCGCCGTCCATCAGCAGCCGTCCGAAGCGGGCCAGGTCCCGGGCCACCGCTGAGATGCCGCCGTCGTGGATGCCGGTGCCGACGGCGTCACAGGTGATCTCGGCGTCGGCCTCGGCACCCATCGGCCGCCACAGCAGGGTCGAGACCAGGTCCGCCATGCGGGTGCCGGCGGCCCGCTCGCAGACCCACCCGAGCATGTCGGTGTCGGCCGACCGGTAGGTGAAGGTGCCGCCGTGCGGTTCGGCCCGCTCGAGGCTCGCGAGGTAGGCGTAGGCGCCGACCGGGTCGTCGTCCCGGCGGGGGTGCCAGCCCATCGAGCGCTCCATCACCCGGACCTCTGCGTCGGGCGAGTCGTAGGTCTCGCGGAACTGCACGCCCGTCCGCATGTCGAGGAGGTCACGGACGGTGGCGCCGCCGTAGCCGGAGTGGGCGACCTCGGGCACGTAGTGCTCCACCGAGGCGGACACGTCGAGGGTGCCGCGGTCGGACAGGATCCCCGCCACGCACCCCACGATCGACTTGGACACCGACATCAGCAGGTGCGGAGTGGACTCGGTGTTCCCCGCGTAGTAGCGCTCGGTGAGCAGGACGCCGTCGTGCAGGACGATCAGCGCATCGGTCGACGTCTCGTCGAAGACGTCCTCGACGCTCGTGGTGTCGCCGGAGAGGCGGTGGACGGTGATCCCCGCCAGGTCGACGTCGCGGCGCTTGGCGAAGTCGGCCGCGGGCGCCGGCCCGGCCGGGATGACCTGGGTGGGGATGATCTCGCGCATGTGCCGGAAGGCCCAGCGGACGCTCCCGGGGTCCTGCCAGTTGGCCACCGTGACGCGCGAGTCCTTCTCCGGCGGGAAACCGGTCATGCGTTCCATGCGCACACCCTAGGCGGCCGGTCCGGCCAGTGGTCCACGACCCACCGGCCGGACCAGAGCGCCCACCCGTTCTCTAGGATTCCCGGGTGAGCGACGCAACGACCCCGACCCGTTATGCCCGCGTGTCGGCAGCGAACTGGCTGGAGGCGCCGTACAACCGGTGGTCGATGTGGCACGTCCGGGAGATCTCGCCCACGAAGGTCGTCTCCCACGGCGCAGGCCCGGCGCTGCCGCTCCCCGACCGGGCCCAGCCGCTCGACCTCGACAGGGTCGAGGTCGCCCGGGTGGACGGGTCGGTGGGCACGGTGCGCGACGTGCTGGACGACACCTTCACCGACGCGTTCGCGGTGCTCCAGGACGGCGAGGTCGCCGACGAGTGGTACGCCGAGGGCGGCGGTCCAGACCTGGTCCACGCCGTCCTGTCCGTGACCAAGTCCCTGGTCGGGTGCGTGGCCGGGATCCTCCTCGACCGCGGGGTTCTCGACGAGGACGCGCCCGTCGAGCAGTACGTCCCCGAGCTGGCCCCTTCCGGATACGCCGGAGCGTCGGTGCGGCACCTGCTGGACATGCGCAGCGGCGCCCTCTTCCTCGAGGACTACACCGACCCGATCGGCGGCATCCGGCAGCTGGGCGAGTGGCTCCTGGGCGAGCAGGGGCTCTACGCCTTCCTGCCGACGCTCGGCGCCGAGCGGCCCCATGGCGGGCACTTCCTCTACCGCTCCTCGGAGACCGACGTCCTGGGCTGGGTGTGCGAGAGGGCTTCGGGTTCTCTCATGGCCGACCTGATCGGGGAGCTCGTCTGGGCGCCGATGGGCGCCTCCGACGACGCGGAGATCATGGTCGACCGCACCGGCACCGCCGTCCACGACGGCGGCCTGAGTGCGACGGCACGCGACCTCCTCCGGTTCGGTCAGCTGCTGCTGACCGGCGGCTCGGTGCCGGACCCCGAGGGCGGCGTTCGCGAGGTCCTTCCGCCACGGTGGCTTCGTCAGGCCTGGGCGGTCGACGCCGACGTCCGCTCGGCCTTCGTGGAGTCGCCCGCGGAGCAGACCTTCCCGGGCGGCTGGTACCGCAACCAGTTCTGGTTCCGGGTCGGCGAGTACGGCGACGTCCTGCTCTGCATGGGCATCCACGGGCAGCTGGTGTACGTCAGCCGCCGGACGCGCACGGTGTGCGTGAAGCTGTCGAGCTGGCCGGACGCACAGAACCCGGCGTACCTCCAGGACACCCTGCGTGCCTGCGACGCCGTGAGCGGGGCGCTCACGCGCCAGACCCCCACCGGCGACATCCACCGGCTCCCCGGGGTCGTCTCCGGTCTGAGCCGCGGCGGCACCGCACGGCGGCCCGGACCCTCCGTCATCTGACGATCCCCGGACGTCAGCGGACTCCCCACGCGTACGCCTGCTTGCGGGTGCTCAGGTAGACCAGGGTCTCCGATCCGACGACACCCGGGATGCCACGTATCGTGTTGGTCAGGTCGATCAGCTGGTTGTCGTTCTCGGCCACCACCTCGAGGATGATGTCGAACTTGCCGCTGGTCAGGACGATGAAGTCGATGGCGTCGATCGCCGCCAGCGCGTTGGCGATCTTCTTGATGTTGCCCGACACCCGGACGCCGATCATCGCTTCCCACGAGAAGCCCAGCTGGAGTGGATCGGTGACCGCCACGATCTGCATGACGCCCTGCTCGATCAGCCGCTGAGCCCGGTGCCGGACGGCCGCCTCGGAGAGTCCGACCTCCTTGGCGATCGTGGCGTACGACATCCTGCCGTCCTTCTGGAGCAGGGCGATGATGCCCTTGGACGTGTCGTCGAGGTTGGCGGAGCTGGTCACGAGGTCAGTTTGGTCGATTTCGTGCCGTTCCGGCCAGACGCCACCCCGCGGGGGCGCCCCGCCCTCCGGGGTGGGCCACGGCCGCTGTCGGCGCCTCCGGGTCTCGGTTGCGACGGGGTCGCCGCAGGCGCCACGATGAATGAGGCTGTCGGCGCGGGGAGGTGGGCAGCATCGGAGCGACACCGCGACTGGCGGGAGCCTCTCGGCTCCTGCCCGGCCTGGAGCAGGCCCGCAGCTACCAGCCGGCCTGGCTGCGCTGGGACCTCCTGGCCGGGGTGACCGTCGCCGCGTACCTGGTCCCGCAGTGCATGGCCTACGGCGTGCTGGCCGGTCTCGACCCGGTCGTCGGGCTCTGGGCGGCCCTGCCGTCCCTGGCGCTGTACGCGCTGTTCGGGTCCTCACCGCAGCTGTCGGTCGGACCGGAGTCCACCGTCGCGATCATGACCGCGATCGCGCTGGCGCCGCTGGCTGCCGGCGACCCGGGCCGGTACGCCGGCCTGGCCGCGGCCCTGGCCGTGCTCGTCGGTGTCCTGTCCGTGATCGGCTGGGCGCTGCGGCTCGGCTTCCTCGCCGACCTGTTCTCCGCACCGATCCTCGTCGGCTACATGGCCGGGATCGCGGTGGTCATGGTCGTCGGCCAGCTCGGCAAGGTCACCGGAGTACCGGTCTCCGGCCACTCCGTGCGCGAGGAGCTGACCTCGTTCTTCTCGAACCTGGACCAGGTCGAGTGGGGGGTGCTGCTGCTCAGCGTGGTGACCCTGACGTTCCTGCTGGTCGTGGCGTGGCGCTGGCCGCGGCTGCCCGGCCCCTTGCTCGCGGTGCTCCTGGCCATCGCACTGACCGCGATCTTCGACCTGGAGGCGAGGGGGGTCACCGTCGTCGGCGCGCTGCCGGCCGGTCTGCCCGGCCCGGAGGTGCCGCCCCTCGGCGACTACCTGGGGCTGCTGATCCCGGCCGCGGGGGTCCTGCTGGTCGGGTACACCGACAATGCGTTGACCGGCCGCGCGTTCGCGGTGCGGCGCGGCAACGCGATCGACGCCGACCAGGAGTTCCTCGCTCTGGGCGCCGCGAACCTCGGCGCCGGCCTGCTGCAGGGGTTCCCGGTGAGCAGCAGCGGCAGCCGGACCGCGATCGGGGAGGCAGCCGGCAGCCGCACGCAGCTGCACTCGCTGGTGACCGTGGTCTGCGTCGTCGCGGTCCTGCTGTTCCTCGGGTCGGCGCTGGAGTCCTTCCCGATGGCGGCGCTGGGCGCCATCGTCATCTACGCGGCCACCCGGCTGGTCGACGTCGGCGAGTTCGTCCGCCTGGCCAGGTTCCGCCGCAGCGAGCTCGTCCTGGCCCTGGCCACGCTGACCGCCGTCCTCGTGCTCGGTGTCCTCAAGGGCATCCTCGTCGCCGTCGCGGTCTCGGCCGCGGAGATGCTGCGGCGCATCGCCCGCCCCCACGACGCCGTCCAGGGCCGGGTCCCGGGCGTGCCCGGGCTGCACGACGTGGACGACTACCCCGCGGCGACGGTCACGCGAGGACTCCTGGTCTACCGCTACGACGCGCCGCTGTTCTTCGCCAACGCCCGGGACTTCAAGCAACGGGCACTCGCCGCCGCCGGGGAACGCGGCGCGCAGCTGCGTTGGTTCGTCCTCAACGTCGAGGCCGTCATCGAGCTCGACATCACCGCCCTCGACGCGGTGGAGGAGGTACGGGCCGAGCTCTCGGGACGCGGAGTCGTCTTCGCCCTGGCCCGCGTCAAGCAGGACGTCCTCGCGCTGCTGTCCGCGTACGGCATCGCCGACCGGATCGGGGCCGACCGGCTGTTTCCCACCCTCCCTGCTGCCGAGGACGCGTACCGGGCGTGGGAGGGCTCGGCACCGGACCACTAGCCATCCCGCCAGGGTCGTCGACAACCGGGGAGACCTTCCGCACGGTCCGGTCGAGTGCCACGCTGGGCAGGTGAGCACGCCGGTCCGGCTGTTCCTCGTCTCCCCTGCTCGGGCGGTGCGTCGCGCGCTCGCGCTGGCCCTCGACGCCGAGGACGACATCGAGGTCGTGGGCGAGGCCGACACCTCCCGGGAGGCACTCGCGCGGGTACCGGCCGTGCGGCCGGACGTCGTCCTGGCCGGCTCGCGCCTGCGGGACCCCGACTCCCCCGATATGTGCCGGCTCCTGCTGGAGGCCCTGCCGGACCTGCACGTGCTCTTCATCGACGTCGACGCCGACCAGAAGCTGGTGGCGGAGGTGATGACGGCGGGGGCATCCGGGATGGTGCCGGAGACGTCGGACGAGGACGACCTGGTCGACGCCATCGAGACGGCGGCAGCCGGCCAGACCGTCATGTCGGCCAAGGCCCTGAGGACCATCCTTCACGCGTCGCAGAAGGTCGTCGCCCAGGACCCGCTGGCGGGCCTCACCCCTCTCGAGCGCGACCTCTTCGACCTCGTGGGCCAGGGCCTGAGCAACGCGGAGATCGCCCGGGAGATGCGGCTCGCGCCCGGCACCGTCCGCAACTACGTGTCCCGCCTGCTGCGGAAGCTCGGCGTCGAGCGCCGGGCCCAGCTGGTCATCCTCGCCGCCCGGCAGAAGCGTCCGGCCGAGCGACCGTCGGCCGGGCGCTCCTGAACACGAGTCAACCCAGCGCTCGAGCGCCGGGCCCCCGATGGGGACCCGGCGCTCAGGCTGCAGGGTGCGACGTACGGCTGCTACACCGCGGCCAGCTCCGGCTCGGGAGCGGCGGTCACGACCGCCGCCTCCTCACCGATCGCCACGTCGGACACGCGCCGGCCGGTGAAGCGGGTGAGCGCGACCGCGTAGATCACGCCGATCGACACCCAGACGATGCCGGCGATGAGCGCGTCCTTGTGCAGGAAGCTCCAGAGCACGCCGGTCATGAGCGTGCCGATCAGCGGGAGCACGACGTTCGTGGCCACGTGCTTGGGAGTGCGGTACTCACGCCGCCGCCACGCGAAGTAGGCCAGGACCGACAGGTTGACGAACGTGAAGGCGACGAGCGCACCGAAGTTGATCATGGAGGAGATCAGCTCCAGGCTCGGCGTGATCGCGAGCAGCGACACGAGGCCGACCACGATCACCGACCCCACCGGCGTGTGGCGGCGCGGGTGCACGGTCGCGAAGATCCGCTTCGGGAGCACGCCGTTGCGGCCCATCACGTGCAGCATCCGGGAGACGCTGGCGTGCGACGCCAGCGCCGAGGCCACGGTCGCGGCGAACGCGGCCGACATGAACACGATCTGGAAGAAGCCGCCGCCCACCTTCAGGGCCATCTCCGGGAGCGTGTCGTCGACCAGCTGGAAGCCGGCGACGTCGGGGAAGATCGCCTGGGCGACGTGCCCGGTGACCAGGAAGATGGCGCCGCCGATGAGCAGGGTGATGATGATCGCCTTGGCCACGTCGGACTTCCGGCGGGCCTCCTCGGCGTACATGGTGATGGCGTCGAAACCGATGAAGGAGAAGCAGACCACCGTGGCGCCGCTCAGGACCGCGGGAATGGCCACACCCGAGTGGAAGAACGGCTGCGTCGTGAACAGGGTGCCCTGGCCCATGCCGTGGTAGAGCTGCACCGTGGCCAGCACCAGGAAGGCGCCGATCATGGCGACCGCGAAGGCCACCAGGACGAAGTTCAGCTTCGAGGTGGACTTCATGCTCCACGCGTTCAGGGCGGTGATGCCGGCGACGAAGCCGACGACCCAGATCCAGCCGGGGACCGAGGGGAACAGTGAGGTCATGTACAGCCTGATGATCAGCGCGTTCACCAGGGGCAGCAGCAGGTAGTCCAGCAGCGCGGCCCAGCCGACCAGGAACCCGAGACGCGGGTGCATCGCCTCACGGGTGTAGGTGTACGACGAACCCGCGGTCGGGAACACCTTCGCCATCCGCCCGTAGCTGATGGCCGTGAAGACCATGACGACGAGTGCCATCAGATAGGTCAACGGCACGACGCCGTTGGTCTCCTCCGTGACAATCCCGAACGTGTCGAAGAGGACAGTGGGCGTCATGTATCCCAGCCCCAGGCCGACGATCGCCCACAGGCCGAGGGACCGACTCAGTCCACCTTGCTTCGTCACCGTGGTATCTCCTTCTCTCTGTTTCTCGATGGGTGAGCAGCAGCGCTGCCGTGACCCCAGACTGCGCGCAGGAACGGTGCCGCGAAGCCGCCCAACGTCACCGGAAATCGACGAACCGTCATCGGCTCCGATGACAGGTGTCACCCCCGGCCCCGAGAGCCCCACAGGATGGACGTGATGTCGTTCCGCCCCTGCCAGAGTTCGACGTCCTGTCCATGGCGGAAACGCGCTGGCTCCTTCATGGTGGACGGCAACATTCGCGCGGTGGTCCATGCGGGAAGGCGGGGGCCCACGGCGGATCATGACGAAAGGAGTCCACCGTGACGGCGGACATTTCACTGGCGACAGGCGTCGCCGCAGCTCTGAAGGGTGGCCTGGCGGCCGCCAAGGCCGCGGGCGACAAGTCCGTCCGGGCCACGCACCTCGCGCCCGAGCAGCTCCACGCGCTGGTGGGGTCCACGCTCGACCACCTCCGGTCGCGGCCCGGCAAGCCGTCGCCCACCGAGGGCTGGACGCTCGTGACCGCGCGCGACGCCGGCGTCACGGCCTGGTGGGCCGAGGTCGCCGGGCTCACCGACGCGGAGCGCCGGCGGGTCGGACCTCTGCGCCGCGATGTCTTCGACGCGCTCGCCGAGCAGGACCTGATCGCGGTCGACACCGAGCGGAGCACGTCCGTGCACGTGTCACCGGTGGCCACGGCGACGACCCGGGAGGCCGAGCCGGAGCCGCACCCGGCGGACCCGGCGGACCCGTTCGGCGCGTGGGTCCTGACGCTCTCGCCCTACGTCTACGACGCCAACCGCGTCTTCGCGGCGCCCGACCGGAAGGTTCGCCTCTGGTCGGTCGACGACGAGCGCGCGGCGAGCATGGAGTACGGCCAGCCCGTGTACCTGTGGGTCGCCGACGGCGACCCCTTCCGCGAGGCCGGCGTCTGGGGCGTCGGCTGGATCGCGGGACCGTGCATCCGCGGCATCGCGGGCGAAGGCTGGCTCGACGTCGAGGCGGCGATCCGGGCGAACGTGTTCGCCGTCCTCGAGGTCACGCTGCTGGACACGCCCGTCAGCCGCGAGGCCTTCCTGGAGGACCCTCGGCTGGTCGATGCAGATGTCCTTCGCGACCCGATCGCGCCGAACCCGGGTGTCCTGGACGCGGCGCAGGCGGCGGCGTTGGCCGAGCACCTCGGCTCGCGCCCCCTCCAGTCCGAGACCTGGGTCGCCTAGGGCGTGTCTCCTAAGTGGTCAGCCAGA
>NZ_SDKM01000054.1 GCF_004519545.1 Nocardioides guangzhouensis
TGGTCCGGGCGGCCGCGGCGGTGCTCCCGGCCGGGGCGGTGCCCCGGGCCGGGGCGGTGCCGGTGCCGGCGCCGGCGCCGGTGCTCCCGGTCGTGGCGGTCCCGGTGGCTTCGGCCCCGGCGGAGGCGGTCGACCCGGCGGCGGTGGTCGCCCCGGCGGTCGTGGCCAGACCCAGGGTGCCTTCGGTCGCCCCGGTGGCCCGTCGCGCCGCGGTCGCAAGTCCAAGCGGGCGCGTCGTCAGGAGTTCGAGGCCATGCAGGCCCCGACCATCGGCGGCGTGCGCGTCCGCAAGGGCGACGGCGAGACCGTCCGCCTGGCGCGCGGCGCGTCCCTGACCGACTTCGCCGAGAAGATCGGCGTCGACGCCGCGTCGCTGGTGCAGATGCTGTTCTCGCTCGGCGAGATGGTCACTGCGACCGAGTCGGTCAACGACGAGACCCTCGAGCTGCTCGGTGAGGAGCTCAACTACGTCGTGCAGGTCGTGTCCCCGGAGGACGAGGACCGCGAGCTGCTCGAGTCGTTCGACCTGGAGTTCGGCGAGGACGAGGGCGACGAGTCCGACCTCGTCGTGCGTCCGCCGGTCGTGACCGTCATGGGTCACGTCGACCACGGAAAGACCAAGCTCCTCGACGCGCTGCGCAACGCCAACGTCGTCGACAAGGAGGCCGGCGGCATCACCCAGCACATCGGTGCCTACCAGGTCGCGACCGAGGTCGACGAGCAGGAGCGTCGCATCACGTTCATCGACACCCCGGGTCACGAGGCGTTCACCGCCATGCGTGCCCGTGGTGCCCAGGCCACCGACATCGCGATCCTCGTGGTGGCGGCGGACGACGGCGTGATGCCGCAGACCGTCGAGGCGCTCAACCACGCCAAGGCGGCCGACGTGCCGATCGTGGTCGCGGTCAACAAGATCGACAAGCCGGAGGCGGACCCGACCAAGGTCCGTGGCCAGCTGACCGAGTACGGCCTGGTCCCCGAGGAGTACGGCGGCGACGCGATGTTCGTCGACGTCTCCGCGAAGTCCGAGCTCAACCTCGACAAGCTGCTCGAGGCCGTCGTGCTCACCGCCGACGCGTCGCTCGACCTCCGGGCCAACCCGAACCAGGACGCCCAGGGCCTCGTGGTCGAGGCGCACCTCGACCGCGGCCGTGGCCCGGTGGCGACCGTCCTGGTGCAGCGCGGCACGCTCCGCGTCGGCGACTCGATCGTCGCCGGTCCGGCCCACGGCCGGGTCCGGGCGATGCTCGACGAGTACGGCAACGAGCTCGAGGTCGCCGACCCGTCCCGCCCCGCGATGGTGCTCGGCCTGTCCGCCGTCCCCGGCGCCGGCCAGAACTTCATCGTGGTCGACGACGACCGGATGGCGCGCCAGATCGCCGAGAAGCGCGAGGCGCGTGAGCGTGCGGCCATGCAGGCCAAGCGCCGGGTCCGCCGTACCCTCGAGGACTTCATGGCCTCCATGGAGAAGGGCGAGAGCCAGGAGCTCAACCTCATCCTCAAGGGCGACGTGTCCGGTTCGGTCGAGGCGCTCGAGGACGCCCTGTCCAAGATCGACGTCGGCGACGAGGTCGGCATCCGGGTCATCGACCGCGGTGTCGGTGCGATCACCGAGACCAACGTCGACCTGGCCGCCGCCTCCGACGCGATCATCATCGGCTTCAACGTCCGCCCGCAGGGCAAGGCGACCGAGATGGCCGACAAGGAAGGCGTCGAGATCCGCTACTACTCGGTCATCTACCAGGCGATCGAGGAGATCGAGGCAGCGCTCAAGGGCATGCTCAAGCCGGAGTACGAGGAGGCCGTCCTCGGCCAGGCGGAGATCCGTGCGATCTTCCGCTCCTCGAAGATCGGCAACATCGCCGGCTGCATGGTCACCAGCGGTGTGATCCGGCGCAATGCGAAGGCCCGCCTGATCCGGGACGGCGCGGTCGTGGCCGACAACCTCGACCTGGCCTCGCTGAAGCGGGAGAAGGACGACGCGTCCGAGGTCCGCGAGGGCTTCGAGTGCGGTCTGGTGCTGAAGAACTACCAGGACATCAAGGAAGGCGATGTCGTGGAGTCGTTCGAGATGCGCGAGATCCCGCGGAGCTGATCCGTCTGCTGCGGCCGGGTGTCCCTCAGGGGGCGCCCGGCCGTGGCGTGTCCCTCCGGGGCTCCGCCCCCGGGCCTGCGGGCGCTGCGATCCGGGCGCTGGTGCGGCGCCCGTCGTGGGTGCGGCGCCCGGACCACCGGGTCCGCGCCCTCGTCGCAACCACCCGTTCGCTCGTCCCTCGCTCACGGAGGCCAGGCCCATCCACGCTCCTCGGACCCGGCCCTCCGGTCCGGGCGCCGCACAGGGTCGGGCGCCGGGGGTGCGCCCTCGGGTCCGCTGCCGGGCGGCGGGCGGCGGGCGGTCGGTCGGAGGTCGTCCGGGTGGCCGGCCGACGGGCCGCCAAGACACAGCAACTAGTCTGGCGAGGGATCTCGCCCACACCCTCAGGAGGATGAACATGAGCGGCAACCCGCGGGTGCGGAGGATTGCGGACCGGATCCAGGTGATCGTGGCGGAGATGCTGGAGCGACGGATCAAGGATCCGCGGCTGGGGTTCGTCACCGTGACCGACGTCCGGGTCTCCGGGGACACGCAGCAGGCGACGGTGTTCTACACGGTCTTCGGCGAGCAGGACGCGATGGCCGGGACGGCGGCGGCGCTCGAGTCGGCCAAGGGGCTGATCCGCTCCGAGGTCGGCAAGCAGCTCGGGATGCGGCACGTGCCGACCATCGACTTCGTGCACGACGCGATCCCCGAGAACGCCCGGCATCTCGACGAGGTGCTGGCCAAGGCCAGGGCCAGCGACGAGGCCGTGGCGGCCACCCGCGAGGGGGCGACGTACGCCGGCGAGTCCGACCCGTACCGCAAGCCGCGCGAGGAGCCCGTCGAGGACGACCTCGACGCCGACGCCTGAGGTGGCCGACCGCAGCACCCCGACCGGGCTGGTCGTCGTCGACAAGCCCGGCGGGATGACCTCGCACGACGTCGTGGCCCGGGTGCGCCGGCTGGCCGGCACCCGCAAGGTCGGGCACGCCGGCACGCTCGACCCGATGGCCACCGGCGTGCTGGTGCTCGGGGTCGGCCGGGCCACCCGGCTGCTCGGCCACCTGATGCTCACGGAGAAGGCGTACGACGCGACCGTGCGGCTCGGGATCGCGACCACCACCGACGACGCGGAGGGCGAGACCACCGCGACCGCCGACGCCACCCGCCTCACCGAGGCCGAGGTCCACGAGGCGCTGCGCGCGTTCGTCGGCGACATCGAGCAGGTGCCGACCGCGGTCTCGGCGATCAAGGTCGACGGGAAGCGCGCCTACGCCCGGGTGCGGGCCGGGGAGGACGTCGACCTCCCCGCGCGGCCGGTCACCGTGCACGAGCTCGTGCCCGGCCCGCTGCGGGGCGGGGAGGGCGTCGTCGATCTCGACCTGTCGCTGCGCTGCTCCAGCGGCACCTACGTCCGCGCCATCGCCCGGGACCTCGGGGCCGCGCTCGGCGTCGGCGGGCACCTGACCGCGCTCCGGCGCACCGCGGTGGGCCGCTTCGACCTCACGTCCGCGCACACCCTCGACCAGCTGGCCGACGACTTCGAGGTGCTGCCCATCGCGGAGGCCGCCCGCCGCACCTTCCCGGCCTACGACCTCGACGTGGAGCGGGCGCAGGCCGTCCGCCACGGCCGTCCGCTCGACCTCGAGGTGGCCGCCACGACCGCGGTCTTCGCCCCCGACGGCGAGTTCCTGGCGCTCTACGAGCCGGCCGCCGAGCCCGGCCGGGCGAAGCCGGTCGCCGTCTTCACCGGCTGATCCCGCCTTCCGCGCAGCGCGCCGCCGGATCGGTCTGGACCGGTGACCTCGGCGATGAATCCGCGGAGGATGCTGGGTCGATCCCCTCGACAGGATCCTTTCAGGGTCGTCTCAGGGAAAAATCTGATGCGCCTCGGGGGCGCGCGTTGGGAGGCTTTTCACATGCATCGACAGATCGCCGGAAGGCTGACCGGACCGGTCACCAAGTGGGTCGTTCTCGCGTTCTGGCTCCTCCTGGCCGTGGGCGCCGCGGGGTTCGCGCAGAAGCTGACCGACGTGCAGAACAACGAGGCCTCGTCCTGGCTGCCGGCCAGCGCGGAGTCCACCAAGGCCCTGGAGAAGCTCGAGCCGTTCCAGGACCCCAACCTGATCCCCACGCTGGTGGTCTACGAACGGCCCGGTGGGCTCACGCCGGAGGACATGGCCGCCGCGAAGGCCGACGTGGCGGAGTTCCAGGAGATGGACGGCGTCGAGGGCGAGGTGCTCGGACCCTTCCCGTCCGAGGACGGCGAGGCCATGTCCACGCTGGTCAACTTCAACTTCGGGGCCGACGGCTGGAACGCCATGCCCGACGTGGCCGACGAGCTGCGGCAGATCGCCCCCGAGGGCGACGGGCTCAACGTCCACATCGCCGGTGCCGGCGGCCAGGCGGCCGACGCGGCCGAGGCCTTCGCGGGCATCGACGGGATGCTGCTGATCTCGACGCTCGGCGTGGTCATCCTGATCCTGCTGTTCACCTACCGCAGCCCGGTGCTCTGGATCCTGCCGATCTTCTCGGCCGGCATCGCGCTGTTCTGCGCCGAGGCCCTGATCTACTTCCTCGCGAAGTACGCCGACCTGACCGTGAACGGCCAGAGCCAGGCGATCCTCACGATCCTGGTGATCGGCGCCGGCACCGACTACGCGTTGCTGCTGGTGGCCCGCTACCGCGAGGAGCTCCGGCGGCACGAGGACCGGCACGAGGCGATGGCCTTCGCGCTGCACCGGGCCGCTCCCGCCATCGTGGCCAGCGCCGTGACCGTGATGCTGGGCATGCTCTGCCTGCTGTTCGCGGAGATGAACTCCACCGCCGGCCTCGGCCCGGTGGCCGCGATCGGCATCGCGGTCACGCTGCTCGTGATGATCACGCTGTTGCCGGCGTTGCTGGTGATCTTCGGACGGTGGTTCTTCTGGCCCAAGCGCCCGCTGTTCCGCTCGGAGGAGCCGACCAAGAGCGGCATCTGGGCCAAGATCGGCAACCGCATCTCGATCCGTCCGCGGGCGGTCTGGATCGGCACCACCGCGGCGCTGCTGGTCTGCTGCCTCGGCCTGTTCACGCTGGAGGCCTCGGGCCTGTCCACCGAGGACAGCTACACCAAGGAGTTCGACTCGATCGTCGGCCAGAAGGTGCTCGCCGAGCACGGGCTGGTCGACGAGTCCAACACGGTCCAGGTGGTGGCCAACGAGGACCAGGCCGACGAGGTCCTCGCCGCGATGGAGGGGATCGAAGGTCTCGGTACCCCGCGCGAGCCCCAGTCCGCCGGCGGGGTCACCTTCATCGAGGTGCCGATCCAGGGCGACGCGGCGTCGCAGGCCACCTTCGACGTCATCGAGAACGTCCGGGATGCCGTGCACCAGGTCGACGGGGCGGACGCCCTGGTCGGCGGCTGGTCGGCGGTCTACCTCGACACCAAGATCGCGGCCAACCGGGACAACCTGGTGATCATCCCGATCATCCTGCTGATGGTGTTCCTCATCCTGACCGTGCTGCTGCGGGCCCTCACCGCTCCGCTGCTGCTGCTCGGGACGGTCGTGCTGTCGTTCGGAGCCGCGCTGGGCATCTCCGCGATGCTGTTCAAGTACGTCTTCGACTTCGCCGGGTCCGATCCCTCGTTCCCGTTGTTCGCGTTCGTGTTCCTGGTCGCCCTGGGCATCGACTACAACATCTTCCTGATGACCCGGGTCCGGGAGGAGACGCTGCACCGGGGGACCAGAGCAGGGTCGCTGGTGGCGCTGACCTCGACCGGTGGTGTGATCACCTCGGCCGGCCTGGTGCTCGCGGCGACGTTCCTCGTGCTCGCCACCATCCCGGTGGTGTTCCTGGTCGAGCTCGGGGTGGCCGTGGCCCTCGGCGTCATCCTCGACACGATGATCGTGCGCTCGGTGCTGGTCACCGCGCTCAACCTCGACCTCGGCTCGAAGATCTGGTGGCCGAGCTCCCTCGATCGCGGTGAGAACGTCGTCGCCGCGGACGCGGAGCCGACCGAGGACACCTGGGTGCCGGAGCACATCCGCTGACCGTCCGGCGCGCCGTGCCAGTGGCCCCGTCTCCACGTGAGGCGGGGCCACCGGCGTCCCGGGCGATGTGGGAGGCTGTCCGCCGTGACTGACCCGCAGATCTGGCGATCGGTGGACGAGGTCCCCTCCGACCTGGACCGCACCGTCGTGACCATCGGCAACTTCGACGGCGTGCACCGCGGCCACCAGCACGTCGTACGCCGCTCGCGCGAGGTCGCCGGATCCGACGGCACCGTCGTGGCGGTCACCTTCGACCCGCACCCGATGGCGGTGCTGCGTCCCGAGCACGCCCCGTCGATGCTGACCGGCGTCGACGTCCGGTCCGAGCTGCTCGGCCGGGCCGGCGCCGACGCCGTGCTGGTGCTGCCCTTCGACAAGGCGATGGCCGGCTGGACGCCGGAGGAGTTCATCCAGTGGGTGCTGGTCGACGCGCTGCACGCCCGGGCGGTCGTGGTCGGCGCCAACTTCCGGTTCGGCAACAAGGCCGCTGGTGAGGTGTCCACGCTGCGCGAGGCGGGGGAGCGGCTCGACTTCGTGGTCGACGGGCTCGCGCTCGACGGCGGCCCGCAGGTCTGGTCCTCGACGTACGTCCGGACCTGCCTCGCGGCCGGAGACGTCTCCGGCGCCGCCGAGGCGCTGGGTCGCCCGTTCTCCGTGCGCGGCGTGGTCGTCGAGGGCGACCGGCGCGGCCGCGACCTCGGCTTCCCGACCGCCAACGTGCCCGCGGCCCGCGGTGCGGCGACCCCCGCCGACGGCGTGTACGCCGGCCGGCTGCGGCGCTGCGACACCGGCGAGACCTTCCCGGCGGCGATCTCCGTCGGCACCAACCCGACCTTCAGCGGCGAGCGCGAGCGCCGGGTCGAGTCCTACGTCCTCGACCGCACCGACCTCGAGCTGTACGGCGTGGAGGTCGAGGTCTCCTTCGTCGAGCGGCTGCGCAGCATGGTGCGTTTCGACGGTGTCGACGCCCTGGTGGCGACGATGCACGACGACGTCTCCCGGGCCCGGGCGCTGCTGGCATGAACGCACCCTCCGCGGAGGTGGCGGCCGCCGAGCGGTGGTTCGTCGCGCACGGCCTGCCGTACTTCGTCGACGACGTGCGCGCCCACGTCCACGCCGGGCTGCGCCGGAGCCGGCTCGCGGCCGTCCTGCTGACGGGCCTGCTCGTGGGTGCTGCGGTCGGCGCCGTGGTCGGTGTCCTGGCCGGCGACGTCAGCATCGCCCTCACCGTCGGCAGCCAGGTCCTGATCGCGGTGCTGGTGCTCTACGCGCTCACCACGCTCCGGGCCGGGGCGATCGCGCGCTGGGCGCTCAGGCGGACCTTCGGCAGCCTGGGCCTGTTGTTCCCGCTGGTGACCCGGGCACTGCCGCTGCTGCTGCTCTTCGTCACCTTCCTGTTCATCAACACCGAGGTGTGGCAGGTCTCCGCCGAGCTCGACGGATCGGTGATGTGGCTGACCGTGCTGCTGTTCAGCACGGTCGCGATCGGCTTCCTGCTGGTCCGGCTCCCCGAGGAGATGGAGGTCTTCGACAAGGACCTCGATCCGGAGCGGGTGGTCGCGGGGGTGCGCGGGACGCCGCTCGAGGACGCCGCGACGACGTACGCCGACCGCGGGGACACCGAGGTCGACACCCGGCTTGGCGGGCTCCAGAAGGCCAACCTCGTGCTGGTGCTGCTGATCGCCCAGGCGGTGCAGGTGCTGCTGCTCTCGGTGTCGGTGTTCGGGTTCTTCGTCGTGTTCGGCGTGCTCGCGATGGACCCGACCGTCATCGAGTCCTGGCTCGGCCACCCGCCGCAGGCGGTCCTCGGCGGCAGCGCCCGGCTGAGTCGCGAGCTGGTGCAGGTCTCGGTCTTCCTCGCCGCGTTCTCCGGGCTCTACTTCACCGTCTACGCGGTGACCGACGAGCTCTACCGCAAGCAGTTCTTCACCACCATCGTCCGGGAGCTGGAGCGGGCGGTCAGCGCCCGCGCGGCGTACCGGATGCTCAAGCGCGCCGGCTGAGCGCGCCCCGACCGCCGCGGGGCCCGTCCCGCGGACCGAGGTCCAGAAAGGGGCCAAGGATGCTGAGCAGGCAGCTGACCGGTGCCGTGATGCGGACGCTGGAGCCGTGGCAGGCGGCGGCGTTCGCGACGTACACCGCCGAGCACCGCGACGAGCTGGTCGAGTTCCTCCCGTGGGCGGAGACCGTCGTCGACGAGGACTCCGCACGGGAGTTCCTCCAGCGGTACGCCGACGGGCTGGCCCGCGACGAGCGGCGCCTCTACGGCCTGTACGCCGACGACGGCCGGCTGGTGGGCGGCACCCTGTTCCGGGTCTTCAGCACCGCCGCGTCGATGTGCGAGGTGGGGGTGTGGCTGAGCGCGGAGGCGCGCGGACGCGGGCTGGTCACCGAGGCGGTGCGCGCGATGATCGACTGGGCGATGGACGAGCGCGGCATCAACCGGGTCGAGTGGCACTGCTCGACCACGAACGCCGCGAGCTCCGCCGTGGCCAGGCGACTGGGCATGCGCCTCGAGGGTGTGCACCGCGAGTCGTTCGTGCACCGCGGCCGGGCCGACGACGTCGAGGTCTGGGCGTTGGTGTCCTCCGACCGGACCGCAGCCTGACCTGACCCCGGGACGGCCGGACCCCGGCGTCGCGCCTCGCGCGCGACGCCGGGGTCCGGACCGGTGGCCCGGTCGGTCAGGCGTCGAGGTCCTGCTCGACGAGGCCCGCGATCTTGTCCACGGCTGCCTGGTCGTCGCCGGACACCTCGACTTCTGCGCCGTTGCCGGCACCCAGCGTCATGATGAGCAGCGCCGAGCTGGCGTCCACGCCTTCCTCGCCGGGCAGGGCGATGGTGACCTCCGAGCCGAGCTCGCCGGCGGCCTCCGAGATGATCGCAGCAGGTCGAGCGTGCAGTCCGACGGCCGAGCCGACGACGACGGTCCTGGTGGGCATGTCTCTCCTTCGGGTGGGTGGTGGGGCGGTTGACCCGGCCTCAGACGGTGACGACGTCCTCGTCGCTGGGGCCGATCGACTTGAGCAGGATCACCAGGAACGCGGCCACGAGGACCCCGGCGATCAGGGCGATGAAGAAGCCCAGGATGTTGTGCACGGCGAACAGCACGAAGATGCCGCCGTGCGGTGCCCGCAGGCCCACGTCCATCGCCATGGACAACGCCCCGGTGACCGCGGAGCCGGCCATGATCGAGGGGATGACCCGGATCGGGTCGGCGGCCGCGAACGGGATCGCCCCCTCGGTGATGAACGAGGCGCCCAGCGCCCACGCGGCCTTGCCGTTCTCGCGTTCCGGCGCGTTGAACAGGTGCGGGCGGAGCACGGTGGCCAGGGCCAGCGCCAGGGGCGGGACCATGCCCGCGAGCATCACCGCGGCCATCACCTTGAGCTCCGGCGCGTCGTCCGCGGCGGCCGCAGCCGTGCTGAGTCCCGCGGTGGCGAAGGCATAGGCGACCTTGTTGAGCGGGCCGCCCATGTCGAAGGCCATCATCAGGCCCAGGACCACGCCCAGCAGGACCGCGAGGCCCGGGTCCTCGCTCATCTTGGTCAGGCCGTCCTGGAGGCTCTCCATGAGGTCGCCGAGCGGCTTGGACAGCACCGCGATCATGATGAACCCGCAGATCATCGTGGTGAACAGCGGGATCACGAGCACCGGCATCAGGCCGCGGGCCCAGGGAGCCACCTTGCGCGTGGCGATCCAGTGGGCCACGACGCCGGCCAGGACACCGCCGACGATGCCGCCGAGGAAACCGCTCTGCGGGGTGCCGAAGCCACCGAGGTCGATGGCCAGCGCGCCCATCACGAAGCCCGGTGCGATGCCCGGACGGTCGGCGATGGCGTAGGCGATGTAGCCGGCCAGCGCCGGGACCAGGAACTTGAACGCGGTGGCGCCGAGCGCGAAGAACAGTGCGCCGAGGTAGGCCATCTCGCCCGAGTCGAACAGCGCGTGGTCGAGGCCGAGCTCCTGCACGTCCGGCGGGTTGAACAGGTTGTTGTTGTTGATGATGTCGGCGGCCGGTCCGGTGATCTCGTAGCCGCCGAGCAGGAAGCCGATCGCGATCAGCAGACCGCCGGCGGCGACGAACGGGATCATGTAGGAGACGCCGGTCATCAGCACCCGCCGGGCGCGGGCGCCCCACGACTCGGCGCCGCCGGACTCGCCACCACCGGCCGCGGCCTCGCCCTCGACGCGCGGGGCGCCGGGGTCGTCGGCGTACCGCAGCGCGTCGGCGACCATCCCGGGGCCGTCGTCGATCGCGCGCTTCACGCCGGAGTTCACGACCGGCTTGCCGGCGAACCGGGCCCGGTCACGGACGCCCACGTCGGCGGCGAAGATCACCGCGGCGGCATCGGCGATGGTGTCGCGGCTCAACGGCGTGGAGCCGGCCGACCCCTGGGTCTCGACGTGGATGTCGACGCCGGCGTCGGCGGCGGCCCGCTCGAGCGACTCGGCGGCCATGTAGGTGTGCGCGATGCCGGTCGGGCACGCGGTCACCGCGACCAGGCTGCGTCGCCCCCCGGGCGCGGTGGCGGTGGCCGTGGTGCCCGCGGTCGGAGCGGGCTCGGCCTCCGGAGCTGCGGCGCCGCTGCCGGCGGCCGCCGCGGGCGCCGCGGCGGGAGCCGGTGCCGCGGTGTCGGTGGGGCCGACCACGTCGTTGACCAGGCGCACGACCTCGTCGGCGTCGTCGGCGGCCCGGAGCGCGTCGGTGAACTCCGACTTCACCAGTGCCCGGGCGAGCATGGTCAGTACCTTGAGGTGCGTCGCGTCGCCGCCCGCGGGTGCAGCGATGAGGAACGCCAGGTCGGCGGGGCCGTCCTTGGACCCGAAGTCGACCGGCGGTGAGAGTCGCGCGAAGGCCAGGGTGGGGACGTCGACGGCGGCGGTCCGGCAGTGCGGGATCGCGATGCCGCCGGGCAGCCCGGTCGACGACGTGGCCTCGCGGGCCAGCGCGTCGTCGGTCAGCAGGCCGGCGTCACCGGTCCGGCCGGCGCCGGCCACCACGTCGGCGAGGGCCCGGATCACCTCGTTCTTGTCCGATCCGAGCGCAGCGTCGAGGCGAACCAGGTCGCGCGTGATCATCTCGGTCATGCAACACCTCCAGGGGAGAGGTCGAGCGGACGCACCGAGACCAGGTCCGGGTGGGTCTGCGAGGGGTTGGGGACGGTCGTCCCGGCGAGCCCGACGGCGGCACTGCCGTAGGCGACGCCCAAGGCCAGCCGTTCGGGGGCCGAGCCGCCCCGGACGTCGCCGAGGAGGTAGCCGAACAGGCTGGAGTCGCCGGCACCGACGGTGCTGACGACGTTCGTGGGGGGAGCGGCGGCGTGCCAGGCTCCCTCGGCGGTGACCAGCACCGCGCCGTTGCCGCCGAGCGTGGCCAGCACCGCGCCGACGCCCTTCTCGACCAGCGTCGCTGCGGCTGCCGCGGCCGCCTCGGGATCGGCCTCGAGCCGGGCGGTGTCGCCTCCGGTGAAGGAGGCGAGCTCCTCGGCGTTGGGCTTCATGAGGTCGGGGGCGGCGTCGGGCAGAGCCGCGACCACGGCGGACAGCGGCCCCTCGCTGGTGTCGAGCGCGATGTGCGTGGAGGTACGTCGCAGCGCGCGCACCAGGTCGGCGTACCAGTCGACGGGGGCGCCGGGCGGCAGCGACCCCGCGAGCACCACCCAGCGGGCGTCGTCGGCGTGCTGGAGCAGGCCGGCCTCGAGAGCGGCCAGCGACGCGGCGGTGGCCACCGCGCCGGGGGTGTTGAGCTTGGTGGTGGTGCCGTCGGGTTCGGTGACGGTCAGGTTGACCCGGACGTCGCCGGTGGGCGGCTCGGGCTGGACGTGGACCCCGGCCGCGATCAGCTCGTGCACGAACGGGTCGTCGGGTGCCGCGGGCAGCACCGCCACGGTGGGCAGGCCGGCCGCGACCGCGGCCCGGGAGATGTTGACCCCCTTGCCGCCGGCCTGGTCGAGGATCGCGGTGACCCGGTGCACGGCCCCCCGGACCAGCGGCTCGGCCAGGTCGATCGTGCGGTCGATGCTCGGGTTGGGCGTCAGCGTGAGGATCATGCCACCACCACCTCCAGTCCGGCGGACTCGAAGGCCTTGCGGTCGGCCGCCGTGATCTCGTCGTCGGTGACCAGCACGTCCACCTCGTCGAGCTCGGCGAACCGGACCGTGCGCTCGAGCCCGATCTTGGTCGCGTCGGCGAGCACCACGACCTGCTGGGCGGACTCGACCATGGCCCGCTTGGTCGCCGCCTCGTCCCGGTCGGGCGTGGAGAGCCCGTGGCCGAGCGAGATGCCGTTGGTGCCCATGAAGGCGATGTCGACCCGCAGCGCCGAGAGCGCCTGCACGGTCTCGATGCCGACCGCCGCCTGCGTGGTGCGACGGACCCGGCCGGGCAGCAGGTGCAGGTCGACCTGGGGGTACGACGCCAGTCGGGCGGCGAGCGGCACCGCGTGGGTGACGACCGTCAGCTCGAGCTCGCGGGGGAGCCGGTCGACCAGACGGGCGGTCGTGCTGCCGGCGTCGACGAGCACGGTCGCACCGGAGGCCGGCAGGAGGTCGACCGCGCGGGCCGCGATCCGGTCCTTCTGCTCGGTGTTGGCCGCGTCGCGGTCCTTGAGCCCGGTCTCGACCATGGTCAGCGTGTCGACCGGGACCGCCCCGCCGTGGACGCGCCGCAGGAGTCGTAGTCTCTCCAGCGCGGACAGGTCGCGGCGGACGGTCTCGGTGGTCACGTCGAAGCGTTGGGCGAGGTCCACGACCGACACCCGGCCGCGTCGACCGACCAGCTCGGCGATCGCCTGCTGGCGCTCCTCCGCGTACATGACACCTCCGGGTGGCCGAGAGCGAAATCTGCGTTCGTGTTGTTTTATGCCCGAATGTGTTGACTGTCAAGGGGGGTCTCGGGTTATTTTGTGAACATGGTCACGTCCACAGACTCCGTCACGAACTCTGTCGCACCGAGCACGGTGCAGGGAACCCCCGTGGTTCCCGGTCTCGCCCACGGGCCCGCGCTGATCGTCCGGGGCGAGGTCGACCCGGCCGCGATCGAGCGTTTCGGGAACGGTGACTTCGCCGACGCCGACGCCGCGCTCGCGGCGTACGACGACGCCGCCGAGGCGGTCGCCACCGGGTTCACCCGCACTGCCGCCCGGGCCTCGGGCGCGGCCACCGAGGTGCTCACCGCGAGCGCCGGGCTGGCCCGCGACAAGGGCCTGCGCTCGGCGGTCCGCAAGGAGCTCAACGCCGGCACCGGCCTGGTCGGGGCCGTGCAGGCCGCCGTCGAGCAGTTCGTCGGGCTGTTCACCAACATGGGCGGGCTGATGGCCGAGCGGGCCACCGACCTGCGCGACATCGAGCGCCGCGTGGTCGCGCACGTGGTCGGCGAGCCACAGCCCGGCGTCCCCACCCCCGAGCAGCCCTCGGTGCTGGTCGCCGAGGACCTCGCGCCCTCCGACACCGCCGTGCTCGACCCGGGGCTCGTGCTCGGCCTGGTGACCGAGAAGGGCGGACCGACCAGCCACACTGCGATCATCGCCCGCCAGCTCGGTCTGCCCTGCATCGTCGGTGCCGGCGGTGCGATGGCGATCCCGGCCGGCTCCCGCGTCCTCCTCGACGGCACCACCGGCCTGGTCGAGGTCGACCCCGACGAGCGCGACGCCGCCCGCCGGGTGGCCCGCGACATCGAGGAGCGGGCGGTGCTGGACGCGTGGACCGGTCCGGCCGCCACCGCCGACGGCACGCCCGTCAAGCTGCTGGCCAACGTCGCCGACGGCAAGTCCGCAGCGATCGCCGCCTCCGGACCGGTCGGGGGCGTCGGCCTGCTCCGCACCGAGCTCAGCTTCCTCAACCGGCAGGACGAGCCGTCGGTCGACGAGCAGACGGACATCTACGCCGCCGTGCTCGAGGCCTTCGGCGAGGGCCAGTACGTCGTCGTCCGCACGCTCGACGCCGGCTCCGACAAGCCGATCGCGTTCGCGACCAAGGAGCACGAGGAGAACCCCGCGCTCGGCGTGCGCGGGCTCCGGCTCTCCTTCGACAACCCGGGGCTGCTCGACCGGCAGCTCGACGCGATCGCGCAGGCCGCCGAGCGGACCGGCACCGAGACCTGGGTGATGGCGCCGATGGTGGCCACCGTCGACGAGGCCCGCGACTTCGCAGATCGGGTGCGCGAGCGCGGGCTCAAGGCCGGGATCATGATCGAGGTGCCGAGTGCGGCCCTGCTCGCCGACCGGATGCTCGAGGTCGTCGACTTCCTCTCGATCGGCACCAACGACCTCAGCCAGTACACGATGGCCGCCGACCGGATGGCCACCGACCTCGCCCACCTCACCGACGCCTGGCAGCCCGCCGTGCTGCAGCTGATCTCGATGACCGCCCGGGCCGGGCAGCGGGTCGGGAAGTCGGTCGGGGTGTGCGGCGAGGCCGCCGCCGACCCGATGCTGGCCACGGTGCTGATCGGCATGGGCATCACGTCGCTGTCGATGGCGTCGGCCGCGGTCCGGCCGGTGGGTGCGAAGCTGTCGGCGGCCACGCTCGAGACCTGCCGCCGGGCGGCGGAGGCGGCGCTGGCCGCGGCCGACCCGCTGGCGGCCCGGGCCGCGGTGCGCGACGTGCTCGAGGGCTGAGGGGCGTCCGGTCAGGCGTCGAGCCAGGCCAGCACCGCCAGCACCCGCCGGTTGTCGTCCGCGGCGATCGGCAGGTCGAGCTTGGTGAAGATGCTGTTGGTGTGCTTGGCGACCGCCTTCTCCGAGACGTGCAGGCCGGCCGCGATCGCCGCGTTGGAGCGCCCCTCGGCCATCAGCGCCAGCACCTCGCGCTCCCGTGGCGAGAGCCGGTCGACCGGGTGCTCGCGACGCCGGCTCATCAGTGTCGCCACCACCTCGGGGTCGAGCACCGTGCCGCCCCCGGCCACCCGGCGTACGCCGTCGACGAAGTCGGACACGTCCGAGACCCGGTCCTTGAGCAGGTAGCCGACCGCCCCGTCGCCGCTGGCGAGCAGCTCGCGGGCGTAGAGCTGCTCGACGTACTGCGAGAGCACCATGACCGGGAAGCCCGGGCGCGCGGCCCGGGCCGCGATCGCCGCCCGCAGCCCCTCGTCCGTGAACGTCGGGGGCAGGCGTACGTCGACCACGGCGGCCTCCACGTCGGGCTCGGCCAGCGCCCGCTCCAGGGAGGGGGCGTTGTCGACCGCGGCGGCGATCGTGAAGCCGTGCGACTCCAGCAGCCGGATCAGGCCGTCCCGGAGGAGGGCGTGGTCTTCGGCGAGGACAAGGCGCACGGGATCTCCAGCGTCACGATGGTCGGGCCCCGGTCGGGGCTGGACACCATCATCGTGCCGTCGAACGCCGACAGGCGCCGCATGACACCCCGCATGCCGGTCCCGGCCGCGGGGTCCGCCCCGCCGCGGCCGTCGTCGCCGATCACGGCGGTGAGCACGCCGTCGGTGTGGGAGAGCCGGACCCACGCCTGCCCGGCGCCCGAGTGCCTGCCGACGTTGGCCAGGCACTCGGCGACCGCGAAGTAGACCGCGGACTCGACCGGTGCCGGGGGCCGACCCCGGAGCCGGGCATCGACGTCCACGGGGATCGCCATGTCCAGTGCCAGGGCGGTGACCGCCCCGGTGAGCCCGCGGTCGGCCAGCACCGGCGGGTGGATGCCCCGCACCACCGAGCGCAGCTCGCCGAGCGCGGCACCGGTCGTGGACCGCGCCTCGGCGATCAGCCTCCGCGCCGCCTCCGGGTCGCTGGCCACCAGCTCGTCGGCCATGCCGAGGTTCATGCCCAGCGCCACCAGGCGGGCCTGGGCGCCGTCGTGGAGGTCGCGCTCGATGCGGCGCAGCTCGGCCGCGGAGTGGTCGACGGTCTCGGCCCGGCTCTCGGTCAGCACCTGCACCCGCTGCTCGAGCTGCTCGGTCCGGCCCGGCACCAGCAGGACCCGGTCGATCCGGGCCCGGATCCGCATGATCGGCTCCACGCCGTACCACCAGAGGACGCCGGTGACGACCAGGATCAGCAGCAGCACCACGACCAGCGAGATGACGAAGCCGAACGTCGCGGTCCAGAGCAGCCAGCCGGCGTCGCGCCACGTCATCGGGTCGACCGCCCAGCCGCGCAGCCGGGCCAGCGGACCGCCCGGCGGGTCGGGCCGGTACGGCGACACCGCCGGCTCGCCGAGGGTGCGGGCCGCCATCCGGCGGTGCAGCCCGGCCGTCCAGCGGGTGGCCGGCACGGTCAGCAGCAGGAGCCCGATGCCGATCCAGACGATCACCAGAACGCCGCCGACGAACGAGAACACGAACAGCAGCACCGCCGGGACCGCGAGCAGCACCTGGGTCGCGGCGTACCCGGTCAGCCGGAGCCGGCCGGGCGCAGTCGCGACCGTGGCGGCGGGGGCCGCGGCGCCGGCGGGCAACGCCAGGCCGGAGGCGGACTCGGACGAGCTGGTCATACCTCCATCCTGACCCACCCGGGGTGTCCTGACAGTGGACCTGGGTCCACCCTCGACTGGGTCCTGGCACTCCTGTGGAACCGGCGCGCGCTCACGAGGCTGACGGAGGAGGAAGTCTCGCCGTCATCGACAGGAGCAAGGACATGACCCTGCACAACCCCGTCTCCGGGTTCGCCACCCGGACCGCACGCTGGAGCGCCGTCCACCCGTGGCGGGCCATCCTCGGCTGGCTGGCGCTGGTCGCGGTGGCGGTCGGGCTGGCGATCGCGGTGCCGACCGAACAGACCCGCGACGCCGACTACCGGCTGGGAGAGTCCGGCCGCGCCGACGCGATGGTCCACGAGGCCGGCCTCGACCGGCCCGACACCGAGAACGTGCTCATCACCGCCCCCGACGGCGAGCAGGTCGACCGGGCCGACGCCGAGGGGGCGGCCGCCGCGGTCCGCGAGGACATGCGGTCCGTCGACGGCGTGACGGCCGTCGCCGAGCCGCAATGGAACGCCGACGGCACCGCGTTGCTGGTCGCCGTGCAGCTGGCGCGCGACCACGACGACGTACAACCACTGCTCGACGTCACCGACCACGTGCGGTCCACGCACCCGGATCTCCTGGTCGCGCAGGCCGGTGAGCTCTCCCTCGACGAGGGCGTGAACAAGCAGGTCGAGGACGACCTCGCCTCCGCCGAGGGGATCAGCCTCCCGGTGACGCTGGTCCTCATGCTCCTTGCGTTCGGCGCCCTGGTCGCCGCCGGCATCCCGGTGCTGCTCGCGGTGTCCAGCGTCGTCGTCACCATCGGCCTCACCGCGCCGCTGTCCCACCTCGTCCACGCCGAGCCCACCGTCAGCAGCATGATCGTGCTGATCGGCATGGCGGTCGGGGTCGACTACTCGCTCTTCTACCTCAAGCGCGAGCGCGAGGAACGGGCCGCCGGGCACAGCACCCTCGACGCCGTCCAGATCGCCGCCGAGACCTCCGGGCACTCGATCCTGGTCTCCGGCGGCGCCGTGATCGCCTCGATGGCCGGGCTCTACGTGATGGGTGGCGCGACCTTCAACTCGCTGGCCACCGGCGCGATCCTCGTCGTCGCGGTCGCCGTGCTCGGCTCGATCACCGTGCTCCCGGCCCTGCTGGCCCGGCTCGGGCGCTGGGCGGACCGCCCGCGGGTGCCGCTGCTGTGGCGGCTCAACCGGCGGATCGGGCGCGGTGGCCTCAGCGCGCGGATCCTGGCCCCCGTGGTCCGGCGCCCGCTCGCGTCCCTCGTGGCCGCGTCGTTCGTCCTGGTCGCGCTCTGCCTGCCGGCGCTGGGGATGAAGATGCACTCCTCCACGCTGGAGACCCTGCCCACCTCGATCCCCGAGGTGCAGACCATGCAGAGGCTGACCGACGCGTTCCCGGTCGAGGGCTCCTCCGCCGAGCTCGTGGTCCGGGCCCCCGCCTCCGAGCGCGAGGCGGTCGGGGCGGCGCTGGCCGACCTGCAGGCCAACGCGCTGGGCACCGGTTCGTTCGTCGACGCCGGGCCGGAGCCGGTCCGGGTCTCCGCGGACGGCCGCACCAGCGTGCTCACCCTGGCCATGCCGTACGACGAGTCCGACGGCCGCGTCGACACCGCCGTCGAGCGGCTGCGCAGCGACCTCGCGCCGGCGGCGTTCGACGGCGACGCCGGCGACGTCGGCGTCGTCGAGTGGGCGGTCGGCGGGGGAGCGGCCGACTCGCTCGACTACGCGAACCACCAGCGCGAGCGGCTGCCGCTCGTGATCGGGTTCGTGCTGCTGCTGACCCTGGTGATGATGGTGGTCGCCTTCCACAGCGTGGTGCTCGCGGTGATCTCGACCGTGCTCAACCTGGTGTCGGTCGGCGTCGCGTTCGGCATCCTGGCGCTGGTCTTCCAGCACGGCTGGTTCAGCGCGTCGCTCGACTTCACCAGCCCGGGCTTCGTGATCGACTGGATCCCGCTGTTCGTGCTGGTGGTGCTGGTCGGGCTGTCGATGGACTACCACGTGTTCGTGCTCAGCCGGGTGCGCGAGCACCTCGGTCGCGGGCTGCCCGCGAGGCTCGCGGTCCGGCAGGGTGTCGCCGACACCGCCGGCGTGGTGACCAGCGCGGCCGCGGTCATGGTCTCGGTGTTCGCGATCTTCGCGAGCCTGAGCATGCTCGAGATGAAGATGATGGGCGTCGGCCTCTCGGCGGCGATCCTCATCGACGCCACGCTGATCCGGCTGGTGGTGCTGCCGGCGGTCCTGGTGCTGCTGGGGGAGCGGGCCTGGTGGCCCGGCCGGCCGACGCCGCCCCGGGGGCAGGTGGTCGAGCAGGACGCGGCGTACGACCTGGCCCGGGCCTGAGTCAGCCCGCCGCCGCGACCGTCACGGGAACGCCGCTCAGCGCGGCGTTCCCGCTGACGTCGAGCAGCTCGGGGTCGGTCAGGTCGTTGATGGAGACGCCGGGCACGTCGGTGGCCCGCCCCAGGAGCACGCCGGGGCGGGCGTGGCCGTAACCGTGGGGGAGGCTGACCACGCCGCGCATCATGTCGTCGGTGGCGGCCACCTCCACGGCGACCGTGCCGACCCGCGACGTGACCGCGACGGTGCTCCCGTCCGCCAGCCCGCGCTCGGCGAGGTCCTCGGGGTGCATGAGCAGCTGGTGCCGCGGACGGCCGCGGGTGAGCCGCTCGGAGTTGTGCATCCAGGAGTTGCAGTCCTGCTTGTGCCGACGGCCGATCAGCAGCAGCTCCCCGTTCTCGGGGGCGGCTACCTCGTCGAGTCGGGCCAGGTCGTCGAGCACCAGCCCCGGGGCGAGGTCGATCTGCTTGTCCTTCGTGTGCAGGGCGGCCGGCAGCCGGCCGGCCTGCAACGGGCCGAGGTCGACGCCCTCCGGGTGCTCCCGGAGCTGCTTCATGGTCACGCCGCTACGCCCCCGGCGCAGCAGCAGGCCGACGATGACGGTGGGGCTGACGGTCAGCCGGGCCCGGCGGAACAGCCGCCTGCGGAGCGACCCGTGCTTCGGCAGCCGGGCCGCGGTGCGCAGCGCGATCTCGCGGTAGATCTGCCAGTCGTGCCGGGCGTCCTCGGCCTTCGGGAGCACCGCGGGCGTGAACCGGGCGGTGTTGCGGACGGCGAGCGTGTGGAGCACCAGGTCGTAGTGGTCGCGCTCGAGGGCCGTGGTCGGCGGGAGGATCACGTCGGCGTGCCGGGTGGTCTCGTTGACGTAGATGTCGACCGCGGCCATGAAGTCGAGCCCGGCCAGCGCGGTGTCGAGGCGGGCGCCGTCGGGGGTGGAGAGCACCGGGTTGCCGGCGACCGTGAGCATCGCCCGGATCTGCCCGTCGCCCGGGGTCTCGATCTCCTCGCGCAGCACCGCCACCGGGAGCTCGCCGGCGGTCTCGGGCAGCCCGCGCACCCGGCTGCGCCAGACGTCGTGGTGGCCGCGGCCGATGAGGCCGGTGCCGACGACGTCGATCGCGGGGGAGGTGAACATCGCGCCGCCCACCCGGTCGAGGTTGCCCGAGAGCACGTTGAGCAGGGTGAGCGCCCACTGGCTGACCGAGCCGAACCGGTGCGTCGAGACGCCGACCCGGCCGTACGCGACGGCCCCGTCGGCGGCGGCGTACTCCCGGGTCACGCGGCGGATCTCCTCCGCCGGGACCCCGCTGTGCCGCTCGGCGCGCTCGGGGGTGAACGGGCGCACCGCCTCCTCGACCGCCGCCAGGCCGCGGGAGTACGCCGGCGCGGAGGCCAGGCCGCCGTCGATCAGCACGTGCACCATCGCGAGCAGCACGAACGCGTCCGAGCCGGGCCGGACGAAGTGGTGCTCGGTGGCGACCTTGGCGGTCTCGGTGCGCCGCGGGTCGAAGACCACCATCCGGCCGCCCCGGGCCTTGAGGTCGCGGAGCCGGTTGGGGAAGTCGGGGGCGGTCATCAGCGAGCCGTTGGAGGCCATCGGGTTGCCCCCGAAGACCAGGAAGTACGACGTGCGGTCGATGTCGGGGACCGGCAGGAACAGCTGGTGCCCGAACATCAGGTGCGCGATCAGCTGGTGGGGGAGCTGGTCGACCGAGGTGGCGCTGAACCGGTTGCGGGTGCGGAACGACTTCACCATCGCGATGCCGTGCGTCATCGAGCCGAGCGAGTGCGCGTTGGGGTTGCCGAGGTAGATGCCCAGCGCGTTGGCGCCGTGCTGGCGGACCACCGTCGCGATGCCGTCGGCGACGAGGTCGAACGCCTCGTCCCAGCCGATCTCGGTCCAGGTGTCGCCGTCGCGCCGGACCGGGCGACGCAGCCGGTCGGGGTCGGCGTGGATGTCGGCGATCGCGACGCCCTTGGGACAGATGTGCCCCCGGGACAAGGGGTCCGCGGGGTTGCCCCGCACGCCGGTCACCCGGCCGTCCTCGAGGGTGAGCTCGAGGCCGCAGATGGCCTCGCAGAGGTTGCAGACGCCGATGCGCTTCTCCACCCCGGCATCCTCGCACCCTTCGGCGACACGATCACGGAGAGAATTGTCTAGTGAATCGATAGTGTTATGGTCCTTGGCATGCCCGCCACCCGCCGTACCTTCCTCGCCGGGGCCGTGACCGCCGGCGCCGTCGCCGCAGTCGGAGTGCCGGTCGGGCCCACCGTCGGCCGTGCGGTCGCCGGCGCACCGGCCATCCGCAAGCCGCTGCCGCCGGCCTGGTTCACCGACTTCGGCACCAACGCCGAGATGCGGTGGGACTCGGTCTCGCGGCACGCCTACCGGACCCAGCAGCCCCGGCTCTTCGTCCGGAACCACACCGTCACCCCGACCATCGACCGCGACACCTGGCGGCTGCGGGTCTTCGGCACCGGCCTCGTCGAGCCGCGGGCGGAGTCCGAGGCGCTGACTCTGTCGTACGCCGACCTGCGCCGGCTCCCGCTCACCCGGCTCACCGCCACCCACGAGTGCACCGGCAACGGTCGCTCCTTCTTCGCCACCCAGCAGGGCACGCCCGCCGCGGGCACCGCGTGGACCCTCGGCGCGGTCGGTGCCGTGACCTGGGAGGGTGTGTGGCTGCGCGACGTGCTGCGCCGGGTCGGCATCGCACCCGACGCGGTGTCGATCCAGGCTGCCGGGCTCGACCCCGACTACGTCACCGGCGGCGTGAGCTACGGAGCGGTCCGCCGGCCGTTCCCGGTCGCCAAGGCGCTCGACGACGCCCTGCTCGCCTGGGGCATGAACGACGAGCCGCTGCTGCCCGACCACGGCTACCCGGTCCGGCTCGTCCTGCCCGGGTGGGTCGGCATCGCCAGCATCAAGTGGCTCGGGTCGCTGGAGGTCGCCGACACCGAGCTCACCTCGCCGTGGAACACGAAGTGGTACCGCATGACCGGCGGCGCGTACCCGGCCGACAGCCCGCCGCTGACCGTCAACCCGGTCCGCTCGGCCTGGGAGCTGCCGTGGGACGCGTCGGTGCCTGCCGGCCGCCGGGTCGTCCTCAACGGCCGATCCTGGAGCGGCGCGGCCCCGGTCACCCGGGTCGACGTGAGCGCCGACGGCGGCACCACCTGGCGGCCGGCCGAGATCTTCCGCCGGGGGCTGCGCGACGCGTGGACCCAGTGGAGCCACACCTGGGAGCGCCCGGCGAAGGGGTCGCACACGCTGCTGGCCCGCGCCACGGATGCCGCCGGGCGCACCCAGCCCCTCGTGACGCCGTACAACGACAACGGCTACTTCTTCGACGCCGTCGTCCGCCACCCCGTCACCGTCACCTGACCGACCCCGCCGAGGTGCCCGGTCTTGCTGGTCGAGGTGCC
>NZ_SDKM01000055.1 GCF_004519545.1 Nocardioides guangzhouensis
GGAGCGAGCGCCAGCGAGCGTCTCGAAACCGCGGTTGCCGGCAGTAGGTCGTCGGAGCACGCGCCTCACATCCTGAAGACGCCGTAGCCGTCGGCGCCCCGGATCGGCTTGTTGGCGATGACGGACAGGCAGATGCCGAGGACGGTGCGGGTGTCGCGCGGGTCGATCACCCCGTCGTCGTACAGCATCCCGGACAGGAAGAACGGCAGCGACTGCTCCTCGACAGACGCCTCGACGAACTCACGCATCGCGGCGTCCCCGGCCTCGTCGTACGGCGCGCCCTTCGCCTCCGCCGCGGCCCGCGCGACGATCGAGAGGACGCCGGCCAGCTGTTGCGGCCCCATCACCGCGGACTTCGCGGACGGCCAGGTGAAGAGGAAGCGCGGGTCGTAGGCGCGGCCGTTCATGCCGTAGTTCCCCGCGCCGTACGACGCGCCCATGATCACGCTGATGTGCGGCACCGTGGAGTTGGAGACCGCGTTGATCATCTGGGCGCCGTGCTTGATGATCCCGCCCTGCTCGTACTCCTTGCCGACCATGTAGCCGGTGGTGTTGTGCAGGAAGAGCAGGGGTACGTCGACCTGGTTGGCGAGCTGAATGAACTGGGTCGCCTTCTGTGCCTCCTCGGAGAACAGCACGCCCTGCGCGTTGGCGAGGATGCCGACCGGGTGGCCGTGGATCCGCGCCCAGCCGGTGACCAGGCTCGCGCCGTACAGCGGCTTGAACTCGTCGAAGGCCACCTCGTTGCCGGCCCCGGCGCCGTCGCCCCCCACACCATCGACCACCCGGGCGATGACCTCGCGCGGGTCGAACGGCTCCTTGAGGTCGGTGGGAATCAGGTCGAGCAGCTCGTCAGGATCCGCGTCGGGCTCGGCGTACGTCGACCGGTCAGGGAAATCGATGCCCTGACGGGGAATGCTTTCCCTGCCAGGGGAGGGATTCCCCGGACGCCCGGGGAATTGCTGGGGCTTCCGCCAGTTCAGCCGCGCCACGATCCGCCGCCCGATCCGGAGTGCGTCGTGCTCGTCCTCGGCGAGGTAGTCGGCCAGCCCGGAGACCTTCGCATGCATCTCGGCGCCACCAAGGGACTCGTCGTCGGACTCCTCACCGGTGGCCATCTTCACCAGTGGCGGGCCTCCGAGGAACACCTTGGCCTGCTCCTTGACCATCACCGTGTAGTCGCTCATGCCGGGCACGTAGGCACCGCCGGCGGTCGAGTTACCGAAGACCAGCGCGACGGTCGGCAGCTTCATCGCCGACGAGCGGGTGATGTCGCGGAACAGCCGGCCGCCGGGGATGAAGATCTCCTTCTGGGTCGGCAGGTCGGCGCCGCCGGACTCCACCAGCGCGACCGTCGGCAGCCCGTTCTCCTCGGCGATCTGCGAGGCGCGGAAGATCTTCTTCACCGTCCACGGGTTGCTCGCGCCGCCCTTCACGGTCGGGTCGTTGGCGGTGATCAGGCACTCCACACCCTCGATCACGCCGATCCCGGTCACCACCGAGGCGCCGACGGTGAAGTCGGACCCCCAGCCGGCCAGTGGCGACAGCTCGAGGAACGCCGAGCCCTCGTCGACCAGCAGCTCGATCCGCTCGCGGGGCAGCAGCTTGCCGCGCCGGTGGTGGCGCTCGACGTACTTCTCCCCGCCGCCGGCCACCGCCTTCGCGTGCTCGGCATCGAGGTCGGCGAGCTTGGCCAGCATCGCCTGGCGGTTCGCGCCGCCGGTTGAGGAGCGAACGCCAGCGAGCGTCTCGAAACCAGGGGCGGTCATGACGTGTACCCCAGCAGTCGCGCGGCCAGGTCGGTCAGCACTTCGTTCGCTCCTCCTCCGATGCCGAGGATCCGGGCGTCGCGGTAGTGCCGCTCCACCTCGGTCCCGCGCAGGTAGCCGGCGCCCCCGAACACCTGCACCGCCTCGTGGCAGACGTGCTCGGCGGTGTCGACCGCGGTCTGCTTGGCCAGGCACGCCTCGGCGACGACGTTCTCGCCGGCGACGTGGCGGGCCGCGACGTGGCGGGTGTAGGTGCGGGCCACCTCGACCTGCCGGTGCATCTCGACCAGCTTGTGCCGGATCACCTGCCGGTCGGCGAGCGGGCGGCCGAACGTCTCCCGCTCCTTCGCGTACGCCGCCGCGAGGGCCAGCGACCGGGCGGCGATGCCGTAGCCGTGCACGGCCAGCGCGATCCGCTCCACGACGAACTGCTCGGCGATCTGGAAGAACCCGGTGTTCTCCTCGCCGACCAGGTTGCCGACGGGGACCCGGCAGCCGGTGAAGCCGAGCGAGGCGGTGTCGGAGCAGTGCCAGCCCATCTTGGCCAACGGGGCCTCCACTGCGAACCCGGGCGTGCCCTTCTCGATCACCAGCAGCGAGACGCCGGCATGGCCGGGGCGGCCGGTGCGCACCGCGGCGGTCACGAAGTCGGCGCGGATGCCGGAGGTGATGAAGGTCTTGGCGCCGTCGACCACGTAGTGGTCGCCGTCGCGGACCGCCTTCGTGGTGATGCCGGCGACGTCGGACCCGCCGCCGGGTTCGGTGATCGCGAGCGAGCCGATCTTCTCCCCGGCCAGCGTCGGACGGACGAACCGGTCGACGAGGTCGGGCGACCCGTTGGCGGCCAGGTGCGGGAGCGCGATGCCACCGGTGAACAGGGCGGCCAGCAGCCCGCTGGACGCGCCGGCCTCCAGCATCGACTCGGTCACCGCCACCGAGTCGAGCAGGTCGCCGCCCTCGCCCCCGACCGACTCCGGGAACGACACCCCGAGCAGCCCCTGCTTCGCCGCGGCGAGGTGCAGCTCGCGGGGGACCTGGCCCGCGTCCTCCCAGTCCTGGAGGTGGGGTGTGACCTCGCGGCGTACGAACTCTGCGGCGGTGGCGCGCAACGCAGCCTCGGTGGTTGAGGAGCGAGCGCCGGCGAGCGTGTCGAAACCACTCATAGAAGACTCTCCTCGATCGCGACGGTCCGCGAGCGCACCCACTCGCCGAGGCCCTTGGCCTGCGGGTCGAACCGGGTCGAGGCGGCGACGCCCTCGCCGAGCAGCCCGCGCAGGATGACGTTGACGCCTCCGAGGTTCGGCAGGAGGTAGACCTCGACCTCGAGGTCGGCGGCCTCCGGCACCAGCTCGCGGATCTTCTTGGGGGTGATCAGCTTCGACAGCCAGGTCACGCGCTCGGCGTACGACCCGGAGTCGTCGTGGCCGACCCAGAGCCCGAGGTTGGCGTCGCCGCCCTTGTCCCCGGAGCGCGCGTGCACGAAGGTGCCGAGCGGCAGGGAGCGGGTGAGCCGCGGCGTCGGGGCGGGGTACGGCGAGGGGCGCCGGCCATCCTCCGGGGGCGCCTCGTCCCCGAACGTCGTCGGGTCGGGCACCGTCTCGCGGGTGCCGTCGGCGTGCACGACGGTGTGGATGACGGCGGTGCGGTCGACGTACGCGGGGCGGTAGACGCCGTACGGCGTGGGCGCGGCCGGTGGGGCAGTCATCGTGAACCCGGGGTACGACGCCAGGGCGAGCTCCACGGCCGCCGCGGTGAACCGCCTTCCCACTGGGTCGGCCTGCTGGTCCATGACCGTGCACCGCAGCAGGTAGGACGCCGCCTCCTCGGTGCCCGCGTCCGCGGGCGGCGGGGTCACCGTCGACCAGGTGACGGTCGCGGGGCCGGGGTCGCCGAGCGCGGCGTCGAGCTGGGCGCGCACCCACTCCGCCTTGCCCTCGACGTCGAGGCCGGTGAGCACGAGCTCGACGGTGTTGCGGAAGCCACCGAGCTCGTTGACGCCGACCTTGAGCTGCCGGGGCGGCGCCTCGCCGCGGACCCCGGTGATGGCGATCCGGTCCTCGCCGATCTGCTCCAGCGCGATCGTGTCCAGACGGGCGGTGACGTCGGGTCCGAGGTAGCGCGGCCCCTGGATCTCGTAGAACAGCTGGGCGGTCACGGTGTCGACGGTGACTGCACCGCCGGTGCCGGGGTGCTTGGTGATGACCGACGACCCGTCGGCGGCGACCTCCGCGATCGGGAAGCCGAGCGGGAGGCCGGTGTGCGGCAGGGTCGCGAAGCCCGAGAAGTTGCCGCCGGTGGCCTGCGTCCCGCACTCGACGACGTGTCCCGCCACCACACCACCGGCCAGCGCGTCGAGGTCGTCGGGCTTCCAGCCGTGGTAGGCGGCGGCCGGCCCGACGACCAGGCTTGCGTCCGTCACCCGTCCGGTGACGACGACGTCGGCACCCTGCTCCAGCGCGCGGGCGATCCCGAAGCCGCCGAGGTAGGCGTTGGCGGTGAGCGCCCCGGGGAAGCCGAGGTCGGTGCCGCGCAGGTCGTCGCCCTCGACGTACGCGATCGCCGGGTCGAGACCGAGCCCCCTCGCGACCTCGCGCAGCCGGGCGGCGAGCCCGGCCGGGTTCAGCCCGCCTGCGTTTGACACGATCCGAACGCCGCGCTCCAGCGCGAGACCGAGGCAGTCCTCGACCTGCCTGACGAAGGTCCGTGCGTACCCCAGCGACGGGTCCTTCATCGTGTCCTTGCCGAGGATCAGCATGGTCAGCTCGGCGAGGTAGTCGCCGGTCAGGACGTCCAGACTGTGCCGATCATCGGGGGCCCCCTCGAGCATCTCCCGCATCGCCGAGAGCCGGTCGCCGTAGAACCCCGAGCAGTTCCCGATCCGCACGGACTCGACAGGCAGTTCTGGTACTTGTCGGCCGGAATTCTGCCTGTCATCTGCAGGATTCCCCGGTCGACCGGGGAATCCTGCCGACTCCCCGCCACTCATGCGCGCTCCCGCCCCTCTCCCGGCGGCCCGGCGAACGCCTGCGCGATCGCGAGCCACTGCTCGGCGTCGGCGCCGGTGGCGACCAGGGCGGTGTCCTCGCGGTGGATGCGCTGGGTGACCAGCCGGCAGAAGTCGTACGCCGGGCCGGTGACGGTCTGCGTCGCGTCCTCCGGGCCCCAGGCCCAGACCTCGCCGGACGGCGCGGTCAGCTCGACCCGCGGCTCGTCGGCCGGCGCCTCGAGCCCGCGGGCGGCGTACGAGAACCTGCGGGTGCGGACCCCGAGGTGGGCGACGTGCCGGATCCGGTCGGACACCTCGACCTCGGCACCGAGCCCCTCGTGCACGTCGAGGGAGTGCGCCCAGGTCTCCATGAACCGGGCAGTGGCCATCGAGGTGGCCGACATCGGCGGGCCGTACCACGGGATCTTCTCCCCGTCCGGCCGATCCCGCAGCGCCGTGGCCAGGGCGGCCCGCGACACCCGCCAGCGGGCGAGCAGCTCGTCGGGCGGGACCGCGCCTCCGGCCAGGGCAGCCGTGTCCATCGCGCCGTCGGGGTCGCCGAGCGCCTCCAGCACCAGCGCGTCCCACCGGGCCTTGTCGGTGGCCGCGGCCACCGCCGCCTCGTCCGTCCAGGCCAGGTGCGCGACCTGCGTGGCGACGTCCCAGCCCTCGGCGGGGGTCGGGGTGCGCCAGCCGGACTCGTCCAGCCCGGACACCAGCGACTCCAGTCGCTCGCTCTCGGCCGCGAGGTCGGCCAGCACGGACTCGAGGATGGTGGTGCTCATGAGGGCTCCTGGAGGGCGAGGTCGAGGGTGCGCGCCCACTGGTCGAGGATGCGGCCGCGGCGCGCGCGGTCGTCGCGGATGGTGTTGGCCAGGCCGAGGCCGCGGACCAGGTCGAGCGTTGCCTGCACCAGCTCCCGGGCGCCCGGTCGGGACTCGTCCACCCCGAGCAGCTCGACGGTCATCCGGTGCGTCTCCCGGCCGACCCGCTGCTCGAGCGGCGCGACCGCGGCGTGGAGCTGCTCGTCGGTGCGGGCCGCGACCCACAGCTCGAGCGCGGCCGTGAACACCGGGCCGGTGAAGTGGTCGGCCAGCATCCCGAGCACCGCGCGGGTACGTCGCGCGCCCTGCGGGACCGACGCCGCCGCTGCGGCCAGCTCCCGCCCGCGCACCTCGGCGAGGTGGCTGACCGCCGCGACCACGAGGTCGTTCTTGGTCGGGAAGTGGTGCAGCTGCGCACCGCGACTGACCCCGGCCCGCTGCGAGACCAGCGTGGTCGACGTGCCGCTCCAGCCACGCTCGACCAGGCACTCGACGCAGGCATCGAGCAGGCGCTGCCGCATGGCGCGGGTGCGCTCCTCCTGCGGCACGCGGGTCGTGGTCATCCACCCATCGTCGTACCACACAAAGAAACAGTCAAGCCTGACTTTTAATGTTCAGTCGAGTCGCGCCACCATCGGCAGCCGGGGCCGGGCGCTGACCCAGACGATGCCGGCGGTCAGCAGTGGCAGCACCACCACGAGTCCGCCGATCAGCAGCCACGGCACGTCGAGGTAGTGCGACGCGGCTGTCCCACCGAGGTCCCAGGAGTTGCCGGTGAGCGGGTAGGTCACCGCGATGCCCGGGATGAAGCCCACCGCCGCGCCGAGCACCGCGCCGACCAGCCCCACCACCAACGCGTACGACGCCGCGACACCGCGACGCTTGCGCGGAGAAGCACCCACCGCGCCCAGGGTCGCCAGGTCCGGACGCGCGTCGGAGAGCGCCAGGAACGTCGCGGTCAGCGTGCCGCCCAGCATCAGCACGGCGCCGAGCGCGGCGAGCACCAGCTGGACCACCACCGTCTCCCCGGACGCCCGGTAGCCACGCTCGACGTAGACCGACGCCTGGTCGGCGACCGCCGACACCGCCTCGTCGAGGTCGCGCTGCTGTCCTCGACCGATCGACGCGCCGTCGAGCAGGACGTTGGCCGGGACCACCGGGACGCCCAGTCGGCGTGCTGCGGCGGGCGAGACGATCGCCTGCGGCCCGATCGAATGGCTGCCGGTCGTGACCACTGCTCCGGGGAACGTCCGCTTGCGGACGGCGCCCGGCTGGCCCTCGGCATCCATCTCCTCCACGCGGGCCCGGACCCGGTCGAGGCCGGCCACCTGATCGACGAGGCGGCCGTCGGCGAGCGCCACCACCCCTCCGGCCGCGAGCGCGGAGTCGGCTCGTTCCCGGCCCGCCGCGTCGATGCCGAGATGGTCGCCGGGCGGCACGCGATCGGCCACCAGCACGTCGCTCCCGAACGTGCCGCCGTACGACGAGAGGAGCTGCTGCGGACCACCGGGAGCAGCGAAGGAGAGGAAGGTGTAGCTGCCGTCCGGCCGGTCCGTCTGCACCCCCTGCACCGCGGTCGCCCGCAGCCCGGGAACCGACTTCTCCGCGGCCGCGACCACGGCGTCCGCGTCGGCGGCAGTGGCATCGGTGTTCCAGCCGAAGCTGACCACGCCGTCACCCATCGGCACCTGCGGCACGTACGTCGCGCGGTTCTCGAGCTCGTCACTGCTCAGCGCGATGCCGAGCGCCACCACGCCGGCGACCGTCGCCGCCACCGCGGCGACGGCGGGGACCGTGCGCGTGCGGTGCCGGGCGGCGTCCCGGACGGCGTAGCGCAGCACCAGCGGGAGCCGGCGGGCCACCCGGGCGAGGGTGACCACGACGAGCGGGACCAGCAGGATCATGCCGAGCACCGCCACCACGGCAGACGCGGCGATGGCGAACTCGCCGTTGCTGGTCGAGCGGGCGCCGTACGCCGCCCCCGCGACGCCGGCACCGAGCAGCACGACACCGAGGATCGGTGAGCGGAGCGAGGCCTTGCGGTCGCCCCGGCGCCCGCCGAGCACCGCCACCACGTCCTGGCGGGACGCGATCCACGCCGGCACCACCGCGGCCAGGATCGCGCCGAGCAGGCCGAAGCAGGCGATGCCGAGCAGGTGCGGCCAGGGCACGTCGAACGGCCCGAACCAGGTGCTGTCCCACCGCTGAGCGACCGGCACCGCCAGCCGTCCGGCCACGATGCCGAGCCCGACGCCCAGCACCGCGGCCAGGCTGCCGAGGACCAGTCCGTGGGCCAGGACCGCCCGGCGCCCCTGGCGCGGCGTCCCTCCGGCCGCGGCCATCAGCGCGAGCGTCCGCGACTGCCGCCGCGCGGTCACCGCGAACGCCGGCCCGGCCAGCAGCACGACTTCGAGCAGTGCCATCACCACGACCAGCGCGACGATCGCCAGCCAGGCGTCGTCGGTGCCCCCGGCCCAGGACGCGATCTCGGGGTCGAGCACGGAGTCCGGCGGCGGGTGGGCGATCACGGCCCGGGACACGACGGTCCCCCCGAGCGCGTTGAGCGCCAGCACGTCGTCCCAGGTGACCGGTCCGGCGCCGAGCAGCCAGGTGTGGTCGGTCGTGCGCTCGGACAGCCCGAAGGAGCCGACCGGCCCGGCGATGCTGGGATGGCTGCGGTACGTCGTGGACTCGGCGATGCCGACCACCCGGCGCACGTCGCCCGACGCGAGCTCGACCTCCTCACCCAGCCCCGGGCCGCGCGAGGCCAGGTCGGCGTTGACGACGACCTCGTCTTCGGTCCGCGGCCAGCGGCCGTCGGTGAGGTCGTAGAGCCCCGCCGTCAGCGGATCGGCCAGGTCGACCTCGGCCGCCAGCGCGTCGGTGCGGCCCTTGTCGGTGGAGACCACGGTGGAGCCCTCCCAGCGCTCCACCGTGCGTACGTCGCGCCCGAGCGCCCGGCGTACGTCCGCGACCCCCGGCGCCGGCTTGTCGCTCTCCGAGTCCCAGGTCATGCCGTCGTCCGGGTCGAACGCCTGGATCACCCGTCCGGCGCCGGTCGTGAACGACACCGAGGCGTCGGCAGCGCCGATCCTCCGGTCCATCGACTCCACGCCGGAGACGTCCTGGGTCGCGATGACGATGTCGGCGGCGGTGACCGCCAGCACCGGCAACGCGATCATCACCAGGACCAGGATGCTGCGGCCGCGGGAGCGCCGCACCTCGCGCCACGCCATCCGCAGCGACGGCCGCCAGCCCGAGAGGGCGCGCATCAGCGGCTCATCCCGGGCTCGAGCAGGGCGTCGACCGGGTCCGCGCCGGACTCGTCGACGACCACGCCGTCGCGCAGGAAGACCACCCGGTCCGCCCAGGCGGCGTGCCGGGCCTCGTGGGTGACGAGGACACCGGTGGCGCCGGCGTCGCAGCGGGCCCGAAGCAGCCGCAGGATCTCCTCGCCGGTGTCGGTGTCGAGGGCTCCGGTCGGCTCGTCGGCGAGGATCAGCCGGCGCTCGCCGACCACGGCCCGCGCGATGGCGACCCGCTGCTGCTGTCCGCCGGACATCTCGTCGGGGAACCGGTCGGCGAGCTCGGGGATGCCGACCTCCTCGAGGACCGCCAGCGCCGCCTTGCGCGCCGCCCGGCTGCGCTGGCCGTCGAGCTCGCGCGGGAGCGCGACGTTCTCGGCGGCGGTGAGCGCCGGGATCAGGTTGAAGTCCTGGAAGACGTAGCCGATCGAGGTACGCCGCATCCGGGCGCGCCCGGCCCCGCCGAGCGCCGCGAGGTCGACACCGTCGACGACCACCCGACCGGCGGTCGGGGTGTCGAGGCCGCCGGCCAGGGTGAGCAGGGTGGACTTGCCGGAACCGGACGGGCCCATCACGGCCACCAGCTCGCCGGCGTGCGCACGGAACGAGACCCCGCGCAGCGCGTGGACCTCGGTCGGTCCGCTGCCGTGGACCCGGGTGACGTCGTCGAGGTGCAGGGTCGCGTTCACCGGTTGACCTCTCGCGGCTGGCCGGCCTCGAAGGTGGCGGTGTTCTCGGCGGTGCGCACGGCCCGCCGGAGCCGGGCCTCGCAGTGGTCGAGCCAGCGGATCTCGGCCTCGGCGACGAAGACCAGCGAGTCGAGGACCAGGCTCCAGGCCATGTCGTCGGGGCGGGCGGGGTTGGCCGCGCGTCCGGCCCGCTTGAGCCGGGTGTAGTCCTGCAGCGCGACCATGGTGGCGGTGCGCTGGCGCTGGATGACGGTCCCGACGTCCACCCCCGGGACCGTCACCGCGAGCGCGAGCTTGATCGCCAGCTCGTCGCGGGGCGGCTGGGTGCGCGCGACCGGCGTGGTGAACCAGGCGGCCACCTCGTCCCGGCCCTCGTCTGTGATCCGGTAGACCACGTGCCCGTCGTCGTCGACGCCCTCCCCCGCGACGAGGCCGTCGCGCTCGAGACGGTTCAGCGTGGTGTACACCTGACCGACGTTCAGCGGCCAGGTCGACCCGGTGCGGGTCTCGAACTCGACCCGGAGCTGGTAGCCGTACATCGGCCCCTGCTCCAGGAGTGCCAGCAAGGCCTGCTTCACCGACATGCGCGTCCCCGATCAGCCCACTCATCGCCCCCGTGGTCGATGAGTACTGGGTATGTATACCACGTATGCATGCCGTCGGTGAACGTCCTCCCGGGGTTTCGTGACGCCGGCGGGCGGAGAGGGTTCCCCGCGACCCGCCCGACGCCCGCCACCGCGGGCCAGCCGAGGAGACCTCCATGTCGCCGCACCCGCCGCCGTACGGCGCTCCCCCTAACGGCGCTCCCCCTAACGGCGCACTGCAGCACGGCGGCCCGGGCCACCCGGCGTACGGCCCGCCGGTCCCGCCCGGCGGCTATGCGAGCTGGGGCCGCCGGGTCGCCGGCTACCTCTGGGACATCGTCGTGGTGCTTCCCGCGCTCGCGGCGATGGCGGGCGGTGCGGTGCTGCTCGCCGTCGGCGGCGCGACCGGCGAGGGCGGTGCGGCCACCGCGCTGATCGTCGGCGGCGTGCTGGTGCTGCTCGCGGCGTACGCCTGGGGCTTCTACCTGGTGTTCCGCAACATCTGGTTCGACCAGGGCCGCACCGGCTGGACCTTCGGCAAGCGCAAGGTCGGGATCCGCGTCCTGCGCGAAGTGGACGGGCGGCCGATGGGCGTCGGCAACGCCGTGGCCCGCTGGCTGCTGCACGGCCTGCTCAACAGCTGCCTGATGCTCGACTACCTGTGGCCGCTGTGGGACCCGAGGAACCAGACCCTCACCGACAAGATCCTGGGCACGGTCGTCATCCACCAGCACGACCCGTCCCGGCCGGGCTGAGCGTCGTCGCGCGCGACGCCGGCGGGTCAGGCGTCGGAGGCGAGCGACTGCCAGAGCCCGACGACGTTGCCCTCGCCGTCACGGAAGTACGCCGACCACCCCATGCCGCCGACCTCGGTCCGGCCGACGAGGGTCGAGCCGCCGAGCTCCTCGATCCGGGCCAGCGTGGCCTCGATGTCCTCGACGTCGATGACCAGCACCGGCGCGCCGACCGTGGCCGGGTCGCGTTGCTGCATCCCGCCGTTGATGAAGCCCGGCTCGGTGGGCCCGGTGGTCGGGTCCGAGGGTCCGGTGGTGACGAGGGTGTAGTTCATGTCCGGGAGCTCCATCAGCTCCCAGCCGAACGCCTCGCGGTAGAACTCACGGGCCCTCTCGCCGTCGTCGAAGGGGATCTCGAAATGCACGATGCGGCCAGTCATGGTCCCGACGGTACTGCGAGGATGCGGCTCATGGCGAAGACGATCCTGATCACCGGGGCGAGCAGCGGGCTGGGCGCCGAGATGGCCCGTCAGTTCGCGGACCTGGGCTACGACCTGGCCCTGTGCGCGCGGCGCCTCGACCGGCTCGAGGACCTCAAGGCGGACCTGCTGGAGCGGCACCCCGGCTGCCGGATCGCCGTACGCGCGCTGGACGTGACCGACGACGCCGCCGTGTTCACGGTGTTCCGCTCCTTCGCCGAGGAGCTGGGCTCGATCGACCGGGTCGTCGTCAACGCCGGGCTCGGCAAGGGCGCCCCGCTCGGCACCGGAGGGTACGACGCGAACCGCGAGACCGCGGTCACCAACTTCGTCGGCGCGCTAGCCCAGACCGAGGCCGCGATGGAGATCTTCCGCCGCCAGGAGCGCGGGCACCTCGTCATGGTGTCCTCGATGTCGGCGGTGCGCGGGATGCCGCGGTCCATGGCGACGTACGCCGCGACCAAGGCCGGGGTCGCCCACCTCGCCGAGGGCCTGCGCGCCGAGCTGCACGGGGGTCCGATCAAGGTGACCGTGCTCTACCCCGGCTGGATCGCCTCGGAGATGAACGAGGGCAACAAGAGCCCGCTGCTGGTCTCCACCGAGAAGGGCGTGCGGGCGATGGTGTCCGCGATCGAGAAGGAGAAGGACTCCGCCCACGTGCCCCCGCTCCCGTGGGCCCCGATGAGCGTCGTCCTGCGGCACGCCCCGATGCCGGTGTACAAGAAGCTGATCTGATCCTCCGGACCCGGAGACCGCCGGTTTCGAGACGCTCGCTGGCGCTCGCTCCTCAACCGCCGGAGCCCGCCCGCTGGTTGAGGAGGCGCGCCAGCGCCGTCTCGGAACCAGGGGCGCCCGGCGCGGTGGGCGGTCCCGGAGGGTGCCGACGGCTAGCCTCGGCAGCCGGAGCTCGCGAGGGGAGGCCACGGTCGTGGATGCCATGGAGTGCGACAGCTGCGGGGNGAACCAGGGGCGCCCGGCGCGGTGGGCGGTCCCGGAGGGTGCCGACGGCTAGCCTCGGCAGCCGGAGCTCGCGAGGGGAGGCCACGGTCGTGGATGCCATGGAGTGCGACAGCTGCGGGGCGCAGATGCGGTGGGAGACGTCCCACTCGCGGTGCGACCGGTGCGGCTACATCCGCCCGTGCTGCGAGGGCGCACCGGTGAGCAGCGCGTGCATGGTGCCGTTGGGCGAGTCGAGTACGTCACCCGGGTGACCTGAGTACGCCGACCCATGCACCCGCCCGCGGCGCTGGGCGAGGGTGAGGGCATGACGACCGAGAGCTCACCCCGGACCACCGGCTGGCACTGGAGCCAGTGGGTCGCCGGGGTCGCCGCCGCCCTGTTCACCACGGCCTTGGGCCTGATCGCGGCGGCGGTGGTGTTCGCCGACAACGCGGGCGGCTGCCAGGCGATCGCGTCCCCGGAGAGCTACCGCACCGGCCGGCTCGTGCTCGTCGTGCTGGCGGTCGCCCTGGTCGCTGCGTGGGCCGTGCCCGCGGTTCTCTGGCGGCAGCACGCGGGCCGGTTCGTCGCACTCGGCCTGCCAGCCGTCGCGCTGCCCCTGATGGCCGTGGTGGCCATGCTCGGCCAGCCCCGGTCGGACTGGACCCTGTGCTTGTTCCAGTTCTGAGCCGGGCCTGTTCCAGCTCTGAGCCGACCGGGATGAGAGGACACGACATGACGGAGTACCGCGACACCGACCTGCTCGACCTCCGGGAGCTGACCGACTGGAGCCTCGGTTGGTGGATGGTCGTCGTCCTCGCGACCGTGGCCGGCGCAGCGGCCACCTTCGCCGCCACGGTCGTGATCGAGTTCATGACCACAGGCGTCTGCCACGAGCCGACGACCGCCGAGGCGCTCCGGACGGCCCGCTGGTCGTTCGCCGGCGTGGTCGCGGTCGCGGCGCTGCCGTGGGTGCTCGCGATCCTGCGCAGTCCGCACCGCACCCGCCTGGTCGTCCTGGGCCTGGTGCCCCTGCTCCTGCCGGGTCTGCGGCTGGTGCAGGCCCTGCAGGCGAGCCCGGCCACGTGGACGTCGGACTGGTGCCTGTTCTGAGTCGCGGACCGGTCAGCGGTAGCTGAGCCCGTCGCTCTCGAGGTGCACGTGCTCGTTGAACGAGACCAGGGTCGGGCCGCGACGACCGACCACGACCTTGGTGACCGAGGTGTTCACGACCACGCGGTTGAGGTTGGTCCACAGGTGGACCGCGTGCTCCGGCGGCGCGTCGGGACCGAGCAGCAGCGACGCGGCGACCCACGAGATCGCGCCGCCGGAGGTGAAGACCACCGCGGTCGCGTTGGCGCCGACCAGGTCCGCCGTCCTCTCCATCGACTCGGCGACCCGGGCCGTGAAGTCGGCGAACGTCTCGACGTACTCGCCGGGCTCTCCGGCCGCCCACCGCGCGGTGGCCAGCTCGAACCACTCCTGGAACTCCGCGGGTGTCGGCTCCGGGCCGGCGAAGACCGGGGTGCGTTGCGCGGCGAGCACGCCGATGTGGTCGAGCTCGTTCCAGCCGGGGTCGTTCACCGGCGTCGGGAGGTCCCAGCCGGCCGCCTCGGACACGCCCGTCGCGGTCTCCCGGTGCCGGCGCATCCCACCCTGGACGACCACCTCCGGCACCAGCTCGCGGCCGGCGAACGCCAGCCCGAGCATGCGCGACTGCTCCCAGCCGAGCGGGGAGAGCACGTCGTAGTCGTCGCCGCCCCACGAGGCCTGGCCGTGGCGCACGAGCAGCAGCTGGCCCATCAGCCGATCACCCCCCGGGCGCGGTTCGCGAGGTACGACGTGGCCTGACCGAAGACGGCGTACGCCGGGTTGTGGGTCTGGCCGTGGAAGTAGCGGTAGTAGATCTGCTGGGAGATCACCGCGAGCCGGAACAGCCCGAACGCCTCGTAGAAGCGCCACTGCTCCGGGGTGACCGCGAGCCCGGTCTGCTCGGCGTAGTAGCCGACCACCTCGGCCCGGCTCCACATGCCCGGGGCGGTCGTCGGCTGCCGGCGGAACTGGTGGAAGAACTCGTCGTCGTCCTCCTGCACCCAGTACGCCAGCGTGCAGCCCAGGTCCATCAAGGGGTCCCCGAGAGTGGCCATCTCCCAGTCGAGTACCCCGACGATGCGCAGCGGGTCGTCGGGCGCCAGGACCAGGTTGTCGAAGCGGAAGTCGTTGTGGATCGGGCAGTAGCCGGCGTCCTCGGGCTGGTGCTCCTCCAGCCACGACGTGACCTCGGCGAACTCGCCGACGTCCTCGGTGCGGGCCTGCCGGAAGCGGTGCACCCAGCCGCCGACCTGCCGGTCGACGTACCCGGGGCCCTTGCCGAACTCCGCCAGCCCCGGCGTGCATGGGTCGACCCGGTGCAGGTCGACGAGGACGTCGACCGCGTTGGCGCACAGCGTCGAGACGTCGCGCACGGACAGGTCGAGGCCGGGCGGGAAGTCCTGGCGCAGGATCGTGCCGTCGACGCGCTCCATGACGTAGAAGTCGGAGCCGAGCACCGTGTGGTCCTCGCAGAACCCGACCATCCGGGGCACCAGCGGGAAGACCGGGGCGAGCGCGGACTGCACCCGGAACTCGCGGCTCATGTCGTGGGCGCCCTTCGCCTTCCGGCCGGACGGCGGGCGGCGCAGGATCAGGTCACCGTCGGGGTAGCGCAGCAGGTAGGTGAGGTTCGAGGCGCCGTCGGGGAACTGGCGGACCTCCGGCTTGCCGTCGACGACGCCGGCGAACGCAGGGGCGGCGTGGTCGCGCAACCATGCCGCGACCGCGTCGACGTCGAAGGCGTCCTCGTCGCGCACCGCGCGGGCGGGGTTGCCGGCGTCGGAGCCGTGGGTGTCCTGGGGGGAGGGGACCACTACGTCACCTGGTTCAGTTTGGCGGCCTGCTGTCGCATCACGGCGTCGTACGCCGCTCGGTCATTCTGCTTGAGCAACCATGCCTTTCGTGCGGCTTCGTCCGGAATGATGAGTTCGTCACGCCGATCGATCCCGGCGAGGACGGCGGCGGCGATGTCGGCGGCGGAGAACGGCGACCGCTCCACCAGCCCGGCGACCACCTCACCGACGCGTTGGTCGGCGCCCCGCATCCCGGCCATCAGGTTGGTCCGGAAGTACGACGGGCAGACCACCGCACAGTGCACGCCGTACGCCGCGAGCTCGTGGCCTGCGGTCTCGGTGAACGCGACGACCGCCGCCTTCACCGCGTTGTAGGACGCCATGCCGGCCGGGTGCACGAGCCCGGCCAGCGAGGCCACGTTGACGATCGTGCCGGACCGCTGCTCCTTGAACACCGGCACGAACGTGCGGGTTCCGCGGACCGTGCCGAGCAGGTTGACCTCGACCAGCGGCGCCCACTCCTCCAGCGGCGCGACGTCGATCCGGCCGCCGCCCGCGACACCCGCGTTGTTGACCAGCACGTCGAGCCCGCCCCACTCCCGCTCGACCCACGCCCGGGCCGCGGCCCAGTCGTCGTCGGAGGTGATGTCGAGGCGCAGCCGGTGGCCGAACCCGGCCAGCCCCTCCTCGCTGCGGTCGGTGGCGAGCACCCGGTCGCCGCGGGCCCCGAAGGCGTGGGCCAGGGCCGCACCGAGCCCGGAGCCGGCGCCCGTGACCAGCACCCGGGCGGACGTGGCGGTCACCGGTGCTTCGCCAGCTCGAGCCGCGCGACCATGCCTCGGTGCACCTCGTCCGGCCCGTCGGCGAGCCGGAGCGTGCGCGCGTTGGTCCACGCGTCGGCGAGCGGGAAGTCGTCGGAGAGGCCGGCACCACCGTGGATCTGCATCGCGAAGTCGATGACCTGCTGCGCCATGTTCGGGGCGGCGACCTTGATCTGGCTGACCTCCGAGAGCGCGTTCAGCGGCCCGCCCTGGTCGAGCTTCCAGGCAGCGTTGAGCACCAGCAGCCGGGTTGCGTCGATGGCGATCCGGGCGTCGGCGATCCGCTCCCGGTTGCCGCCGAGGTTGACCAGCGGCTTGCCGAACGCGGTCCGCTCCAGGCCTCGCCTGCAGGCTGCCTCGAGCGCCGCCTCGGCCAGCCCGATCAGCCGCATGCAGTGGTGCACCCGCCCCGGTCCGAGCCGGCCCTGGGCGATCGCGAACGCCTCCCCCGGTCCGCTGATGATGTTGGCGACCGGCACCCGGACGTCGGTGAACGACACCTCGCCGTGCCCGAGCGGCTCGTCCTGGATGCCCATCGTGGTGAGCATCCGCTCGACCTTCACGCCCGGCGCGTCGGTCGGCACCAGCACCATCGTGTGCCGGTGGTGGCGGTCGGCGTCGGGGTCGCTGAGCCCCATGAAGATGATGACCTTGCAGTCGCGGTTGCCGATGCCGGTGGTCCACCACTTGCGACCGTTGACCACGACCTCGTCGCCGTCGAGGACCGCGGTGGCCTCCATGTTGGTGGCATCGGAGGACGCGACGCCGGGCTCGGTCATGCCGAACGCGCTGCGGATCCGGCCGTCGAGCAGCGGCTCGAGCCACCGGTCCTTCTGCTCCTGCGAGCCGTACCGCAGCAGCACCTCCATGTTGCCGGTGTCGGGGGCGTTGCAGTTGAGGACCAGCGGCGCGATCGCGGACCGACCGGTGAGCTCGGCGATCGGGGCGTAGTCGACGTTGCTCAGCCCCGTGCCGCCGTCGGTGCCGAACCGCGCGGCGTACTCCCCCGCGTGCTCGGCGGGCAGGAAGAGGTTCCAGAGACCCCGGGTCCGCGCCTTCTGCTTGAGCTCCCCGATCACGGGGAGCGGCTGCCACGGGTCCCCGTCGCGGCGGGCCGCGGCCAGGTCGCGGTGGTAGTCGGCCTCGACCGGGGCGATCTCCTCGGCCATGAACGCGGCGACCCGCGCGGTCAGGTCGGCAGCGCGGGGTGACGGGGCGAAGTCCATGCGTGCCAACCTAGTGGCCCACGCGAGGGTGGGTGGAACGTGTTCCGGATACGGTGACGCCATGCCCGCCAGCACCCGCCTCGCCGCCGTCGTGGTGGCGGCGATCGCGGTCGGTACGACGGCCCTGGCCGGCTGCTCGGACCTCAGCGACGACGAGCAGCGTGCGGCCGACAACCTCGCCCCCGCGCTGGTGCAGCCGCAGGGCGGGGAGGCCGAGCGCGACGCGTCCGGCTGCGTCGCCGAGACGTGGGTGGGCGAGGTCGGCACCGACGCCCTGGTGGCGGAGCAGCTGCTCGCGCGGAACCTCGACGTACGCCGCGAGAAGGTGCGGGCGCTCCTGTCCGGCGACCGCACGACGTCCCGCGAGGTGGCCCGCGGGCTGGCGTCCGCGCGCCTCGACTGCGCGGACTTCGACGCGATCTCGCTCGACCAGGAGCGCGACCACCCGAAGGCGTCCGCGAAGGACCTCGACGACTACGCCGACTGCCTCAAGGGACTCGACACCGACGAGTGGCGGGCCTCCCTCGTCGCCTTCTACGCCGGCACGAAGCCCATCGGGACCGGCGGGTTCCGCCAGGACCTCGCCGCCTGCACGCGGATCCTCACCGCGACCGACCGCTGACCCTGCTGTTCCCCTCGGCGGGCGTCATACGACGTGGCCGTCAGGCGGCGACCGTGACCACGACCCGGGACCGGACCTGCGGGTCCTCCCACGCCCGGTGCGCCCGGGCCAGCCGGCGCAGCGACCAGGCGACGAAGAGGGCACCGACCACCGGGCTGACCCACCAGGGCAGCACGGACAAGCCGGAGAACAGCATCCCGACCAGCGTGGTCACGAGGGCGAGCCGGCCGGAGTAGCCGACCATCACCGCCGGCGGAGCGGGCGTCGCGCGGGCGCTGCGCAGGTCGACCGGGAACGGGCTGCGCACCGACCAGTGGAGGCACGCCGCGACCACCTGGACGCAGACCACGAGCCAGGCGGAGAGCACCGCGGTCACCTCGCCGGCGGTCGGCGTCCCGGCCCGGACCGCGCCCATCACCAGGGTGAGCGCGGAGCAGGCCAGCAGCAGTCCGGTCAGGACCCCGGCGCGGACCCGGAACGCGGTGGCCGCGTGGACCGGAAGGCTCTCCCGCCACAGGGCGCCGCGGGCGTCGAGGCACCATGCGTTGACGCCGAACAGCAGGCCCGCGCCGGAGGCGACCAGGCCCGGCATCAGGACCAGGCTGGTCCAGCTGAGGCCGCCGACCAGGGCGACGACGCCGGGCAGCAGCGAGAGCGTGATCATGCCGCGGCGCAGCGGCACCGAGCGGACGATCGACGCCAGGTCGACGCGGGCCAGCGCCACGGCGTCCGAGGCCGGGTTCGGCCGGGCGGCGTGGGTCGTGGACTCCAGCCGGGCCTCGTCGCGCGGGAGCCGGCGGGACGCGACCGCGGCCGGCCAGGCTCCGGCGAGGACCAGGGCGAGCACGCCGACGCCGAGCAGGACCAGCGCGAGCAGCCATCGCACGCCGGCACCGTCCCGCGCGGCGGTGACGAGGGCGTTGGCCGGCGACGCGTCCAGCAGCGGGACGAGCCGGTCCGCCAGCACAACGGCGGCGAGCACGAGTCCCGCGCCGGCCGAGACCGACCGGAAGACGAGCACGCCGTGTGGGCCGCGGCGTACCGCCTCCATCGTCCAGCCGACCACCTGCCCGGCGGCAGTGGCGACGGCCAGCCAGAGCATCACCAGCGGCTGGGCGAGCCAGACCCGGTCCGCACCGACGGCGTACGCCGTCGCGCCGAGCAGGACCCAGCCCTGCACCAGCCACGCGACGTTGAGCGGTGCCATGAGGAGCGCGCCGAGGTGGTCGCTCACCGGGCTGACCGGGAACGCCACGCCCTGCTCGCGCGAGACCAGCTCGCGGCCGCCACCGGAGGCGACAGACGAGACGACGGTCAGCGCGAGGAACGACGTGAGCGCGGGTCCGAGCACGTCGACGACGTCGGCGGCCCGGCCGGTCGGCGCACCGGCCCCGTCGGCGTACGCCGGTGCCAGCGCGGCGAGGGCCGTGAGCACGAACGGGATCGTGGCCACCCAGGCCAGCCGCCGGCGGCTGCGGCCGCGCACGGCGGCGAAGCGAAACCGGACCATGCTGCCGAGGTCGACCAGCGGGTCCCGCCAGCTGCGTGGCGCGTCAGTCCAGGAGGGAGCGGTAGACACCGGCGCCGTCCTCCCCGACCAGCTCCGCCGCCTCGAGCGTCGCGACCGGGTGGCCGGCGCGCAGCACCAGCGCGGCGCCGCAGGCCTCGATCGCCAGCTCGCGCAGGTGCGTCGAGACCAGCACCGCCGCACCCCGGGCGCGGGCGTCGGAGACCACCTCGAGGGTGGCCTCGACGCCGAGCGGGTCGACACCGTCGAAGGGCTCGTCGAGCAGCAGCACCTCGGGCTCGTGGAACGCCGCGAGCAGCACCGACATCCGGCGCCCCATGCCGTGCGAGAAGCCGGAGGTGACCCGGTGCGCGACGCCGCCGAGGTCGAACCGCTCCAGCAGCAGCCGGGCGCGCTGCTCCCAGCCGTCCATCCGGCGCAGCCGGGCGGCCAGCTGCAGGTGCTCCCACGGCGTGGCCCGGGGCACCAGGCCGCCCACGTCCGGGCAGTACCCGACCCGGCGCTTGACGCCCATCGGGTCCTCGCGGACGTCGCGGCCTGCCACGAGGACGGTGCCCGAGGTCGGGGGTACGACGCCCGCGAGCACGCGCATCGTCGTGGACTTGCCGGCGCCGTTGCGGCCGAGCAGGGCGGTCGCCTGCCCGGCCTGCGCCTCGAGGTCGACCCCGCTCACGGCGTCGACGGAGCCGAACCGGACGTGCAGGTCGCGCACGACGACGGCAGGGGGCAGGTGGGGAGTCACGCTCCCCATTCTGGGCGACGGCGGGCGTCCCCGACAGGGAAACAACTGTTGTCCCTACGGCTGCAATTGCGCGGTTGTGACGGGTCTGACGGGTTCTGTGCTGTCATTCGGGCGCAATTGCGGCCGCGCGACGGGAGACCGGGCCGGCGGACCTGCCACAAGGCTGCAATTGCGGGCTCGTGACACATTTCGAGCGCCAGAACATGCGATACGGCTGCAATTGCAGCGCCGTGACAGTTCCGGGATGACGGCGACCTGTCATGCGGCTGCAATTGCGGCTCTTGTG
>NZ_SDKM01000056.1 GCF_004519545.1 Nocardioides guangzhouensis
ATCCCGAAGTACTCGCGGGTTCAAGTCTCGCAGGAGGGTCGCTGACCAGCGAAAATGGCCACGTGGTCACCGACGGGGGAGCGATGTTCCCCACGTACTCCCAAAGGATTCGCGTGATCGGCGCTGGCCGTCGGGGATCGATGCATCGCCTGACCAGCTGGGCGGGATCGCAAGCGCCGGGTCGTCGCTCGGTGTTCGCTGGGCCATGACCCACAGGTCAGCCCGGGCGCTGGGCCAACGCTGCGATCCGGGCGCGCCCGGCGCCCAGAGGGGGCAACGCTGCAAACGCGGAGTGACGCGGGTTCGGCGCCCGACTCGAACCTGAACTTGGGCAGCAGATCGGACCGGGTTGGCGTGGCGCTGTGTGACTCATCGAGTTCACGATTCTGCTGCCTCGCATTTCCGGCGCGCTCGTCAGTTTCGCCCAGACTTCGTATGAGTGCCTTCTGCTTCGGGCGGGTGGGCTCGGCCGCGCTTCTTGTGCCTTGTGGGCGGGGTCACCATGGTTGCTGATGGCTAGGCTTGGGTGATGGACCCCCGGGTTGAGTCCGCCTTGGGTTTGTCGAACCTTCGTGATTTGCCGCAGCAGGCCTTGGAGCCCATCTTGGACAGAGCCGTGGAGGTGACGCTTCCTGCTGGCTCGGTGAGCACTCGAGAAGGCGAGCTGGTCCGCCACATCGACTTGCTGATGACGGGCGCTGTCCGGCTGTTCGTCGTCGCGCCGGATGGCCGCACGATGACGGTTCGCTACTGCCGGGCCGGTGCGATTATTGGAGCAGTCTCGCTGTTCGCCCCGGAGTACTCCACTCCGGTCACCACCCAGGCACTCGTGGACTCAGGGCTGCTGAAGTTGCACGCCGCGGCCGTGATCCGGGCGGCCTCTGCAGATGTCCGCGTGGCGAACGCCTTCCTGCGCGAACTCGGAGAACGGGTGATGGGCTTCATCTACGAGATCCCTGGCAGCGCCTTCACAACAGTCAGGCAGCGCGTTGCCCGGCATCTCCTCGACCTGTGCCTGGGACTTGACCAGCCACCCCGTCTCCACCGCCCAGAAGGCCGGGTCGTGCGTCAAAGCCAGCATGACCTGGCAGACGCGGTAGGAACGACTCGCGAGGTCGTTGTCCGGGTTCTACGAGAACTGCGCGCGGAAGGCATCATCCAAACGGGACGGGAACGGATCGTCATCACCGATCCGGTCCGGCTTGCTCGAGAGGTCGAATGGAACACAAGTTCCTGACGGGCAGCGGCCCCGGGTGCGAGTGTCCGATCAGAAGGCCCGGAGCGGGTCTCAACCCAAGGAGGGCAGCATGACCGCCGAGGCAACCGAACTTCTGCGCAAGGCCTACGATGCGCTGTCACACGGGGACGTCCAGCCAATCCTCGGGCTGTTGGATGACCAGATCGAATGGCACGAGGCGGAGCACATCGCCTACTGGCCTGGAGGACCCTTTACCGGCCCTGACGCCGTCTTGGAGGGCGTTTTCGCCCGGATCGGGGCCGACTTCGACGGCTTCGTCGTCGACGTACACCGCATCAGCGAGTTCGGAGAAACAATGCTGGTGCAGGGCCGCTACCGGGCTACCGCCAGGGCCACCGGAAGACCCCTGGACGCGCAAGTCGCCCATGTGTGGGACTTCCACGACGGCAAGGCGGTTCGCTGGCAGCAGTACACCGACACCCTGCAGTTCGCAGACGTGACAGACCAAACCAGTGGTGGGGCACTCGCCCGACGCTAGAACTGGCCCAAGCAGCCATGCCAAAGTCGCGGTGGAGGTGAGATGTTGAAAGGGGTTCTGAGCCACGAGTCGGCTTCCGAGCGAAGCGGCTACCGAGCTCGGTCGCCGAACGCTCCTTTCAGCTAGCGATCGGGGTGCGATGCCCTCGGCTGTCGAGGTAACGCGATGTTGAGGTCAGGTGCTGGCCGCGAGGAGCACGACACCAGGGTCGAAGGCCTCGCCGGTTGCGGCGACTGCGGCCATGCATTCGTCGATGACCTGTCGTCTTGCCGCTTGACTGAGTCCGGCCACGAATCGGGCATTCTGCGGCTGGGAGAGCCGGTAGCGGACGATGTCGCGTGGATCGGTGACGCCGGTTCGTACCCGTCCCTCGACAACGTCGACCTGTTCGAGATGGGCGGCGCAAGCTGCGTCGCTCATACGGGCCGCGGAGCCCACCCGATCGCCGACTGACTTGATGAACTGGTACCACTGCGGCGGTTCCCAGCCCGCTCTGGCCAGGGCACCATCAATCGCTGACTTCGCCGCCGACGGGTCGGCGGCCGAGAACACCGACGCCACCACGAAGCCGCCCGGACGGACGACGCGGCACAGCTCGGTCAGTGCAGCCACGGGATCGGCGACGTGGTTGAGCACGAACGCCGCCGCGGCACCGTCAACCGCGCCGTCGACCAAAGGCAACCGGTTGATGTCGCCCACGACGGCCGGCGGGCGGCCCGCAGCCGAATGTGCCAGCATCGACCACGAGGCGTCGACCGCGACCACGTGAGCTCCGGCGGCGACGAGCCGACGGGAAACAGCTCCCGTCCCCGCGCCAACATCGAGCACGAGCCGGTCGACAAGCTCAGGGGCGCGTGCCAGCAGAGCATCGGCCAACGGGCCGTACACGATCTCAGCGCCATCGGCCCAGTCCGTAGCGGCGTCCTCGTATCCCTCTCGAGCGAGGGCCAAGCCGTCGGCAGCAGTCATGGCAGCCACGACTGCGCTCGAGCGACCTGGGCCGACCACCACGCGAGCTCTTCGGCATCACCGAGCGCCTTCTCCCAGGCAAAGGTCGCCATGATGGCGATGATCGACAAGCCCAGCTGCCGGTCGAACCAGTCGCTCGTGTCGACGCCGGCGGCCTCGAGTCCAGCCCGGTATGCGGCGATCGTCGATGCCTTGGACACGGGTAGACGCATCCGGTTGAGGGCCACGTACCAGAGCAGGTCGTACAGCCCGGGCGCCTCGCCCGGGTAGGCCTGGTCCACCAGGACCGTGCGCCCGTCAGGGTGGCGGCCGAGGTTGCCCATCTTCCAGTCACCGGTCACGAAGGTGGCGGGAGTCTCTGCCAAGGCGTCGACCAAGCCCGCCGGGTCGTTGTGAATCCCACGTAGAAGGGCGCTCAGCTCAGGATGGATGCCAGCCAGCCGCTTCCACCCGGCGTCTGCGGCCGCGATCGGTCCCGGCACCTCGTCGACTGCCAGCTCAATGGCGATGACCTCGGGGCAGAAGAAGCGGATGCGGTTCGCCATCGGACACAGCCCGACGGTGTCGCGCCATCCCCAGAATGTGGCGTGGAGCTGCGCCATGTGGCGCAGGAACGCGTCGTGGGTCTCGACAGTCACAACACCATCACCCGGGGGCACGAGCGACCCGCTGACGTCGTCCATGAGGATGCCGATACGAGTCGAGCCGCCCGTGGTGTCAAAGGCCATGGCGATGATCGTGTGGTCGATGACGCGAGGGAACCGGTGGTAGATGCCGGCGCGCCACACCTTGTGCTCCCAGTGGTCGGTGTTTCCGGTGACTCGCATGATCCAGTCGGACTCGGCGTCGAGCACCTTGAGGAAGCACGATCGACCATCGAGGGTGAGCAGCTCGAACTCAGCCCCGGACTTGGCGTCGGAGCCGCGGACAGGACGTCGGCCCGTGGCGCCGGCGACGAGCTCCTCGATCGTGCCCACCGAGTCCCCAACATCCATGCTCCATAGCATGGCACCGATGGCCTTCCTCCTAGGAGCTACGGAAGGCGGACACAAAGGAGCCGGTATGACTCAGCCCTGATCGAGCCCGCCGCTGCCAGATGCGCCACTGCGTCGGCCGGGCGGACGCCCATCATCGTGCGCAGGTTGGTGTCGAAGCTCATCGTCACCGCGACCGGAAGGCCGGGCGCGACCGTGCGTGCCGCGGCCAGGGCCGCTTCGGCCTCGCCGAGGTCGCTCAGCGTCTCGACCAGCACCAGGTCGATGCCGCCCTCGACCAGTCCGACCAGCTGTTCGGCGAACAGCTCCTGCGCGTCCTCGCGTGTCAGGGCGCCCAGGGGCGCCAGCAGCTCGCCAGTCGGGCCGAGGTCGCCCGCGACGAGCAGACGGCGCTCGTCCGCCACTGATCGCGCGATCTGCGCCGCCGTCCGGTTCACCTCGCCGACGCGGTCGCCCAGGCCGTGCATCTCCAGCCGTGGTCGCGTCCCGCCGAACGTGTTGGTGGTGAGAAGCCGCGCCCCCGCCTCGGCGTACGCCGCGTGCGCCGTGCGGACCGCGTCGCGGTTCAAGAGCTTCCAGAGCTCACCAGGCGCACCGTCCTCAAGACCCACGTCGCTCCTCGCTGGCGGCGGACGAGGCGCTGGGCCACGATGGACATGTGCCGGATCGGGACGCCGATGTTGCGTACGGTCGTCAGGCGTGTGCCGACGCCGCGTGGCTCGACGCGTCGGATCACCTGTCGCGCGCGGACGCGGCGTCTCCTCTCGCAGCCCCGGACCTGGAGCTGCTCGCGACCGCCGCCTACATGCTTGCCGATGACGCGACGTACGCCGCGTGTCTGAAGCGGGCGCATCACGGCTACCTGGCCGCGGGCGACGACCGGCGCGCGGTGCGGTGCGCCTTCTGGATCGGGCACAACCGCTTGTTCCGCGGCGACCCGGTCGGTGCCGGCGGTTGGTTCGCCCGCGCGCATCGGATACTCGGGGACCGAGACTGCGTCGAAGCCGGCTACCTCCTGATCCCGACGTGGCTGAAGGAGATGGCCGGCGGTGACTTCGAGCGCGGTCATGCCACGGCGGTGCGGGGCGAGCAGGTGGGCGAGAGGTTCGGCGATCCGGACCTGACGTGGCTGGCGCGAGACGACCAGGCCCGGGCCCTGCTCAACCTCGGCCGCGTCGAGGAGGGGCTGAGCCTGGTCGACGAGGTCATGCTCGCGGCCACGTCCGTGGAGCTGTCGCCGATCGTCACCGGCATCCTCTACTGCAACACCCTTGCGTTCTGCCAGGACTCCCTCGAGGTCGCCCACGCCCGGGCGTGGATGCTCGCGCTGGTGCGGTGGTGTGACAGCCAGCCCGCGATGGTCGAGCACAACGGCCTGTGCCAGGTGCACCGCGCCGAGGTCCTGGAGCTCGCCGGTTCCTGGGACGACGCCCTCGGCGCCGCCGAGCTGGCGGCGGACCGTTTCGACCACGGGGTGCTGAACCAGCTTGCCAGCGGGAGGGCACGTTACCGGCAGGGGGAGATCCACCGGCTTCGCGGGGACGTCGACGCGGCCGAGCAGGCATTCCGGGAAGCCAACGCCCGGGGCTACGAGCCGCAACCAGGCCTTGCGTTGCTCCGTCTCGAGCAAGGTGACTCCACCGCTGCGGCGGCGACGATCCGCCGGGTCCTGCGTGAGACGGTCCAACGCCTCCCGCGTGCCCGGCTGCTCCCTGCCTTCGTGCAGATCATGCTCACCGCCGGCGAGCAGGACGATGCGGTGGCGGCCTCCGTCGAGCTCGCCGACCTCGCACGGTTGCAGGGAACCGGCATGCTCCGGGCACAGGCGGCGTACGCCGGCGGGGCGGTGTCACTCGCGGACGGTGACCCGGGGAAGGCCCTCATCGCGCTGCGTCAGGCGCTGGGTGTGTGGCTCGGCCTCGACGCGCCGTACGAGGTGGCGCGGACCCGCGCGCTCATCGCCCGCGCCTGCCGCGCCCTGGCCGACGAGGAGACGGCGACCATGGAGCAGGAGGCCGCCCGGTCGTCGTTCGACGCGATGGGCGCTCGGGCCGACGCGGCCCGGCTCGACGTACGACGACCCGGGAGGGCCGCGGCCGGCCTCACCGAGCGCGAGGTGGAGGTGCTCCGCCTGCTCGCCGCCGGTCGCAGCAACCGGGAGATCGCGACTGCGTTGACGATCAGTGAGCACACCGTCGCGAGGCACGTGCAGAACATCCTGGGGAAGGTCGGCGTGTCGTCGCGCACCGCTGCCAGCGCCTTCGCCCACCAGCGCGGCCTGGTCTGAGCGTGGTCAGAACTGACCATCGCCGGCCACGGTGATGGCTGATCTCGGCGAAGCGGTCAGGTCACTGCGGGACCTACGGTCACCTGCACGACCTCACGAAAGGGGAAACGAGATGTACGTCATCGCTCACCACCGCTTCACCGACCCGCCGACAGCCTTCGCCCGCGGCGCGAAGCTGATCAGGAACGAGGGTGTCCCGGCCGGCACCCGCGGCCTGCAGTTCTACCCGGTCCGCGACGGCTCCCAGGCCTTCTGCCTGTGGGAGTCGGAGTCGGTCGCCGACGTCCAGACCTACGTCGACCGCACCCTGGGCGACGCCAGTGTGAACACGTGCTGGGAGGTCGACGGCGACCAGGCCTTTGCCGACCGGCCGCTCGGTCTGCAGACGGCGGCGGCGGTCCGCGGCGCCATGACGTCGACCTGACCCAGGCGTGCCCCGCTCCCTGTCCGGACCGGACGAGCGAGCTGAGCGGGAGCCGCGAGGGACCTCCACGTCGGCTCCTGGCACGCGAGAGCGCGATCGCCACGATGGTCGCCGAGGGCAGCCGCGGGTTCGGTGGACGGGACGGGTCGGCTCGGGACGAACGTCGTCGTCCACCCGCCCGCGGTGGCGTGGCGCAGCCCCTGATGCGAGAGCGAAGTCGACATGGAGCCCGTCCGACCCGTCAACGACAGCGAGCTCCGGGCCTGGAGTCGGCTCGCCCGTCGCACCGGCGTGCCCGGCCTGGTCGCGATGGTGGTCCTCTTCTCGGCCATCTGCGCCGTGAGCTCGGCAGGCGAGCCTCCGCTGGACGCGCCGAGCGAGGATGCCCTGAGGTTCTTCGGCGACATCGGGGCGACGTGGGCGCAGATGACGTCGAGACCGCAGTCGTGCTCCGACTCCGGCCACACCTCAACCTCGACAAGGTCGGCGAACCACGAGACCGACTCCGACAGGCAAGCAGACGCCTCGCTGACACCGCGAGAGCTTGCCAACCGATCGGTTCCCAGTGATGCCGCGCTCTCCCCCAAACCGGCAGCGCTGCCAGCCCCGCTCCGAGGGCGGCAGCACCCTGACCTTCTTGTCCCTAACGAGGCAAGGTGACCGAAGTCCTCACCCCGAAGCAGCTCACGCCGAACTCGGCGTCAGCGCCAGAACCATCCGCCAATGGCAAAGAGACCACCTGGCAGACCGTTTCCTACAGCCGCTGGGAACTCACCGATGACCAAGCAGCCAGAGTGGGAGCGCGTTTCAAGAGCGACGGCGAGGTACCGGCACGCGGCGCTATGACGCGCATGCGGTGCTGGCAAGCCACGTCGCCGCCTTCAAGCCCCGAGTGAGCTGGTCACCTGTGTGCCTGGGCGTGCTCGACATTTCGCTTGAGCACCGACATCGTGCGTGCCTGCATGATCCAGACGAGCGGGGTGTAGGAGTACAGGCGCCACAGCCATCGAGGGCGAATGGCCTCATAGCCGCCGATCACCAGACGCGTTCTGCCCCCGGGCCGCTCGTTCAACAAGAAGCCCCACAGGCCTTCGGTGTAGGCGCGCGGCCGTGGCTGGTTCGGGTCGAGGTTGTGAAGCCGAAGATCGGCCAACCCGTGCAGCCCCAAGAACCGGTTCGGTTCGAGCATGGCAACCCGCCAAGCATCCACGGCACCCTGGCTCCCTCGCCAGTACTTGACGTAATCGCCGACGGCAAGGCCCTGCCACTCCGGGTGGACTTCTCGGGCGCTCGGTCGACCACCGTTGTCAAGGCGGTCCCAGGAGTACCACCCTGCTCGATCTCCGCCCATCTGGACCAGCCACGGCCAGACCTGGTCCGGCGGAGCATCGATGGTGACCGCCATTGTCGGGCCCCTCTGCCCTTCGGGGACAACGTCCGCCCCGGGAAAGGGTCCGGCAACTTCGTCATCGGTTGCGCCCCAGCGCATCAGGCGAGAGCGAACAAACCCTGCATAGGCAGCAACGGCAAGGCCGACCGCACCCAGCCCTTTGCGTCCCAACGTCATGCAACAAGCCTGCGAGCATGCGCTTCGTCGCGTAAGAGGACAACGTCCTCAGTGCCCGCCGTGGGTGTTCATCGAGAACCACGGCGCAGCCGCACTCCGGGCCGCTGTGACGCCAGCTCTGATCTTGGGTGCGGGTGAGGGCGTCGGTTGCGTTGATCGGTGTTGGGGAGGCTGTGGCGATACTTCTGGGGCCTGCTGCATTGAGCCATCTCGCGACATCGGCGCCGCAATATGTTCGCCCGAGCTCCGGCAGCGGGCCCCCAGATCGAGCCCATAGGGGTGCGGTGGTAGCCAAACGGGTCTTCTTGGGGCCGGAAGGACCTGTCGCACGGGAAGATCTCCCGCCGCTCGAACCTGTGAACGCTCAATGCAACAGTGCCCGCCAGGCCTAGTTCGGGGTGCTAGGTCGGATGAGGTCGGCGGCGCGTTCGGCGATCATGACGGTGGGTGCGTGGGTGTGGCCGCGGATGATCCGCGGCATCACCGAGGCGTCTACCACCCGCAGCCCGTGCAGGCCGTGTACCCGGAGCTCGCAGTCAACTACTGCGGCATCGTCGCTGCCCATGCGACAGGTTCCGACGGGGTGGAATGCGGTCTGGGCTTGTTCCCGGATGAATGTCGCGAGTTTGGCGTCGTCGACCTTGCCCGGCCAGGGTGCCATGGGGGCCCCGACGTACGCGCGCAGCGCGGCGGTCTCCAACAGCCTCTCGGCGAAGCGGATGCCGACGAGCAGGCCGTGCAGGTCGGACTCGGCGGTGAGGTAGCCGGGGTCGATGACCGGCGGCTCCGCCGCGTTGCCACTCGCCAGACGGATGTGACCGTGGCTGTCCGGTTGCAGGAGCTCCACGCCCAAGGTCAGACCGTGGGCCGGTGGGGGTATGACACCTCCGAGCGGCTTGTAGCCCAGCAGCGGTGCCGGTAGCCAGACGAGCTCGATGTCGGGCGCGGCCTGAGCCGGGTCGGTGCGGACAAAGGCGACCGCCTCGTTCAGGCTGGAGGTGAGCAATCCACGGCGCATGAGCAGAAACCGGGCCAGCTGCGCCGGGGACTCCGCCGCGAACAGGGTGACCGGCTTGGGGCAGTGCACGACGATGCCGCAGGCCAGGTGGTCCTGCAGGTTCGCACCGACGCCGACCAGCTCATGGCGCGGCTGCACGTCCGCGACGCGTAGCTGCTCGGGATCTCCGACGCCCGAGAGCATCAGCAGCTGCGGTGAGTTGATGCTGCCGCCGCTGAGGATCACCTCCCGGGAGACGGTGACTCGCTGGGTCGCGCCGGCCGCGTCCCGGTACTCAACGCCCGTGGCACGTGCCCCGTCCAGCAGGACGCGCTGGACGTGCGCCTGGGTGAGGACGGTCAAGTTGCGTCGCTGCCTTGCGGGACGCAAATAAGCGTCCGCGGCGCTGTGCCGAAGCCCGCGGCGCTGGGTCACCGGCGTCGGGGAGAACCCCGTGTTGTCCGCCTCGTTCAGCTCCCCGAGACGGCGCAGACCCACTTCGGCGCACGCAGCCAGGAAAGCCGCCGTGGTCGGGTTGGGGTCGCGCAGCTCACAGATGAACTGAGGACCGGACGTGCCATACACCCCTCCGGCGTTGCTGCCCACACGGCGCTCCGCGCGCCGGAAGTACGGCAGCACCTCGTCGAATGACCAGCCCGGACAGCTTGCCGCCCAACCGTCGTAGTCGAGGCGATGCCCGCGCGTCCACGCCTGCCCATTGATCGATGACGAACCTCCCAGCGTCTTGCCACGCGGCCAAAACAGTTCCCGGTCCGACAACTGCGGCTGCCTGGTCGTGCGGTACTTCCAGTCGTAGGCGCTCTGCGCCAGCTTGATGAACCCCAACGGGACCCGGATCTCGCGCGCCCGGTCCGGCCCGCCCGCCTCTAGCACCACCACCCGGCACGCGGGGTCGGCCGACAGCCGGTTGGCCAGCACGCAGCCCGCAGAACCGGCGCCCACGATGGCGTAGTGATAGGTGCCGCCGGCCATCACCCATCTCCGATTCGGCTCCAAGACGCAAGCCATGCCGGCGGCGACGTTGTCACGAGAACGCCTGCACGCGACTGTCGAAGCACGCGGCTGAGCCCGAAACGCGCGGCATCCGAATGCGCCATGCCTGCCTCCGTCGTACGCCACGAGTGTATGTCCGGGCGCGCCGCGAGTGGCGGGGCGCCGCACTTCTTGTCCAAGGAGCCTGGAAAAATTCACCAGGTATTGGTCGCTGTTGACTGAGCGAACGCATCCCCTTGGACAGGCATGGAGGCAATCGCACCGCTGGAACCCGGCGGAAGGACTCAGGTCGAAACTGTGTGGACTACCTCGCGAATGACGCACCTGCGAAGGCGGGTGTCAGCCAACCGTTCAAGGCCGTAGCGGCTCCAGCCCAGGCGCCGGACGTGCATGCACGGGCTGGATGTTCTTGTTGTGGTGGAAGACGTTCTCGGGGTCGTACGTCGCCTTGATGTCGGCGAGCCTGTCGTAGGTGTTGTCGCCGTAGGCGTCATGCACGCGGGACGCGTTGTCGTCGGAGTCGAGGAAGTTGACGTAGACACCGGCGCGGTGACCTTGCAGCGCGTCCAGGAACTCTCGAGCCCATGCCGTCTCCGTCGCAGCGACCGTTTCGTCTTGTTCGGGGAGCCAGGCCGCGTCGATGACGATGTTGTGGTCCACGTCGCGCCCGTTGTACGCCGTGGCATCGCTGGGCGCTCTGCCAACGGCCCCGCCCAGGTGGAACATCGCCACGTAGGACCTCGGTGAGGTGGCGCGATAGGCGTGCTCGGCCACGATGCCGATCACCTCGTCGGACAGTGCCGTGAGGTCGGTGGCTTTCCAGTAGTAGTGCCAGCCGTGGGGGACGGTGTCATCGATGCTTGCCTGATGGTCGACGTACGAGGTGGGTGCGACCAGGTCCACGAGCGGGGTCCCGAACTCGCGCAGGGCACGAACCAAGCGCTCCCCGTACCGGACGGGACCGGCGTAGCAGCTGGCCACGGCGATGGCCGTTCGGAAGTGGAGCTCCGGGCTGATCGCGGGGAGCGGCGGGATGGTGCCCAGCCGGACGATGTTCCCCAGTTCGTCGGGCACGTCGGTGAGGAAGTCACGGTAGAAGCGCAAGACGTCCGTGGTGTCCTCAGCGGCCCAGAAGACCGGTCCGGCAAGGACTGTAGGCCCGACAGGGTGCAGTGCGAACCGGAACGAGGTGACGATGCCGAAGTTGCCGCCACCCCCGCGAAGTGCCCAGAACAGGTCGGGGTGATCAGTGGCCGAAGCCCGAATGATCTCGCCCCCGGCGGTGACCACCTCGGCGGCCACGAGGTTGTCCACCGTGAGCCCGTGCTTGCGCATCAGCCAACCGATGCCACCTCCGAGGCTGAGGCCTCCGACGCCGGTGTGGCTGACGATGCCGCCGGTCGTGGCCAGACCGTATGTCTGGGTCGCCTGGTCGACGTCGCACCATAGGGCGCCCCCCTGGACGTATGCGATCCGCTTCGCCGGGTCCACCCACACATCGCGCATCGGTGCGAGGTCGATCACGATACCGTCGTCGCACATTGCGGTGCCGGACACGTTGTGGCCCCCGCCTCGCACGGCGATCTCGAGTTCGTGGGCCCGGGCGAAGCGCACCGCGGTGGCCACGTCATTGGTGTCGCTGCAGCGACCGATCAGTCCGGGTCTCCGGTCCACGCTGCCGTTCCACACAGCGCGGGCGCGGTCGTAGTCATCATCGTTCGCGGCGATGAGGCGGCCTCGGAAACCTGGGATTCGCGTGGTGGTGAGGCTCATCGGCCCTCCTCTGGTGGATGGGCCCATCGCACCATCGGGGGGCACCAGGGAGAAGTCAGAGATCTGGACTTCGAAGTAAGGAATTTGCACTTCACGGCGCTCCTCAGCCGCCCGACACTGGCACTATGAGGACCTACGGCCAGTACTGTCCGATCGCCCGCGGTGCCGAGCTCTTCGCCGAGCGGTGGACGCCGCTGATCATCCGTAACCTGTACCTGGGCTGCGAAACCTTCGGCGAGATCCTCGCCGGCGCGCCCGGACTCTCCCGCACGCTGCTCACCCAACGGCTCCAGCAGCTAGAACGCGTGGGCATCGTGGCGTCGGCACCGAAGGGCCATGGCCGGGGCCACCGCTACCGGCTCACGAGCTCGGGCCAGGACCTGTTCAAGGTGTGCGAGACACTCGGTGAGTGGGGCGCGCGTTGGCTCGAGATCGCACCCGAGAACCTCGATCCGTACGTGGCGTTGTGGTCGATGTGCAACGCGCTGCGCTCGGAGAGGCTCCCGGATCGGCGTGTGGTGATCAGGTTCGACTTCACCGGCTATCGGCCGCATGAGAGGTATTGGCTGCTCATCGAGCAGGGCGAGACAGAGATCTGCAAGACCTATCCCGGTCTGGATGAAGACCTCTACATCACCGCGGATGCGGAAGCCTTCGTCAAATGGCACGCCGGCCAGCTCACCTGGGTCCAGGCAACCCGCGACTCCCAAATCCAGCTCGAGGGTCCCTCATGGCTGGTCAGGGCCTTCCCACAGTGGAACTCGCGCAGCATGTTCGCACACGTCAAACCTGACCCGAGCGTTGGCAAAGCGATCGTGAGGACCCCCACCTAGCCACACGTAGACTCACCATCGTCAAACATGCTCTCGACTCGGACCTCCGGGCATGTTGTGGCACCCAACGTCATAGTGGGCGGCGAAGTGACGCAGTCAACCTCGGGTCGTCTGACTTTCGGCAGCGCCGTAGATCTCGCGGATTTCGGTGGTCGTTTCTTGTGTGCTGCGCGGCGCGGATGCCGTGCCGCGCTAATTCCCCAATTATTCGGTCAATAGCCCGCTCTCGAGGTCAAGGCCGAGCAATGTCGAGTCGCCGCGACGAGGTGTTCACGCAGGTCAGCGCACGTTTCCGCAAGCGACGACCGAGCTCTTGCTGGCCTTGTAGAGAAGCAAGGGGCCGCAGGGTCAAGTCCTGTCAGCCCGACCGTCTAAGCCCGACCGATCGAACCGGCTCTGACCAGCGGAAACGCTGCGCCAGGGCCGGTTTCGCATGTGCACCCAGTGCGCCCCCCCGGGTGCGGAGGTCGAGGCCGTCGACAGTCGTGCAGAACCCGGGTGCCCACCACGTGCCGATGCCCTCAGGCGGAGTCCACAGCTCCCGGATCCGCCCAGGCAGAACCCCGCCCGCACAGGCAGCCCGGCAGGAGTAGCGAGTCCTCGGCGCTAACCCGGGACCTCTCCCTGCTGCCAGGGCCCCGACGCAAACGCGGACAAGGCCCATGCGTAGGCGTCTGCACAGGTGTCCGCGCACGCGTTCGGCAGGTCGACCGCGAACGTCACGACGCCCTCGTTCACTGTGTAGTCGACCAGGATGTCCCCTTGGTAGCCGAACTCCTCGGCATGAGAAGGGAAGGTGACGGTGTCGGCGTCGATCTCCTCGAAGTCTCCGCCATCGACTTCCTCGCCGTTCTGATCGTGCGATCCGAAGCCGCCGTCAGCGGTGAAGTAGTGGTCGTGCTCCAGCGGACCTTGGGCACCTGCGCACGGGTCACCCTTCTTCGGCCCCGGCTTCCCGCCGTAGAAGTTCCCCTGGAGCCAATCACGGTGGGACTCGGCGAGGCCGGCCTTCTCGAATGCGACAAGCATCTCCTCGCAGCCCTGCGCGCGGTGCCAGGAACCGAGGATCTCGGACGTCTCAGCGGCGGTTGTCGTCGAAGACTCGCTCGCCCCGGACGTCGCGGCGACGGCGTCGGAGCTCGACTCGTCGTCGCCGCCACATCCTGCGGCCGTGAGGAGCGCAAGCACTGCTACCGGGACGTGGCCGACGACCACCCGCACACCGCTCCGGCTCATGGTCCGGTCTCGCTCTCCCCGAGACCCTTCGCGCCGCTCGTTCCCACGAGCGTCGTCCGGTCAGGCGATGCGGCGCAATGGCCTCTCCGGGTCAACATGCTGGACGGGGTCCGCCTGTGGCGAGAGACGTCCACAGCTCCGCTAGTGCTAGTCCGCGTAGTCGCAGGGCCCGGTGACCTGGTCGGTCTCCACTCCTCCCCGGATCCGGAGGTGCTCGTTCAGGTAGCCGGGTGATCCCTGTGGACCACCGAGGAAACCCACGTGGATGATCTCGTCCCCCCGCACCGGGTTGTCGAAGTCCGGTGCGACGAGCACGAAATGGGCGTTGACGTGAGCGACCGCGCGATAGGTGCGCCCATCGGACCCTGCCAGGGTCACGCCGTCGTAGCTTCGTTGGATCCGGACGTGGGCAACTCCGTTCTGGAGACGACCGTCGATGATCTCGGTCTGGGTTCCCGCGCTGACGGTGAGCAGGAGATCACCGCACCGGAATCGACCTTCGGCTGGTGAGGTCGTGACGGTGTGCTCGCGCTCCGGCGGATCGGCGTTGGCGGTCCCGACCGGTGACCCAGCGAGCAGCAGTCCTGACGAGGCGATCGCGATTGCCACCCGGCCAGGAGGACGAACCCGGTCCTGCCACGTTCTGCGACCTTCTGGGTGACGTCGGGCATGAGGTCCGGTGTAGTCGCGCATGGGATTGTCCTTTCGTGCGGTGGAATCGACCCCACGAGTCAACGGCGGGAAGGAGCTCGTGTCGTCACTCCGTGCGGCGACCTCGCTCGTCCGTGGAGCGACGCGTGGGTAGTCCGTGCGAGTGATTCCTCGAGCCGGGATTCGGCCTACCGTGGGCGCTATGGACCTCGTCCGGGCCTGGGGGCGTTACGGCGACCGTGCGCTGGTCACCGCGCTCGCGGTGATGTACGCCGTGGAGCTGCTGCGCTGGGACGACGTGCGGCTCGCGCTCGCGATCCCCTTCGGGGTTGCGGCCTGCTTCCTGCTGCTGCTCCGCAGGCAGCTCCCGGTGGTCACGGTGCTTCTGGTGCTCATCGCGGTCCAGCTCGTGGACCGTGCTGCGCCTGGCTTCGCCGACGAGGCGATCAGCTTCCCGCTCGTGATGCTGGTCGCGATCTACTCGCTGGGCCGCTGGGCAACGGGGCTCCAGGCATGGCTTGGCCTCGGTGTGGTGATCGCCTGCATCGCCGCATTCGTGGTCGATGACGCCGGCGACGCCAGCGACGTCGCGTTCGCGGTGGCGTTCGTCGGGACACCGTGGGGCGTCGGCGTCGCCATGCGGTTCCGCCGCGAACGCGAGAACCATCTTCAGGCCGAGGCCGAGCTGCTGCGCAGTGACCAGGAGGACAGTGCCCGTCGAGCCGTGGCCGCGGAGCGCGCCCGGATCGCCCGCGAGCTGCACGACGTCGTCTCGCACGCGATCTCGGTGACCGTGCTCCAGGCCCGTGGGGGCCGCAGACTGGTCGGTGTCGACGACGCCGCGGTCCGGCGATCCCTCGACGCCATCGAGCACACGAACACAGCAGCGCTCGGCGACATGCGCAGACTGCTGGCCGTTCTCCGGGAGACCGAGGAGGCCACAGAGGGCGCGCTCACGCCTCAGCCCTCCCTGTCGCGGCTCGAGGACTTGGTGGAGCAGGTCCGCAGCTCGGGCCTGCGCGTGGACCTGGAGGTGTCCGGCGAGCCGGGGACCGTCCCACCGGGCGTCGACCTGTCGGCGTACCGGATCGTCCAGGAAGCCCTCACCAATGTGCTCAAGCACGCCGGGAGCAAGGCCCGGGCGCGGGTGCAGGTGACCTACAGACCACACGACGTGGATGTGGCGATCAGCGACGACGGCCGGTCCCCGGTCAACGGCGGAGAGGTGGCCCGGCCCGGCGACGGACACGGGCTGATCAACATCCGCGAACGCGTCGCGGTCGTCGGCGGCACGGTCAGGGCCGGGCCTGGCCCGGACGGCGGGTTCGTGGTCCGCGCCCACCTGCCGTACTCCGTGGATCCAGGGAGCACCGGATGATCCGCGTGCTGCTCGCGGACGACCAGCCGCTGATACGGACCGGGCTGCGGATGATCCTCTCCGCCGAGCCCGATCTGGAGATCGTCGGAGAGGCCAGCGACGGCGCGGAGGCGATCACGCTGTGTGCGCTCACGCGGCCCGATGTCGTGCTGATGGACGTCCGGATGCCGGGAACCGACGGAATCGAGGCGACACGAACGATCACGGCAAGTCAAGATCCTCCGCCCCGGGTGCTGGTACTCACCACCTTCGATCTCGATGACGTGGTGTACGACGCACTGCGCGCCGGCGCGTGCGGCTTCCTGCTCAAGGACGCCTCCGAGGATCGGTTGATCACGGCAATCCGGGTGGTCTCTGACGGCGGCGCCATGTTCGCGCCGTCAGTCACCCGTCGGCTGATCGAGGAGTTCGCGCGCCGCGACCACCCGCACCCACATCCGTCGCTGGACGGGCTCACCGAGCGTGAGGTCGACGTACTGCGGCAGGTGGCCCGGGGGTTGTCGAACACCGAGATCGCAGCAACCCTGTTCGTCACGGAGAACACTGTGAAGACCCACATCGCCCGCCTGCTGAGGAAGCTCGGGATCCGCGACCGCGTGCAAGCGGTCGTGGTCGCCTACGAGTCCGGCCTGGTCATCCCCTCAGCCGAGCCGGAGCCGTGATCGGAAGGATCGGCGGCCCCAGGGACCTCGGGCGAGCGCGAAGCGACGCTCGAGAGTGCCCGCCCGGCCGACGGACGGGCGGGCACTCGACGAGGCCGCTCGGGTCAGAGTCCGGGGGCTCTGATCATCAACAGCTGCCCACCTTCACGCTTGTAGGTGAAGTCCGGTTGGCCGTCACCGTTGTTGTCGTCACCCGGGGCCTTCTCGATCCACAGCGTGTGCGCCTGGATGTTGATCAGGTACGTGCCGGGACCGAAGGCTGCCGAGGCATCGACGATGCCGGTGGACTCCCAGGCGCCCCAGTTGCCGGCGGTGCGACCGTCGACATCCGTGCCACCGCCGTCGGCAGACTGGTCCACCTTGGCCACGACCTGCGCTGTACCGCCGTACGACACGTGCCAGAGGCGGGCGGTCGTGGCGGCCGGGTCGGCGGATCCGGCCGGGAACTGCTGGCTGGAGCCCGGGTCCTCGGTGAGGAAGAACCCGTTCTGCGTGGTCTCGATGTTGTCCGGCTGATGGACCTCGGAGAGTGTCTTCACCGGGTTGTCGTCGCCCTCGACGACGACCGTCATCGAGGTCACGACCGTGGGGTCGTCCGGGTCGAGGACCATCTTCCAGACCCGGCCGTTGGTCGAGCGGAAGTTGGGCGTGTCGAGACTCTGGGCTGCGGTCCGCCCGCGCCCCGAGTCGACGAGGTACACGACGTTCCCCATGCCCGGACGCTTGTCGTAGGCGATGTCCTCGATGCGGACGAACTGGAAGACGTTGTTGATGTCGCTCCAGTACTCCATCACCCACTGCGGGCCGTCGATGCCGACGTTCGGGTTGGTGACCCGGAGGTCGGTCTGCCAGCTTCCGTTGGACGGCGGTGCGGGGTAGCCGAAGTCGGCGGCGCGGACCTCGGACCCGTCGGCGTTCTTGCCGGTCGCGATCGCCTTGGGCACCGGGATGAAGTGACCGCTCACCGAAGTACCCGACCCGGGGAGCACGTCGTAGTAGTTGCGGACCCCGGGCGTGTCCGACACGAATGCGTAGAGCGTGCCGTCATCGGCCCTCAGGGAGTCCGTGTCCGGGGCGAGGTAGCTGTAGACCTGCGACTGGCTCGGGACGGTCATGCCGGCCGGGAACGTGACGCCGGTCAGCGGTCCGCTGGTGAACGTGTCGTCGCCGGACATCACGACGAGGTCGTCGAAGCCAGGGATGGCCACGCTGTTCTCGTGGTTGTGGCGACCCATGCCGTAGATCGGGTGGTGCTGGCCGGTCCGGACGTCGAGCGCGACGACGACGCCGCCCTCCTCCGCCCCGGCGTTGCTCACCGGCGGCGGCCAGGAGTCCTCCTGGCGCATGACCCAGTCGGGGGTCTCCTCGTTGGTGAAAAGGATGTCCCGGTCGAAGCCTTCGGCGGCCGTCGCGAGATAGTTCGAGCAGAAGCGCTGGTACCCGCTGCTGCTGTCGATGGCGAAGGACCCGTTCAGGACCCCGGCCGAGTGCTGGTTGAGGATGAGCTGGCTGACCTGGGCGTTGTCGAAGTCGTTCTCGCCGTTGGCAGCGGTGGGGGTCGCGGTGTTGTACGGGAAGGGGACCTTGCCGGTCTCGTGGTTGATGAGGAGATCCACCCGACCCTGTCCCCGGGCCCGGACGGAGATCCCGTCGGGGATGGCCTCGTACCGGTATCCGCTCGAGAGCGTGTCCCCGACCGTGAGCAGCGGCGTCACCGTCGCGCCCGGCATCACGGACGTCAGCATGGCGGCCTGGCCCGTTCTGAAGCCGCTCTTCCCCCCATCGGCTGCCGGGGCTCCAGGAGCGGTGAGCAAGACGCAGGCGACCAGGCCGAGGCTGATGCCGACCCGGTGGCCGTGGCGCGGAATGGCCATCGAACCCTCCTCTGTTCGGGTGACGATCGAGCGCACGGACGGCGCTCGCGGCGACCTGTTCACGCTGCCCGGGTCCGCGTGACGGTGTCAATGGACAACCAGGGTGGTGGGCGCTGCTCGCATGCGGCCCTGGGGACTCCCTGGGGGCCCGACCACGCGGGGCTCGCACCATCCCCACGTGCCCGTTGCGGTCGGCCCGCTCGCCCTGAACGGGCTCCTCGTCACTCCCGGACCTGACCTGGTCTGGTTCACCGGCTACCAGCCCACCGCGATCTCCGAGCGGCTGATCCTGGCTCCCGGCCAGGAGCCGACGCTCCCGGTGCCGACCCTGGAACGCCGCTCAGCGGGTTCGGTGGTGACCGGTGGACACGATCTTGGCCCCTCAGGCACGGACGACAACGGTCCTCGTGTCGTCGCCCGTGCACGGCTCGAGCCAGGGTCAGATCTTCGCGGCCCGGTAGCCCGCCCGCTCTGCCCCGGCCCGCGTGGCGAAGCACTGTTCAGGGGTGGTCACGTCGTAGTAGGCGTTCCACGGCATGTGGTAGATCATCGACGGCCTGTTTCCCTTGATAGGGGCCGATTTCGGGCACGACGACCCGGCGGGTGCGGTGCTCCCTCCGCCACCTCCGCCGCTGCCGCCGCTGGACGGTCGCGGCGCACGGTAGTCCGCGTGCCGGGCGTCGGTGGTCCGGTAGCGGTGCTGACGCGGGTGCCAGTCGTAGCCGTCCCTGCCGTCGTACCGGGCCTTCGCCCCGTGGTTGATCTGGACGAGCCCGATGTCGCGCCCACGTTGCACGTACCGCAGGAGGCGGCCGTACCGGTCCCGGTTGTGGACCGAGGACGGGTTGACCAGCCGGACGGTGCTGCCGGCCGGCGCCCAGTGCCGGGCCAGACGCGTGGCGTTGCGTGCTCCCCAGTGCCCGGTCTCGGGGGTGTCCACGCCGATGAGGCGGACGGTGCCGCGGCTGGTGGTCACGGTGTCGCCGTCCACCCAGCGCACGACGCGGGCGGTGGTGGCGGTGGTGGCGGCGGTGGCCGTGCCCGGTGTGGTGACCAGCAGGCCGCCGGTCAGTGCCGCGACGGCTGCGGCAACGAGCGCGATTCTGCGCATGTGTGCTTCCTCTGTGCCGTACGTGGTGGACTGGAATGTCCCGGTTGGTCCCGAAACGGGCAACGCCTGCGAGCGTGACGCGGATCGGGTCCGTGCACCGGAAGTCGGGTCCTCGGTCCCGCCGTCAGGGGGGACGTTGGTCCCAGCCGGGTGCGGAATTGACGCACGAACAAGCGTCTGACGGTCAGGTCCGTTCGGCCGAGCCGCCGAACCCGCCCACCTGCTGACAGGACGGACCGCCGGTCAGAGCGCGGCCAGCTCGCTGCCGGTCATGCCGTCGAGGCCGAGGGTCGCCAGCGTGCGTGTGCCCGTGGCGCGGAAGTCCTGGGCCAGCACGACCGACGCCAGGGTGATCAGCGCCTCCATCGTCGGGGTCTCGACGCCGACGCGCCGGGCCAGGTCGGTCAGGAAGACCAGAGAGAAGCCCACGTCCTCGGTCAGGTAGCGATTGTCGAGCTGGGTCTGCGCGCCGATGCCGAGGAAGCCCGGGGCGGTGGAGTATCCGGTCGAGTAGTTGGCCTCGCGCATGTACCCCTGCAGGACCCCCAGGTCGGGTTCGGACAGCACGCGCACGCCGAGGGCGCGGGCGATCGCGAGCCGCTCGCGGTCGACCGCCTCGATCACCCGGCCGGCTGCCTCGGTGACCCCCTCCTCGTAGAACAGGAACCCGC
>NZ_SDKM01000057.1 GCF_004519545.1 Nocardioides guangzhouensis
GGACCGGACTCCGTCGACGGGTGGCTCAACCACATCGCGGCGGCCCAGCTCGGCGAGGACATCAGCCATTCCTCGATGAGCACGACCGAGTGTGCGGGACCCACGCGGCTGAGTGGGTCCTACCCCTATCCTCGACGGAGACGATGTGAGGGAATGGGGTGGACGGCCAGCCGCAACTTCACCTGCGCGTGCTCGGCGAGCTCACGGCCACGCGAGATGGCGCGGTCGTGGCTCTCGGCGGGCGACGGCAGCGCGCCGTACTGGCCGGGCTGATCATCCTGCGGGACCAAGTGGTGCCGGCCGATCGATTGGTCGACTGCGTCTGGGGTGCCCACCCGCCTTCCAACGCGGCCGGGGCGCTGCAGGCCTACGTGAGCCACCTACGCCGGCAACTGGAGCCCGACGCGACGGCCCGGCATCGCGAGGGCGTCATCGCCCGCGCGGGTCCGGGTTACGTGCTACGGCTCCCGCCCGGCGCCGTGGACGCGTGGGTCTTCGAGGCGACGGTCGAGTCGGCGGCGGGCCTGGCGCCCGCGGAGGCGGTGTGCGCGCTGGAGCCCGCGCTCCGACTGTGGCGCGGCCCCGCCTACGCCGACTACGCGGGTGAGTCGTGGGCGGAGGCGGAGATCGCCAGGCTCACCGAGTTGAGAGCGGTGGCCCGCGAACGACTCCTCGCGACGCGCCTCGAGCTCGGCGAGGCCCAGCTCGTCATCGGCGACCTCGAGGCGCTCGTCAACGAGGACCCGCTCCGGGAGGAGCGCTGGCGCCTCCTCACCCTCGCCCTCTACCGGGCGCACCGCCAGGCCGCGGCGCTGGCGGCGCTGCGCCGGGCCCGCCAGATGCTCTCCGACGAGCTCGGCGTCGATCCCGGTCCCGCCCTGCGCTCGCTCGAGGCGGAGGTCCTCGCGCAGTCGCCGGAGCTCGACGTGGCGACACCAGCTGCGACCCAGGACGCAGCCCCGCTCGTGCCGCGGCCACGGGCGCCGGACGGGCTCGTGGACCGGGAGCGCGAGATGGCGGTCCTGAGCACCGTGGTCGACGCGCTCGGCGAGGGCACGCCGGGCTGCCTGCTGATCGAGGGACCTGCCGGCATCGGCAAGACCCGCCTGCTCGACGAGGTGCGCCGGCTGGCCGTCGGTGCCGGCCTACCGTTGCGGTCTGCGCGGAGCAGTGCGCTGGAGCAGGGCTTCGACTTCGAGGTGGTTCGGCAGCTCTTCGACACCGACGTCGACGACGTCCTACGCCGCGACGAGCGCCTCGCAGTCCTGCGAGGGCTTCGCGAAGCCACGGCCGACCTCGCCGCGTCCGCCCCGCTCGTGCTCTGCGTCGACGACATCCAGTGGTGCGACGAGGCGTCGCTGCAGTTTCTCGCCTACGTGGTCAGGCGCCTCGAGGGACTCCCCCTGCTGGTCGTGCTGGCGGTGCGCTCCGGTGAGGCGCAAGAGGCCGACGACCTGCTGGCCGAGCTCGGAGGGATCGAAGGGGTGTCGATGCTGCACCCGGCGCCACTCACCGAGCAGGGCACCGCCGCCCTGGTGGCCGACCGGCTCGGCCGGGGCGCCGACACGTTCGTCGCCACCTGCCACCGGATGACCAGCGGCAACCCCCTGCTCCTGCGCCAGCTGCTGCGCGCGCTCGCCGACCAGGGCATCCCGCCCGACGCCGCCCACGTCGACACGGTCCGGGCGGTGGGATCGCGTGCGATCACCTCGCTCGTCACGCTCCGTCTGCGGCGCATGCAGGCGACCGTCACCACGGTCGCGCGCGCGGTGGCGGTGCTCGGGCCGCTGGCCGACCTGGTGACGGTGGCCGAGCTGGCGCAGCACTCGGAGGAGGACGTCGCGGCCGCCCTCGACGTACTCGCCCGCAGCGAGATCCTCCTCGACGGACAGCCGCTCGACTTCGTCAACCCGCTGGTGCGCGACGCGATCCACGCCGACATCCCGGCGGGCGAGCGCGCGCTGCTCCACGAGCGGATGAGTCGTCGGCTCAAGTCATCCTCAAGTCGGCCCGGGCATGCTGGGGTGCCCAGATCGTGAGGTGGTGACGGTGCCCGAGTCCACGCCCCGCCCCGCCGCAGACGCCGAGGCGTTGCGTGGGCTGGCGGGCGGTGCCATCCACCTGCCGGGCGACCCTCTCTACGACGAGGCGAGGATGCCCTGGAACCTCCAGGTGGACGAGCACCCGGCCGCCGTCGCCTACCCGGCCGACCCGCACGAGGTCACCCGGATCATCAAGGCCGCCGCGGCGTCCGGTCTCCGGATCGCCCCCCAGGGCACCGGGCACGGCGCGCCGCCGCTCGCGGGCCGTCTGGGCGATGCCGTCCTGCTGCGTACCTCGGCGATGACCGGGCTGCGCGTGGACGCATCCAGTCGTACGGCGCGCGCCGACGCCGGCGTGCTCTGGGGCGACGTCATCGCCCGGGCCGGCCGGGTGGGGCTGACGGGGATGCACATGTCGAGCCCGGGAGTGGGCGTGGTCGGCTCGTCGCTCGGCGGCGGGGTGAGCTGGTACGCCCGACAACACGGTCTGCAGTGCAGTGCCATCACGGCCGTCGAGCTGGTGCTCGCCGACGGGACCTTTGTGCGCGCCACCGAGGACCGGGACCCGGACCTGCTGTGGGCGGCACGTGGCGGCAGCGGTGGCTTCGGGGTGGTCACGTCACTGGAGTTCGACCTGCTGCCGGTCCGGACGGCGTACGCGGGAATGCTCGCCTGGGACTGGCGGTACGCCCGACGCGTCCTCACTGCCTGGGGCGAGTGGACCGGGGACGCGCCCGAGTCGGTGACGAGCGTGGCCCGGATCTTCCAGGTGCCTGACAGCGAGTGGCTGCCGGCGCAGCTGAGTGGCCGGAACCTGGTCGTGATCGACGCCGTGGCGCTCGGCGACGCCGAGGCAGGAGCCCGCTCCATCGCCGCGCTGCGCGCGCTGAAGCCCGAGCTCGACACGTTCACCCAGATGCCCGCCCCCGACATCGCCCACCTGCAGCTCGACCCGCAGGAGCCCACCGCCGTCTACGCCAACAGCGTCCTCGTGCACGGCCTCCCGGCGGACGCGGTCGACGCCCTCGTAACAGCGGCCGGCCCCGGCTCGGGCAGCAACCTGCTCTTCGTCGAGCTGCGCCAGCTCGGTGGTGCGCTGGCGCGGCCGGCCCCCCGCGGCGGGGCGATGGACCACCTCGACGGCTCGTTCCTCGTGCTGGGGGTCGGGCTCGACGTGGGCACCGGCTGGAGCGCCGTACGTCGTGACGCCATCCGGATCCTCGACTCGCTCTCGCCGTGGACGTCCAGCGCGGCCTACCTCTCGATGGCCTACGAGGCCGCCGCCCGTCGCGGCTGGTCGGCCGAGTCGTACGATCGGCTGCTGCGGATTCGTCGGTCTGTCGACCCGGACGGGCTGTTTGTCGCACCCCAGGCGACCGGAAACGACTGATTCCGCGTCCGGGTTCAAGTCGGACGCAAGTCGTCCTCAAGCCTCCGGGTTCACCGTTTGTCGGGTCAACGACGACACACGGAATCACCCGGAGGCAGCATGACCATCGCACAGACCAGCCCCGCCGCCGTACCGTTCGCGGAGCTGGACGCACTCACCATCGGCACCGTCGCGGTCCCCGGCGACAGGGCGTACGACGCCCTCACCTCGCCGTGGAACGTGGCCGTCCCGGTCCGGCCCGCGGCCGTCCTCGCGGCGCACGACGCCCAGGACGTCGTCGAGGCCGTGCAGTTCGCAGCCCGCCACGGCATCCGCGTGACCCCGCAGGCCACCGGCCACGGCCCGATGGCGGACCTGACCACGGAGCTGCTCGTCACCACCAAGGAGCTCGACGAGGTCGTCGTCCACTCCGAGGAGGGCTGGGCGCGCGCCGGAGCCGGCGTGAAGTGGCTCGCGGTCGTGGAGGCCGCCGCGCCCCACGGCCTGGCGCCGCTGTCGGGCTCGATCACCGACGTCGGCATCGTCGGCTACACCACCGGCGGCGGGCTGGGCCCGATGGCCCGCACCTACGGCCTCGCCATCGACCAGGTGCGCGCGATCGAGGTCGTCACCGGCGACGGCGTGCTCCGGAGGGTAACGCCGACCGAGCACCCGGAGCTCTTCTTCGCCCTGCGCGGCGCGAAGGGGATGCTCGGGATCGTCACGGCGATCGAGTTCGACCTGGTGCGGCAGCCCCGGTTCTACGGCGGCTCGCTGTGGTTCGACGGTGCGGACGCCCCTGCCGTCATCGACGCCTGGCGGGCGTGGTCGGCCGAGCTGCCCGAGGAGGGCACGACGTCGTTCGCGCTCTTCCAGCTCCCCGCGATGGACGGCGTGCCGCCGATGCTCGCCGGCCGGCTGACGCTGTCGGTGCGCTACGTGTGGACGGGGTCGGCCGAGGACGGTGAGCGCCGGTTCGCCGCGATGCGTGCCGCCGCCCCGGTGATCCTCGACGACGTGGCCGACAAGCCCTACACGGCGATCGACTCGGTCCACACCGACCCGCTCGACCCGACCCCGGCCTACGAGGCGGGGCAGGTGCTCACCGACTTCCCGGCGGAGGCGGCCGCCGCGCTGCTCGCGCTGACGGGGCCGGGGGTGGCGTCGCCGCAGATCCTTGTCGAGGTGCGCCAGCTGGGTGGCGCGTTCGCCCGCCCGGGTGAGCACCCGGCTGCCTTCGCGTCACGCGCGGCGGCGTACTCCCTGCTCGTCGTCGGCATCTCCGAGATCCCGGGAGTGGAGGACCACGCGGCCGCGATCCTTGACGCGATGGCGCCGTGGGTGGGTGGCAACCGACTGCCGAACTTCACGTTCACGCCGGAGGAGTACGTCGACGCGTACGACGAGGTGACCCTCGCGCGACTGCGCCGGGCCCTCCGCACCTACGACCCGGAGGGCGTGATGACGATCGGCGGCGTGCTGTCGTGACTCCGGCGACTCGTGGCCCCCTCGATGAATGAGCGGGACCACGAGTCGCGGCCCGCCGGAGCTGCAGGGGCACGGGCCGCATCCGAACGAGGGTCGCTGGGGCTCACCAGGCAGGGCCGGACCGGTTCCTGTTCCGTGAGCGGATGGCGCCCCAGTGACTCCGGGCCGACTGGAGCAGGCACTCGATGAGGTCTCCGCACAGCCGCCGGTCCCGATGCCTTCGGGCGTCCACAGGCGGCGGTGTGACGCGCCCGTGGGCCCGCTCATTTCGCGAACGTCGCGAACAGAGTCATCTGCTCGGCAATGTTGAGCTTGCCGTCGGCGTGCCTTGCCAAACCGCGGTTGGGCGGGTTGTCGGCATCGCTTGAGCCGACGTCGTGCCCTCTGAACCGTTCCGGCCGCTCAGGTGTCGTCATTTTGCGGCAGCATCGGAGACGGGACCGCGCAGGAGGTGGTCGGCATGATTCCGGCGGACTTCGTGCGTGAGGTCTACACCGCGTCGTACCGGCGCCTCGTCGTCCAGACGTACGCCGTCTGCGGAGATGTCGGCGAGGCCGAGGAGGCTGTGCAGGAGGCCTTCGTCAGGGCGCTGGGACATGGCCGCTCGTTCGTCACGCTGGACAATCCCGAGGCGTGGCTGCGCACGGTCGCCCTGAACCACCTTCGCAACAGGTGGCGTCACGCGGAGGTGGTGCGGCGGTTCCAAGGCCGGCTGTTCGAGCCGCCGACGCATCTTGAGCTGTCTCCCGACCATGTCGTTCTGGTCGAGGCGCTGCGTCGTTTGGACCGTGCCCACCGGACGGCCGTGGCCTTGCATTACCTCGCCGACCTGACGGTCGCCGAGGTCGCGGCCGAGCTCGGCGTGCCCGAGGGCACGGTGAAGACCCGGCTGGCCCGCAGCCGTGAGCTGCTCGGCCCGATGCTGTCCGGAGAGGAGGCCGACCATGGCTGACTACAGGCAGCTCCTCGAACTAACCGAGCAGGTTCCGCTGCCCGTGTTCGACGACATCATCAACCTGCAGACTCGCCGCTCCCGCCGGGCTCGCGCTGCCCTCGCGGTCACCACCGTGGTCGCCGTGGTGGTCACCGTCGGGGCGCTGGCCATCAGCGGAGAAGTAGACCGTGGTCAGCCCCCGCCGGTCGACCGGACCCCGACCCCGACGCCGTCGCCGACGTTCGAGGTGCCCGCCGGTCAGCGGAGCCTCAGAGCCGACATCGGGCCCGGCGACGTCCACGGCTTCGACGTGCTGGCCACCCTCACCAACAGCCAGCCCGAGCACCGAGGCGCGACGTACCTCGAAGGCAGTGCGACCGTGCACACCGAGGGAATCCACGTGTCGTTCTACTGCCGCGGAAGCTCCAACCTCTGGTTGATGACTCAGCGGAACGGAGGCTGGGGCTTCAGCCAGTGCTCCCCGGATGCCGACACCTCGTTCGCCCCTGTCGAGGACATCTACCAGACCACGCCGCGGCATCTGCCGGAGACGCTGTCGGCTGCTGCGTACGTCTCCAGCCCCAGCCCGGACTGGCTGACGGGGTACGACGCGTGCGAGCGTCATACCGCGAGCAACGACTGCTTCGTCCGGTGGGGCGTGCCCCAGCCGATCGCAGATCCGCCCGCCGAGTTCGGCTTCCGGATCTACGAGCACCGCTCGCAGCGCCGGGTCCTCAAGTTGTGGAACGGCGCCGAGTTCGAGGCGCTCAGCACGAGCCGCGGCCGCGCCTGGGTCGTCGACCGGGCCGAGTTCGCCGCGCCGCGCTCGGACCGGCTCGCCTTCGTCCTGCCAGCGGCCAAGAGCCGTCGGCTCCTCGGTGTCTTCACCCGCCCCACCCAGCACGTCGACACCTGCCTGAAGCCCTACCAGGACGTGCTGCCCGACTGGGGAAGCCATCGCGCCGAGCACGAGGCCGAGGCCGACCGGCTCTGCGGCAACGACGTCCGCCTGCTCGTCGACGGCCAATACATCGCACCGCCCGCCAGCGACGACTTCGGCACCGACTGGGGCCAGGCTCTGATGTACGCCAGCCCTGGCGAGCACCACGTCGTCGTCACGGTGACCCGCGGCGACCCCCGCAACATCCGGTACGCCGTCGTCATCCGGACCGAGAAGCGACCGTAAAGCCATGAGCGGAGCGCGACGCCGCCAAGACCACGATCAACTGACGTGACCGAAGGCGAAGTGACGCACTCGCGTTCTTGGTGAGGAATGGCGGGCGCAAGGGTCACGGAACGTCGGTGACGGTCAGCCGCTGTGGGGCGCAGTTCAGCCGGATGTTGTCAACGGCAGTTCCGCCGTCACAGTGGTGCCCGTGGGCGCGCCGTGGTAGGTGACGGTGCCGCCTAGTTCGCTGGCCCGCTCTCTCATGGAGGTCAAGCCGATGCCCGGCACCCACTCACCTCCGGCGTTCCCGTTGTCCGAGATGTCCATCGTGAGGCAGTCGTCGATCACGTGTAGTGCAACCTCGGCCCGCGTTGCGCCGCTGTGCCTCGCGGTGTTGGTGAGCGCCTCCATGACTATCCGGTAGGCCGCGACCTCGACGGCCGCGGGCAGCGTCGGCAGGTCGCTCGCCTCGACGTGGATGGGGAGGCCTTGAAGGGAGTCGGTCTTGGCCTTGATGGCTCCCAGGAGGCCGAGCTCGTCGAGGGCCGGCGGACGCAAGCCATAGGCCAGCTCGCGGATCTCGTTGATCGCCATCTCCGCCTCGTGGCGGATGCGGTCCAGCATCGGGGTCGTCGCGTCATCCGTCGCTGCCAGCCGTGCTGCGTCGGCCGTGAAGGCGATTCCGGTCAGCCGGGGCCCCAGGCCATCATGGAGGTCGCGCCGCAGTCGACGCCGTTCCTCCTCGCGCGCCGACGCGCTCGCCACGCGTGCTCGTTGGAGACTCGCGGCCTGGGACCGAGCCTTGATCGTCTGAACCAGGATGGGGAGGGAGAGGGTGACCACCCGCTCGTCGTCGCGGGACAACCCGAGGTCGCCAGGGCGAATCCCGACGACCAGATCTCCGATGTGCTCGTCGTTGAGGTCGATGGGGAAGATACGTCGATGGTCCGTGGGAGTGCCGACCTCGATCTGGTCCTCGCCGGCCAGCGCGAGCGCGACGTACGGCAGCACCAGGCCTTCCTGGATCGCTCGGATGGCGACGGTCGGATCGTCGCTGATACTGACCGCCACCCGCTGGGCCGCGGTCAGTGCGTCGGGCCGGAATCCGAACAGCACACCATCGGACACCCTCTGGATGACTCGCAGCAGTGGGTTCCAGAGGATCCCGCACACGACGGTGGCGACCGCCATCGCGACAATCCCGGGTGCGCCGGGGGAGCGCCAGTCGATGACAGTGAAGATGAGCGTCGCGGTCGCGAACACGCACGCGATGGAGAAGAACCACGCGGCGGCACGCGACGCCAACCAGCGACCGTCGAGCGCGCTTTCTGGGTCGGCACCGAGCAGGGCCGCGACGCCGATGAGTCCCAGGCTTGCGTCGACGACGGGAGCGAGGCCTGTGGGCGTTCCGGCCAGGGCCACGATGCCGATGAGGAACAGGGTGACACCGCTGGTGCTCAGCACCCACAGCAAGGAGCTCCGGGTCTCTGCAGGTGCGGTTTCAAGTCGCCACCACAGATGGCTACCACCGACGGTGGCGAGGGCGAAGGCGATCCAGGCCATGTCGCCGACGCTGAGTCCATCGGCGCCTTCGAGCTGCCGGGCGAGCACGGGTGTTCCCACGAGGACCGCCACCAGCGTCAGTGCGGTGGCGAGCCCCCACGTGAAGCGCGGGAACGTCGCGATCGCTGCGGTCAGCACCGCCATCGCGGCGACCACGGCGCGGGCCGCATCCGCGTCGGAGGGGGCGAATCTGGCCACGATGAGAAGGGCACCAGCGGCGGCGAAGAGACCACCCGACGCGTAGGCCCTGGCTCGGAGGCACAGTCCGAGGCCCGAGGTGATGAAGAGGACGCCCGCGACAGCCCAGCCGAGGTTGACGCCGTACGACCTCATCGGAACGGGAGGCCCTGTTCGCGGGCGAGCAGGACCGCCTGGGTGCGGTCGGTGACGCCGAGCTTGCCGTAGATCGAGGTGAGCTGGTTGCTGACGGTCTTGGGCGAGACGAACAGTGCCGCCGCGATCTCGTTCGTTCGCCTGCCGTCCACCAGCAGATCCAGAACTTCCCGTTCGCGCTCGGACAGTCTGGGGAAGGGATAGTCCCTGGTGGGGCCTGCGGTGCCGATCTGTGCCAGGAGCACGTCGGCCACCCCTTCTCCGAAGATGGCCTGACCTGCGACGACCGCGTGCAGCGCCGCGGCCACGTCGGCGTGACCTGCTCCCTTGAGCAGGTACCCCCGAGCCCCGGCGCGCATGGCGCCGACCGCTGCAGCCTCGTCGCTGTACATCGACAGCATGAGGACGGCGACGCTCGGAACCTGGTCGGTGATCCGGCGGGTCGCTTCGACGCCGTCGAGGCCGGGCATCTGGACGTCCATCAAGACGACGTCCGGCCTGAGGATCACCGCCTGCTTGACCGCTTCGTCCCCGGTGGCTGCCTCGCCCACGACGTCGAAGCCGTCCAACTGGCTCAGCACCAAGGACAGCCCGTCTCGCACGACGGCGTGGTCGTCGGCGATCAGGACACGGATGGACATGCCTCCATTCTTTCCCACGCCATTGCCTATCGCCGTAGGCAATCGTGCCGGATGATCGGGACAGCTCCCGATCGCTACGGGAGGTGCTGCGCCCGCACGGTGGTGGTGCCAAATCGAGCGAGAAAGGGCAACATCATGTCGATCACCACAAGCTCCAGCGCCACGGCCACGTTCTCCATCGCCAACCACATCGGGCACGGGTTGGGGGTGGTCCTCTCTGCCGGGAACGTTCTGGTGGGGATCTCACCCGAGGCCCGCGAGGGCGACGGTTACAACGGCAACATCTGGATCGCCTTCGTCGTCTTCGGCGCCATCGGTGTGGTGGCCCTGGTTGCCTCGTGGATCACTAAGGCGAGCGCTCCCCGGCGCATCGGTGGCGTCGCCCTGGTGCTGGTGGGCGTGGCAAGTCTCGGAGTCCTGTTCGTTCCGGACATCGGCACTGCCGGTCGCATCGCCAACTCCGTCGGCGCCTTGCTGCAGTTCGGTGCAGCGGCGCTTGTCCTTCTTCCTTCGCGCAAGAGCAGCTAGGAGGCGCGCGGTCATGACCGCCCTGCGTTACCTGACGACGTGGGGTCCAGTCGGTGCGCTCCTGTTTGTCGTCGCGTTCGCGATGACCGCCTGCTCCCCAGCTGGCTTGGACGATTCACGCCCGGCGGTGGAGGACGAGATCAACGAACCGAGCAGCGACGTAGCAAGCCGACCGTCGACCACCGCGACCCCGAGGTTGTTCGAGTCCGCGCAGCACGGCTACCGGCTTGAGATACCGACGGATTGGGAGTTCGTAGAGGGCGCGGGCACCTGGATCCGGTTTGACCAGTTCGTGCCGGGCAGCCAGGTTCCCGGTGAGGACCTGGCATCAACGACGGACGGCTTCGGCTGGCTCGTAGCCAACTCGATGCTGCTGCCCAAGGAGATGACCCGGGAGGAGTGGTTGACCGAGCTCGATGAGCTGGTCGGATCCGGCCCGTTGCCTGACTGTCGCGAGCAGCGGAGAGCCGACGTCCTCGCGGGCGAACAGGCCACCGTCACGCGCCATCGCTGCGACGACCTGACCATCGTCGGAAGCAGCTTGGTCCACGCGAACCGCGGCTACTACTTCACGGTCGGGTACACCACCGGCGACGCGTCCACCGAGTCCAGGCTCGAAGAAATCGCATCGTCGATCCGCTTTACCAAGTGAATCGGATGACCCCCAAGGGTGCCGCTGGGCGCGGAGAGCCGTCGGATGGCCATCGCCGGCCGAACCGCGATCATCCTGTGGCTCTCCATGTCTCACGCCTTGGCGGTGATCGGTTGGGTCGTCGTCACTGCGGCCACCCCGCACGGCATTTCAGACTGCACTTGTCGGCGACAACCGAGCCGCCAGCAGCGAGAGCACGAACGGGCTCTCGCGTCGGCGCCTGCCCGATGGCTCGACTCACACCCTCACCCAAGCCGACAGGCGGCCCCACACCCGACTCTGGGCTTCACCTGTGCTTCGGACGGTCCCGTTCCCGTGTGCAAGATTCGGCGTCAGCGTGTGCATGCCGTTTGGCCAAGACGGTTGAATGCGGCGCTGACCTGCGGTTTTCTCTTTTCGCTAGGACCCCACCACGACCGACCGACGGCCGGATCCCGAGATGCAGGATGTCGGGATCCGGAAATGAATGGCTCGGCCACCCCTTGGCGGGGGTGCCCTGGCCACTCGTCGGCCTCGGGCCGAGGTCGCCGCGCGGTCTCTTCGGAATTGCCCAGGAGGGGTGGCGCAGGCAGGTAGATCACCGGGAGCCGGCGGCGGGGGCTTGGATCCGATCACCGCCGCCGGACAGGCTGCGCCGCTGCCGCCGGGCCACCGGGCCGACGACCCCGTGGAGCCAGGGCATCCGAAAGCCCAGGGGTGTCAGCGACGTACGACGATCACCTCGAACTGCGTCGCGGTCGGCGGGAAGCCGGTGTCGAACTTCGCATTCGCCACCGCAAGGCGTCCGCCGAAGCGTGCCACCGTCGTGGGGAACTGGAACAGCGGGCTGGTGATGGTCTTCTTCTGCGTGCCGGCTAGGAAGTCGGTTTCCAGCTTCCAGACGCTGACCAGGTTGTTCGCGTTCTGCACCGCGAAGAGCTCGCGTCCTCCCTTGATCAGGATCCCGTCGACGTTCGGGACGCTGACGCCCGCGATCGTGGTGCTGGCACCGGTCGTGGCGTCGACCAGGTTGAGCACGCCGTTGCCGGAGTGAGCGACGACGAGCATCGCGCCACCCCTGATCGCCTGGATGCCGTTGTTGTTGAACGCGCCACTCAGGTCAGCGGCAGGGCCAGTCAGGGTCAGGGTCCTGAAGCTGCTGGACGGCACCCCGTCGACCACCGGGACGAAGTAGAGAAGCGCCTGGGCGGAGTCGGTGAACCATGCACCGTTCTTGGAAAGGGCGACATCGTTGATGAAGGTCGGAGTCGGGGGGCTCTGGAACTGGTACGACCTGACGGGAGCGCCGGTCCGGGTGCTGTAGACGTAGCCCTGCCCGGTGGGTCCGCCGGCCACGAAGAGCAGCTTGTCGGAGCTGTCCGCCTTCATGCCGGCGGCGAACCGGCCGTCGGGGGCGTCGATGAACTTCGCGGCCGTTCCCTTGGTGATCTTGCCGCGGAAGATGTCGCCGGTCAGCAGGTCTCCGGCGAAGAACGTCGAGCCGTCGAGTCGGGCGACTCCTTCGGTGCCGGTGGCTCCCGGCAGGACGATCGGCCGATCCGTCTGGCGAGCGGTGGCCGGTGAGATCACCAGGACCACCGCGATGAGCGCCGCCAAGGCAGCTCCGATCACGGATCTCCTTGTTGCAGAGGTCATCGGGGTACCTCACTCTCCGGCGGGCACGGCCCCAACGCGGTGCCCGCGTCTTGGTCCCTTTAGCCTCCGACCACGCCGACGTTGGCACAAGGTGCGGAGTGGTGATCTCGGGAAACGAGGTGATGACTCGGGCTCCTTCCGGCCCAGCCCGAGGAGCCGGCGCGCCGCCCGCAGGAGGAGTTCGCCCGGCTGTCAAGCGTCCTTCCGGGCGGACCTGACGTACCCGCTGTCGAACGGCTGACCGGCTTGCCCTCGGCGAATCGGAGACCTCGATCGAACCAGGGTTGCCCCCGTCCGCAATGCACTTCGCCCGATCTGATGCGCGGCAATTGACCTCAGTCAGTGAGGTAGAAGGTCAGGATCTCCTGGGTCGGATCGCTGCCCGGGATCTCCTTGACGACCAAGGTGCCTCCGGCGCCTTCGTACGCGCCGCTGCCTCCGGTGATCGGGAACTCGAAGACATCGGGTTCACCGGCGACGAGGCCTTGGATGGTGATCTGACCACGGCGGAACGACGCGGTACCCAAGCACTGCGACTCCTCCCGTGCCGTGGAGGTGACGGTGCAGACCACGCCGGTGTGCCCGACCGACCGGCCGTGCCTGGTCAGATCCGAGGTGAAGATGAACTGGTCCCCGAGGCTGAGGTCCTTCTTGCCGACGTCGACGAACTCCTCCTCGGTGTTGGTCGACAGCACCCGGATCTTGTCGCCGCCACCGCCTCCGTGGCCCGTCGCAGGTACCGCCGAGCTCACGGCCAGCACCGCGATCGCGGAGAGGGCCCCAGCTACTCCGATGTGCTTGAGCATGTCTGCCTCCTATCGCTGACGCAGCCGCCCCGCGGCGACTGCCGACCCTCCCGCCCTACTCCAGCGCGATCGCCACCGCCATTCGCGAACTGGCGAAGATCGGCGCCGACGCCGGATAGTGGCGGCGCCGGATAGTGGAGAGGGCCGGTCACTCCGAGGAAGAAGGTGGAGAGCCGCGGACCAGTTGGTCGCGGGTCACACATCGACACCACGGCGCGCGTCGCGGTCAGATGAGTGCGCTTCAGCGGAGCGAGCGAGGACGCCGCAAAGTCGGGCGATGGGGGGCGCAGCGCCGGACAGGAGCGCGGGATCTGGCGGGCGTGCTCCAGGTCTGAATTGAGCCGGTCGGCTCAGCCCTACGCCGACACCCGGAAAGACGCAGCCTCGGTCCGTCGATCAGACGAGACCGGGCGTGGCCAGGAGTGCCCGGGTGTTGTCGGCGTCCGCGACGGCGCCGATCCGGTCGAAGGTGGCCAGGGCGGCTGCGTGCTGCGCCCGGGCGCTGGTCAGGTCGCCCTGCGCCTGGTGGATCCGCCCAAGCAACGAGGACGCACGGGCAGCCTGGTAGGTCAGGTCGATCTCGGTGAAGACGTCGTGAGCCCTGCGTGCCGCTTTCGCGGCGTCGTCGAGAGCGTCTTGCGCGAGCAGTACGGCGGCCTCCGCGGCGTCGGCGGTCGCCCGCAACGCGGGGGTTCCGCGATTCGAAGCGATCTCGGCCAGCTCGGTGGCGGCGGACTCGGCAGTTGCGAGGTCGTCCAGGATCAACGCCACCTCGAGCTGGGTGGGCAGCAACTTGGCTCGTTCCAGGGGGCCCATGCCCAGGCCGCCGAGTGTCCGCCTGAGTCCGGTGGCGGCGGCGGACGGACGGCCGCGCTGGACGAGTGCCTGGGCCAGACCCGGCTGGGGGGAGACGCCCATCTCCTCTGCCTGCCGGAAGGCCTCTTCGGCGGAGTCGATGTCCCCCATCAGGAGCCTGACTTCGCCGAGCTCCCGGAATGCGAGCGCGGAGAACATCAGGTTGAAGGAGGCGAGCTCCGTTGTCGCCGTCCGGGCCTCCTCGTCCGCCTCGGGCAGGAAGCCTCTCAGGCGCAGGATCTCGGCGCGGTGCACCCTGCAGACACCGGGAAACCCGTTGATGGCCTGCCTGTCGCACCACCGGGTGGCCGCCTCGGTCCACTCGCCCGCAGCCTGCCAGTCGGCCACCTGCGCGTTGACGGCGATCATCATGCAGTAGATCATTCCGGTTGCCCGGGCACCCAGATCGCCGGCGACTGCCCCCTGCGTTGCCTCCTCCACCATGGGCAGGCCGCGGGCGGGGTCGTCGGTGAACACCAGGCCGATCCCCTCGAAGGCATGCCCGAGCGCGAACAGGTCCTTGTCACCGTGCCGGGCACCCAGGTGGGCGGCTTGTGCAGCGTGCCTGATCGCAGCGTCGAGGTCGCCATCGTCGCGGGCGGCGATGCCACGGGCGAAGCTCAGCCAGCCGTGCTCGGCGCACTCCTCTTCTCCCTCGAGCAGTCGGGTTGCGTTCTGCAGCCAGCCAGTCGCCGTGCCGTGCTCACCGAGGTCCCCGTAGTGCTGGGAGAGGTCGATGGCCACGTGCGCAGCCCGGCCCGCGTGGTCGTGCTTCCGGTACGCCGCGTAGGCGCGCTCACGAAGCGCCATGCAGTGACGCATCTTGCCGATCCACCAGGCGCACTCGGCCATCTGGTCGAGCTCGTCCGGGCCCAGGGGCGCGATGGCGTCCGCTGCCGCGAACTGCTGGAACGCCTCGCCCCACGCGTACCGCGTCATCGCCTCCCGAGCCTCGGGCCCGATCATGGCGTCAAGTGTCCCACGCCGGCTGGGACTCGTCCCTTACGAGCTTGTCACGCGACAATGGGGTCGTGTCCCCGTCCCCGGCTCCACCGGATGTCGATTCGGCCGAACGCCGTCCGGTCATCCTCGCTGTCGACGACGACCCTGACGCGATCGCGCTCCTGGGTGGGGAGCTGCTGGACCGGTACGGCCGGGCGTACCAGATCCGCACCGCACGGGCGGCGACGTCGGCGCTGGACCAGCTGACCGACATGTGGCAGGCAGGAGAGCGATTGGCACTGATTCTGTCCGACCAGTGGCTGCCCGACGGCACCGGGTGCGAGCTGCTGGCACAGGTGCGAGAGCTGTTCCCGCACTCGCGTCGACTCCTGCTGATCTCGTGGGGTGAGTGGGCGATGGACGCGACAGCCCAGCCGCTGCGCCGCGGCATCGGCCTCGGGCAGATCGACTACTACGCGATCAAGCCGTGGCGGGCAGCCGACGAGCTGTTCCACCGGACGGTCACGGAGAACCTCCACGAGTGGGCCGGCTCGGACGCGTCGCTGTCCCGGGAGCTGACGATCGTCGCCGACGTCGACAACGCCCGCGCCTCGGAGCTGCGCAGCCTGCTGAGCCGGAACCGGGTTCCGTTCGTCTTCCACGCGGCGGGCTCGGCGGCGGGCAGGGAGATCCTGGCGGAGGTCCGGGAGCCAGACGCCGACGCGCCGGTCGTCGTGCAGCGGAACGGGAGGGTGCTGGTCGACCCCACCAACGTCGAGATCGCCGAGGCGTACGGCGCGCGCACGCGCCTGCAGGGCTCCCGCGAATTCGATGTCACCGTGGTCGGCGCCGGCCCCGCGGGACTGGCTGCCGCCGTGTACGCCTCCTCCGAGGGACTGCGCACCCTGGTCGTCGAGCGCGAGACGATCGGTGGTCAGGCGGGGTCCAGCTCGCTCATCCGCAACTACCTCGGCTTTCAGCGCGGCGTCACCGGAGCAGATCTCGCCACCCGAGCCCAGCAACAGGCATGGGTGTTCGGTACCACCTTCCTGCAGATGTGCCAGGCCCAGGCGATTCGCAGCGACGCCGACCGGCTCTACCTGACCACGTCGAACTGCGCGGAGATCGCCACCGGGGCCGTGGTCCTCGCCATGGGGGTCAGCTACCGCCGGCTCGGGATACCGGCGCTCGACGAGCTGGTGGGGCAGGGCGTCTTCTATGGTGCCTCCGCCTCAGAGGCGGAGCGGTTCACCGGACGATCTGTCTTCGTCGTCGGCGCCGGCAACTCGGCCGGCCAGGCGGCGGTCCACCTGGCCGCGCACGCCCGCAAGGTGACGATCCTCCTGCGACGTGCCACTCTTGCCGAGACGATGTCGCGCTACCTCATCGACGAGATCGAGGGACGACTCAATGTCGACGTTCGCTACCGGACGGAGATCGTGAACGCCTCGGGCGGGACCGGACTCGAGAGCCTCACCCTGCACGACTCCGCACGAGGCCTGACCGAGACCGTGCCGGCCGACGCCGTGTTCATCCTCATCGGCGCGCAGCCACACACGGATTGGCTTCCCGACAAGGTGGCCCGCGACCCCTACGGCTTCGTCGTGACCGGGGTGCCGGACAGCGGCTGGTCCCTTCCCCGGGCTCCCTTCGTCTTCGAGTCATCCGTGCCGGGAGTGTTTGCCGTGGGCGACGTGCGGTCGGGCTCCGTCAAGCGCGTGGCGTCTGCCGCCGGCGAGGGCTCCGTCGCCATCCAGCAGGTCCACCAGTACCTGCAGCTCCTGGATGCTGCGGAGAGGTGAATGCCGCCCCTGCGTCCGCTCGGCCCCGGTCGGGCGAATCCCCAGGTGAGTGGTCGTGCAGCACCGCATGTCGGCGGCGAACTCAGTCGGGGACGACGTTGACGAGCGTCGGCGGGCGGACGATCACGTTCCGGACGCCACGACCGGCGAGCGCACGCCGCACGCCGTCCGACGCGAGCGCAAGCTCGCGCAGTTCCTGCTCGGTCACGGTCACCGGCACCTCCAGGCGGCCCCGGAGCTTGCCGGCCACCTGTACGACGGCGGTGACGGTGTCGACGCGCAGCAGGTCGGGGTCGACGTCGGGAAATGCCGCGCGGGCAAGCGACGACTCGTGCCCGAGACGCGACCACAGTTCTTCGGCCAGATGCGGTGCGAGCGGGGCGACCATGAGCACGAGTGGCTCGGCGACGTCTCGGGGTGTCGACCCGCGGCGTACGAGATGGTTGTTCAGCTCGACGAGCCGGGCGATGGCGGTGTTCGCCCTGAGGTTCTCGAAGTCGCTGCGCACAGCGGCGACCGTCCGGTGAAGCAGCCGTTGTGTCTCGTCGTCGGCCGGCTCGTCGACCACGCGGACCTCGCCCGTTGCCTCGTCGACGATGTTGCGCCAGAGCCGCTGCAGGAAGCGCTGGGAGCCGACGACGGCCCGGGTCTCCCATGGTCGCGAGCTGTCGAGCGGGCCCATCGACATCTCGTACAACCGGAAGGTGTCAGCCCCGTACGCATCGCAGATCTGGTCGGGCGTCACCATGTTCTTCAGGCTCTTGCCCATCTTCCCGAACTCGCGGCTGACCGGCTCGCCCCGCCAGGTGAAGCCGCCCTCGCCGTCGTCGGCGACCTCCGCGGCCGGCACGTACAGGCCGCGTGAGTCCCGGTAGGCGTGGGCCTGGATCATGCCCTGGTTGACCAGCCGGAAGAACGGTTCGCTGCTCGACACGTGGCCGAGGTCGAACAGGACCTTGTGCCAGAACCGCGCGTAGAGGAGGTGCAGGACCGCATGCTCCGCGCCACCGACGTACAGGTCGACTCCGCCGGGCTGTCCTGGTGCCTGCGGGCCCATCCAGTAGTGCTCCACGTCCGGGTCGACCAGGTGCTCGTCGTTCATGGGATCGAGGTACCGGAGCTCGTACCAGCACGAGCCCGCCCATTGCGGCATCGTGTTCGTCTCGCGCCGATATGTCCTGGGGCCGTCGCCGAGGTCCAGCTCGATGGTCGTCCACGCGAGGTTCCGAGCCAGCGGCGACTCCGGCTCCGCGTCCATGTCGTCCGCAGCGAAGGTCCGCGGCATGTAGTCGTCGACCTCGGGCAGCTCGACAGGGAGCATCGACTCCGGGAGAGCGACCGGCAGGTCGTGCTCGTCGTACACGATCGGGAACGGCTCGCCCCAGTAGCGCTGACGGCTGAACAGCCAGTCCCGCAGCCGATAAGTGACCGATCGGCGCCCACGTCCGGTCGTCTCGAGCCAGTCGATGACCCGTGCCTTGGCCTGGTCGACGCGGAGCCCGTCGAGACGGAGCGCGCGACTCGCGGAGTTGATGACCGCACCATCGCCCAGGTAGGCGCAGCCATCCCAGCCGGCCGGCGGCTCGACTGTGCGGACGATCGGGAGGGAGAACTGTACGGCGAACTCCCAGTCACGCTGGTCCTGGCCGGGCACCGCCATGATCGCGCCGGTGCCGTACTTCATCAGCACGTAGTCGGCCACGAAGACCGGGATGGGCCACCCGTTCACGGGGTTGGTCGCGTATCCGCCCGTCCAGACGCCTGTCTTCGAACGCTCCGACGCCCCGTGGCCCGGCGCGCTGCTCGCTGCCGCGGCCCGATACCGCGCGACGGCCTCGACGGGCGTCGTGCCGCCGCCGGTCCACGCGGCAGAGCTGTCCGCCGGCCAGTGCGCGGCGGTGAGGGCCCCGACGGCGGGATGCTCGGGTGACAGCACGAGGAACGTCGCGCCGAACAGGGTCTCCGGCCGGGTCGTGAAGACGTCGATCGCGCCTGCGTCGGAAGGGAAGGTGATGTGAGTTCCCTCGGAGCGACCGATCCAGTTGCGCTGCTGGAGCTTGATCGCCTCCGGCCAGTCCAACGCATCGAGGTCGGCCAGCAGTCGCGGCGCGTACGCGGTGATGCGCATCATCCACTGGCGCAAGCTTCGCTGGAAGACCGGGAAGTCCCCGCGCTCGCTGCGCCCTTCGGCGGTCACCTCCTCGTTGGAGAGGACCGTGCCGAGCGCCGGGCACCAGTTCACCGGCGCCTCCGCGGCGTAGGCCAAGCGGTGCGCATCGACGACCCGCCGTTGCGACAGCTCGTCCAGATTCGACCACCCGGCCCCATCCGGCACCCCATGCACGCCCGTCGGCATGGGCCTGCCGCCTGCTGCGAGCAGGTCGACGAGCTCGTCGATCGGGCGAGCCCGGTCGGTCTCGTCGTCGTACCAGCTCTGATATATCTGCAAGAAGATCCACTGGGTCCAGCGGTAGAACTCGGGATCCGTGCTGGAAATGCCGCGCCTCACGTCGTGCGCCAATCCGAGGCGGCGGAGCTGGTTGCGGATAGTGCTGATGTTGTTCTCGGTCGTTACTCGCGGGTGCTGCCCGGTCTGCACGGCGTACTGCTCGGCCGGAAGGCCGAACGCGTCGAAACCGAGCGCGTGAAGCACGTTGTACCCCGTCATCCGCTTGAACCGTCCGAAGACATCGGTCGCGATGTACCCCAGGGGGTGCCCGACGTGGAGCCCCACTCCGGACGGGTAGGGAAACATGTCGAGGACGTACGTCTTCGGGTTGGCCGCTGCATCACCCGTGGCTGCGAGATCACCCGTCGGATTGGGCGACTCGAATGTCCCCTCCACGCGCCATCGCTCCTGCCAGTGCGCCTCGATCTGGTTCGCCAGCGCAGCCGTGTAACGGTGCTGGGGAACCGAATCCTCATCGACGCTCGCGGTCCCACGTGCTTCGGCCAATGCTCACGCCTCCCCTTCCACGCGCCTGGAGCGCGGACGCCTGACACCCGCGAGCCACTCGGTCGTGACCAGCACGCGCGGCCCGGGATCGACACTGGTCAAGATAGCCCGCAGCCGGCGGCTGCTGCACCGGCAGCAGACCGGCCGCCACGGACGGCTCACATCGAGTTCGGGTGGCGAGGACCTCGAGGCTCACGGCAAGCTCATCGACCGCGACCTGCGACATCGACGAGCCGGCGACACCACGCGTCGGGTTCGGCACCTCACTCCACGCCGTGCGCCAGCCGCGCGACCGCTTCGGCGACC
>NZ_SDKM01000058.1 GCF_004519545.1 Nocardioides guangzhouensis
CACCATCACCGTCACCGCACCACCACCGACCGGCGGGACGCCCTCGTACCGCTCGAGCTCCTCGACCGGCAACGACGCCTGGGCGACAGCGGTCACCATCCCCGTTCCCGCCGGTGCCGCCAGTGGCGACGTCGTCGTGGCCGCCGTGGCCACCTGGGGCGCCAGTGCCAACGTGACCGCACCGGCGGGGTTCACGCTCAAGGGCACCTACACCGGCGTCAACAACGGTGGAGCCGACACCATCCGGATCTACTGGAAGCGCCTCACCGCCGCCGACACCGGCAGCTACCGGTTCTCCTGGAGCGGGGGGCGCTGGTCCTCCGGTCACGCGATAGCGGTCTCCGGGGCTGCCGCCAGTGGTGATCCGATCGAGGCCATCAACCAGGCAAGCGGTGCCTCGGCCACCACCTTCCCGACCACGAGCGTCACGACAGCGACCACGCCGCTGCTCGCGTGGTTCGGCCGCAACGACGAGCCCACGTCGCAACACACGCCTCCGACCGGCTTCACCGAGGTCCAGGACCGCGACTGCAGCACGATCGCCTACCGCCAGGCCACGGGCCCGGGCACCCACAGCGCCAGCGGCGCCACCTACACCGGAGCCACCAACCCTCTTCAGGCGGTTCTTGTCGCCATCAGGCCGTGAGCCAGTCGACCTGACAACGGTCAGAACCCCAGCCTGCGGAGCTGACGCGGGTCGCGCTGCCAGTCCTTGGCGACCTTGACGTGCAGGTCGAGGTAGACCGGCGTGCCCAGCATCGCCTCGATCTGCTGGCGGGCGGCGGTGCCGACCTCGCGCAGCCGGGACCCCTTGTGGCCGATCACGATCCCCTTCTGGGACTGCCGCTCCACGAAGAGGTTCGCGTGGATGTCGAGCAGCGGCTTGTCCTCCGGCCGGCCCTCGCGCAGCGCCATCTCCTCGACCACCACCGCGATCGAGTGCGGCAGCTCGTCGCGGACGCCCTCCAGCGCGGCCTCGCGGATCAGCTCCGCGGCGATCGACTCCTCCGGGGCGTCGGTGAGCTCCCCGTCGGGGTAGAGCGGCGGCCCCTCCGGCATCATTGCGACCAGCAGGTCGGCGAGCAGCTGGACCTGGTCGCCGGCCACCGCCGAGACCGGGACGATCTCGGCCCAGGTGGTGCCGGTCTCGGCCCCGAGCGCCTGGATCTCGAGCAGGTGCTCGGCGATCTGCTCCGGCGTCGCGAGGTCGGTCTTGGTGGCGACCGCGACCTTGGTGGTGCGGCGTACCTTCGCGAGCTCGTTGACGATGAACCGGTCGCCGGGGCCGATCTTCTCGTTGGCCGGGAAGCAGACCGCGACCACGTCGACCTCGGCCCACGTGGACTTCACGAGGTCGTTGAGACGCTCGCCGAGCAGCGTGCGCGGGCGGTGCAGCCCCGGCGTGTCGACCAGCACCAGCTGGGCGTCGTCGCGGTGCACGATGCCGCGGACCACGGTGCGGGTGGTCTGGGGACGCGAGCTGGTGATCGCGACCTTCGTGCCGACGAGTGCGTTGGTCAGGGTGGACTTGCCGGCGTTCGGCCGCCCTACGAACGACGCGAAGCCGCTCCGGAACGTCTGCTCGGTCATTCCCCGGCCTCCCTCGCGGCGTCGTACGCCGCCCAGATCTCGTCGTCGGTCCTGCCGGCGGCCTTGCCCTGCGTCCAGATCGGGCCGGGGTCCACGGCCCGCGGCTGCCGCTTCTGGCCGCCACCGCGCCAGTAGCCCATCACGTCGTACGCCGGGTGGGGCAGGCCGACCTCGCGCATCAGGTGCTTGCGGATCGCCCGCATCTGCGCGGACTCGCCGGCCATCCAGAAGTAGCCCTCGCCCTCCGGCCAGTCGATGCCACGCACGATCTCGGCGGTGGCCGACTCGGCGTCTGCGGGCGGGGCCAGCCAGGTGAGCTCGGCGTCGCCGGCGACGTACCCGTCGATCTCGCCGTCCGGGACCTCGGCCCACGCGCGCACCGGCACCCCGGGACCAGACTCGATGATCCGCGCCATCGCGGGCAGCGCGGTCAGGTCGCCGACCAGCAGCAGCCACTGCGCGGAGGCCGGCATGTCGAAGGAGCCCTTCGGCTCGGAGACGGTCACCGTGTCGCCGGCGCAGTCGCCGGAGGCCCACTCGGTGACCAGCCCGACGTCGTGCACGACCACGTCGAGGACCAGCTCGGCGCCGTCCCACGACCGGACCGTGTAGTAGCGGGTCTGGAACTGGCCGGGCACGGTCAGCGCGACCCACTCGTCGGGGATGCCGGTCGAGGCGAAGCCGGCCAGCCCGGCACCGCCGAGCCCCAGCCGGACGAAGTGGGTCGACAGCTGCTCGCGCCGCAGGACGTCGGCGGAGTACTGGGCTGCCCGGGTGCTCACCGCGCAAGGCTACCGAGGGAGCCGCCCGCTCCCCGCATCCGGCCGGGGCCTCAGCGGCCCGGCGGCACCACCCTCACCGGCCCGGGGGCCCGGGGGCCGGGTCGGCCGCGCGGTGCGGGCCAGCAGCGCGGTGTCCAGCGGGCTCTCGCGACGGTCGAGCCGGGCGGTGAGCCGGGTGGCGGCCTCGTCGAGCCGGCCGGCGCGCAGCAGCGCCTGGATGAGGGTGTCCTCCACGACCTCGCGCTGCGCGTGGGACCCGCCGTACCGCAGGAAGTGCGGCTCCTCGGCCAGCAGCAGGTCGCTGGCAACGGCGTGGTCGCCCTCGACGTACGACGCGAGGGCACGGGCCAGCCCCGGCAGCAGCTCGGCGCTCCCGGGCGCGGTGAAGCCGGCCGCGTTCGCCGCGAACCGGCGCAGGCCGTCGGCGTCGGAGGCGGTGGCCAGCCCGAGCGCGACGTGGACGCCCACGAACGTGAACGGAACCCTGTCGACCACCGGCGCGACGACCTGGGCCACCGGGGTCTCGGCCGGGTCGGCGCCGGGCCCCACCAGCCCGTGCATCTGGCAGCGCCACAGCATCGAGGTGCCGTCGACCAACCCGCCGGGACCGGCCCGTCGGGCGCAGTGGAGGTAGCGGTCGAGCGCGATCTCGTGGTTGCCGAGCGCGAGGTGGTGCAGGGCCGAGTGCCAGACGAGGTGGCTGCCGAAGTCGGCGTGCTGGTCGGTGCCGGGAAACCAGCCGTCGAGCCAGGCGGCGCCGGAGGCGTGGTCGCCGGCCTCGAAGTAGACGTGGGCCATCGGATGACCGCCGAGAAAGCCGCTCGGGTCCAGCGCCAGGGCCCGGGAGGCCAGCCCCTCCGCCTCGTCGAGCCGGTGCCGGTCCTGGGCCATCATCGCGCGGAAGCCGAGCAGGACGACGTGCTCCCCGACCGCCTCCTGGGTCCGCAGCGCCCGGGCCAGCGCCGCGTCCTGCGCGTCCGGGTCGGTCGACATCAGGGTCAGGAAGATCACCAGCTCGAGGCCGTAGAGGTCCTCGGGGAACCAGTCGTGGTGCCGCTCCCAGGACGGCCGGGCCGGCCACATGCCCTGGCTGGCCGTGGTGAGCACGCACTCGACGAACGAGCGCTCCCAGTCCTGGGCGGCGTTGCCCCGCCGCGCCGCCGCGAGCTCGGCCTCCACGTCGAACGGCGCGTCGGCGAACATCGCCTCGACGACGGCGGCGGCGTGGGCCACCGCGAGCGACGGGTCGGCGTCGAGCACCGCGCGCAGCGCGTCGGCGGTGCCGCTGAGCCTGCGCAGGTCGCGGTCGCGGTAGGCCCACCAGAGCGCGGCGGTGTCCGCGTCGGTGGAGAGCTGCAGCTCGTGCGCGGTGGTCACGTCCGCCTCAACGCCTCCCAGCCGGCCCGGTCCTGCACGGCCACGCCAGCGTACGCCGGCGCGCCCGCCTCGGCGGCGTCGACGGCGGCCAGCGCGGTCGACAGCTGGGCCTGGGTGAACCCCCAGAACGTCTGCTTGCGCGCAACCGGGTCGGGACCGAGGTCGTTGGTCTCGACGGCCAGCCGGGCCGGCTTGCCCGCCCGCGCCGCGGCTGCGAGCACGGCCTCGCCGACGGCGGTGATCGAGTCCGGTCCGGTCGCGGTGTTCCGGTAGCTCATGACCGTCACCGCGTCGACCCGGGTCAGCACGGCGTCGTCGAGACGTCCCTCGGGCACGGCCACGGTGTCCAGCCAGAACGCGACGTCCGCCTCGCAGCGCAGGGCGGTGGCGCCGCAGGAGGCGGCCAGGAGGTCGAGGTAGCGACCGAGCACGGCGTCGCGTCCCGGGCCGTCCCAGTCGGGGTGCAGCCACGGCTCGACGTCGAGGTGCACCCCGTCGAAGAGCCCGGTGCCGAGGGCGGCCGCCTGCCAGCGCAGCGCCGCCGCGTGGTCGTCGATCCACGTCGTCTCGCTCCCCAGGGCATGCACCCGGATCCCCGCGGCGCTCGCCTGGGTGCGCAGGGTGCGGAACCACGGGAGCTGGCCGGACGTGGGGAGGTCGGTGGGCACGCTCACGAAGAGGTCCTGCACCCCGTTGCGGGTGGCGAACGCGACCAGGCCCTTGACCTGCGGCCGGTCCCACACCCACATCGCCCGCTGCGCCGGGGCGGCCGCCCGTGCGCCGGGCGACACCGTGCAGGCCAGGGCCGCGACCAGGGCGACCACGAGGATCCGCAGTGCGCGCATGCCGGGAGACTATCCCTCGCGGAGCGCGCCCGCCGGGTCTCCGAGGTGGACCACCACCCCGTCGCCGCCGAACTCGCGCAGGGCGGCCGCGTCCGCTTCCGCGATCGCGGTCGCCTCCGAGAGCAGGACCGCCGCCTCGAGCCCGCGTGAGCCCGACGCGTGGGCCATCGCCACGCAGACCTGGAGAGCCGACAGCGCGAGCGAGGGCAGCGCCACCGACGCGGCGGCGTACGTCCGGCCGTCGGTGTCGCGCACCGCCGCCCCCTCGGCCGCCCGGGTGCGGGCACGGGTGGCGCGGGCGAGCGTGACGAGCTTGGCGTCCTCTGGCGACAGGTCGGTCATGCCGCCATCGTCTCAGCCGGTCGGTGCGACTCCGGGGCTCGGGTCCAGCGACGGCCCGGGCGACGGTGACGGCGACACGTCCGTGCCCGGCGGGGTGGCCGGGTCCTGGGGCGGCGACGCGCCGTCGCTGGGCTGGCCCGCCGAGGGGGTCTCGCTGGGCGAGGTGGACGGGGACGGCGACGCGGAACCGCTTGCCGACGGGGTCTCGGTGACCTCGTCCTGCGGGCTCGGCTCGGACGGCTGGCGCGGCGGCCCGCTTCGTGGCGGTGTCCGCCACGTCCACGTGCGCGGCGCGGGCTGCGGCACCACCACGAGGGGAGTCTTCTCGACGCCGGGGGCGCCGCCGCGTTCCCCGTCCGTCGAGTGCGGAACCTGGAAGGGCAGGTGGTGCTCGCTGAAGTCCGCAATCGCGTCCTGGAGCGGGCTCGGCAGCTCGTTGGCCGCGGCGGCCAGGCCGGTCCCGGTCGCGGTGACCAGCAGCGCGGCGGCGGCGACCGCAGCGATCATCCAGCCGGTCAGCCGGCGCCCCCTCGGGTGGTGGGCCCTCGTGCTGGCCGCGTCGGCCAGCCGGACCACCGTGGCGTCCGGATCGTCCGCCCCGCTGGTGTCCTCCCCCGCGCCCGGACCCTGCGGAAACGTCGCGTCGCCGAGCAGCGACGCCAGGGCGGGCGACGGGGCGGGCACCGTCGTCTCCGGCAGGGCGGCCAGCTCCGCGAGGAACCGCTGCACCTCCGGGCTGTCCGCCTCGAGTCGCTCGATCACGACGTCGCACCACCTTCCAGGATCTCGCGGAGGGCCAGGAGGCCCCGCCGCTGCAGCTGCTTGACCGCGCCGGGACTGCGTCCCAGCACCCGCGCGGTCTCGCCTACCGAGAGGTCGGCCAGCACCCGCAGGGTGATCACCGACCGCTGTCCGTCGTTGAGCTGGGCCAGCACGTCGCGGAGGTACGACGCCCGCTCGTCGAGCGCGTCGTGCTCGGCCGAGGCGGCCGCCCGCCGGTCCCGGTCGGGGTCGTACGGCGCCTGGCGGGGCCGCCGCGCCCGCCGGCGTACCTCGTCCACCGAGCGGGCGTGCGCCACCGAGAACACGAACGTCCGCACCCCGGCCACGCCCCCCTTGAGGGCGGACAGCCGCGGCAGCACGTGCAGGAAGACCTCGTTGGTGAGGTCCTCCGGGTCCTCCGCACCGTGGGCCAGGAGGAACGCCTGGACCGTCGGCGCGAGGGCGCGGTAGACGACGCCGAGGGCGTACTGGTCGCCGCGCGCTGCGTCCGCCAGCACCTCCTCGGTGAGTTCGTCGACCAGGCTGCTCGTGGTGGCCCCCTGCGCTCGTGGCGTGGTGGGACCGGGAGTGCCCCACCACGCCAGGTCGGGCGTCAGATGCCGCCGTCGCCGACGCGGTTCCCCCGGTCCTCATACGAGTTCACCACGAAGGCGCCCGATCGTCATCTGCCACGGAGATCGACCCCCAGGGATCCCCGTGGCGTCGTCACTTCGGCGACGGGACCTCTGACGCCCCTCCGACCGGGTAATCGTCGGCCGAGCCCTTGCGGTTACGCGTCTGGTCGGATTCGTCGTCGACGCGGGTGATCCGGACGGTGCCGACCCGGTTGCGACGGCCGGTCGGCGCCTCGGCCTCGAAGTGGAGGCCGTGCGCCTCTACCCCGGACCCGGGGATCGGCACCCGTCCGAGGTACATCGCCATCAGGCCGCCGACGCTGTCGACCTCCTCCTCCGGCGTGACCGTGAAGCCGGGGAACAGCTCGTCGAGGTCGTCGACCGGGTAGCGCGAGGAGACCCGGACGCTGCCGTCCTCGAGGACGACGGTCTCGATCTCGGCCTCGTCGTACTCGTCGGTGATCTCGCCGACGATCTCCTCGAGGATGTCCTCGATGGTCACCAGGCCCGCGGTGCCGCCGTACTCGTCGACCACGACCGAGATGTGCTGCCGGCGGGCCTGCATCTCCGAGAGCATCGCGTCGACGGGTTTGGAGTCCGGCACCCAGTGCACCGGCCGCATCACGGTGTCGATCCGCTCGGTGGTCTCGGCGTCGGCGTTCTCGAAGATGCGACGGGTGACGTCCTTGAGGTAGGCGAAGCCGACCACGTCGTCGAGGTTCTCACCGATGACCGGCACCCGCGAGAAGCCGCTGCGCAGGAACAGGGACATGGTCTGCCGGAGGTTCTTGTGGCGCTCGATGAACACCACGTCGTTGCGCGGCACCATCACCTCGCGGACCGTCGTGTCGCCGAGCTCGAAGACCGAGTGGATCATCTTGCGCTCGCCGGACTCGATCACCGCCGAGGCCTCGGCCAGGTCGACGAGCTCGCGCAGCTCGGTCTCCGTGGAGAACGGGCCCTCGCTGAAGCCGCGGCCGGGGGTGAGCGCGTTGCCGACCACGATCAGCAGCCGTGGCAGGGGCCCGAGGATCCGGGTGACAGCCGTGAGCGGGCCGGCCGACCAGAGGGCGACCGGGGTGGCGTGCTGGCGGCCGAGGGTGCGCGGGCCGACGCCGATCACCACGAACGAGACGACCAGCATGGTGCCGACCGAGATCAGCACCGCGGACCACCAGCCGTCGGTGCGCACGGTCACGAACTGGGTGACCAGCACGATCGCGGAGACCTCGCAGAACAGGCGCAGGAAGAGCGCGGTGTTGAGGTAGCGGGCGGGGTCGTCGAGGATCGCGAGCAGCGCGCGCGAGCCGGCCTTGCCCTCGGCCGCGATCTCCTCGGCCCGGGCACGGGAGAACGACGCGAGGGCGGCCTCGGCGGCGGAGAACAGCCCGGCGAGGACGATGAGGGCGGCGGCGGAGACCGCGAGCCAGGCGGGGCTCATCGGCGCTCCCCCGGATGTCGGTCCATCAGCGGGCGCGCCACTCGTCGAGCAGCTGGGCCTGGAGGCCGAACATCTCCTCGTGCTCCTCCGGCTCGGCGTGGTCGTAGCCGAGCAGGTGCAGGATGCCGTGGACCGTGAGCAGCTCGATCTCGGCCTCGGTGGAGTGGCCGGCCGTGGCCGCCTGCCGCTCGGCGACGACCGGGCACAGCACCAGGTCGCCGAGCATGCCCTCCTCGGGCTCCTCGTTGACCAGCCCGGGCCGCAGCTCGTCCATCGGGAAGGCGAGCACGTCGGTCGGGCCCTCCTTCTCCATCCACTTCTCGTTGAGGCCCGCGATGGTGTCCTCGTCGACCGCCTTGATGCACAGCTCGGCCTGCGGGTGCACCCGCATCTGGTCCATCACGAACCGGCTGAGCTGCGAGAGGGCCTGGACGTCGAGCTCGTGACCGGACTCGTTGAGCACCTCGATGGTCACGGGCGGCGCCCGTCGCGCGAGCCCGGCTGCCGCGCCTGGTGGGCCTCGGCGCGCGCGTCGAACTCGTCGTACGCCGCGACGATCCGGCCGACGAGCCGGTGCCGGACCACGTCGTGGCTGTTGAGGCGGTTGAAGACGACATCCTCGACGCCGTCGAGGATGTCCTCCACCACGCGCAGGCCGGACTTCACGCCGCCGGGCAGGTCGATCTGGGTGACGTCGCCGGTGACCACGATCTTGGAGCCGAAGCCGAGCCGGGTCAGGAACATCTTCATCTGCTCCGGCGAGGTGTTCTGCGCCTCGTCGAGGATGATGAACGCGTCGTTGAGGGTGCGGCCGCGCATGTAGGCCAGCGGAGCCACCTCGATGGTGCCCGCGGCCAGCAGCTTGGGGATGGTCTCGGGGTCGAGCATGTCGTGCAGCGCGTCGTAGAGCGGGCGCAGGTAGGGGTCGATCTTCTCGCTGAGCGTGCCGGGCAGGAACCCGAGCCGCTCCCCCGCCTCGACCGCCGGCCGGGTCAGGATGATCCGGTTGACGTTCTTGGACTGCAGCGCCTGCACGGCCTTGGCCATCGCCAGGTAGGTCTTGCCGGTGCCGGCGGGGCCGATGCCGAAGGTGATCGTGTGCTTGTCGATCGAGTCGACGTACCGCTTCTGGTTGAGCGTCTTGGGCCGGATCGTGCGCCCTCGGTTGGACAGGATGTTGAGGCTGAGCACGTCGGCGGGTCGCTCGGTGGTCTCGGCACGCAGCATCGCGATCACGCGTTCGACGGTCTCGGTGGAGACGCCCTGCCCGGTCCGGATCAGCGTGACCAGCTCGTCGAGCAGGCGCTCGACCAGCGCGATCTCGCCGGGCTCGCCCTGGAGGGTGATCTGGTTGCCGCGGACGTGGACGTCGGCGGAGAAGGACCGTTCGATGAGCGCCAGGTGCTCGTCGCCCGGTCCGAGCACACTCACCATGTCGATGCTGGCCGGGACGACCACGGTGTGCCTGGTGGTGTGCTTGGTGGTGGCGCCGGCGTGGCTCTGGGTGTCTGTCATCGTGCCTTCATGCTACGGCGAAGGCCGCGCTCGCACACAACGAGTTGCATTCCCCGCCCTCGTGCTCAGGGGCGGGTGACCAGCAGGATCCCGAGGCACATCTCGTCGGTGGTGCCCTCGCCCCACACGACGTACCGCTCGGGCTGGCCGTCGAAGGCCGGCAGCCGGTCGCGCAGCGACTGGTCGTGCCGGCAGGTGACGGTGAGGTCGTCGCCCGCCTTCACCTCCACCGGCGGGACCGGCCGGCTCTTCTGGTCGTCGAAGTTCCAGACCGGGATGTCGAGGACCTTCCTGCCGTTCACCTGCACCGAGATCGCCCGGCCGAGCAGGTGCATGTGTCCGGCGGCGGCCCGGATCGTCATCGGGGCGTTCGCCTTGCGGGTGCAGGTCTGCACCGGCCCGACGGGTTCGGCCCCGCACAGCACGTGCAGGAGGTCGCCGAGGGCACCGGCCCGCTCGCCGAACCGGGCCTTCACGTCGGCCATCGCCGCCGCCCGGCCGCACAGCGGCCCGGTCTTCCCGGGCCGGCAGGGCAGCTCGACCGGGGCCGGAAGCAGGACGGTCTCGAGCGGCTTCAGGTCCTGGCTGCCCGGGGCCAGGCGAAGCCGGGCGGCGCTGGTGTCGGGCTCGGTCCCGGCCAGCAGGTTGTAGTGCACCTGCATGACCACCTGGGTGCCGGCGGCGAGCGGGACGCCGTACCCCTTCTGGTGAACAGTCCCGCCACCACCGGGCGCCCAGGCGCCGATCCACGGGGCCCGGTCGATCGAGTCGCCGACGGCACCGACGCCGGAGCCGCCGAAGCAGGTCCAGCCCTGGCCCTCGGAGCCGGCGTCGATCCGCTTCGCCTCGGCCACCTGCCCGGGCGGCACCTGGAACAGGATCACGTGGTGCACGACGTCGGGGTTGCCGGGCAGCACGTCGATGCCGGTCAGGAACGCGTCCTCGGTCAGCCCGGGGTCGAGGAGGAAGCAGCGGTAGTCGTCGGTGCCCTTGCCGGTCGGCGCGGAGGGGGTGTACGGCGCGGGCATGCGGAGGTCGAGGAAACGCTCGCCGGCGCGCAGAGGGCGGGCCTTCACCGGCTCGGTGCCCCCGTGACCGTGGCCGGCGTCCGTGCTCTCCGAGGGCGTGGTGGTCCCGGGGTCGTGGCCGGCCTCGGCCCCGGGGTGCCCGTTGTCGGCCCCACCGGAGTCGCCGGTGCCGCAGCCCGCGACCAGCAGGCCAAGGGCCGCGGCGGCGGCCGCGACGCGGGAGCGGCGGTTCACGCATTCATGCTGTCACGGAACCCGCCCGCGCCGTACCCTGACAGCGAGGAGGGGGAGATGTCCGACCGCAGGCTCGAGCCGTCCGGGGACCCGGGGCACGACGAGACGCAGCCTGCGTGGCAGCCGCCCGCGATGCCCGCCGACCAGGCCCGGCTCGGCCTCGACCGCAACACCGTCGAGGGCGCGTGGATCGAGTTCGCCTCGTCGCTCGACCGCCGCAAGCCGGCGCACCGGGTGGTCGCCTGGGTGCTCCTGCTCCTCATCGGCGGGCCGCTGCTGCTCGCGGCCGCCCAGCAGGTCGCGTCGTTCTGGCCCCTGTGATCAGCCCGGAGGCCACCCCATCGTCCGGCCGCCGAGCACGTGCAGGTGCGCGTGGAACACGGTCTGGTGCGCCTGCGCGCCGGTGTTGAGCACCATCCGGTAGCCGGCGTCGAGCCCCTCCCGGTCGGCCACCGCCCGCGCCGCGTGGAACAGGTCGACTGCCGCGTCCGGCTCCCCCGCCGCGAGCTCCGCGGCGTTCGGGAAGTGGCTGCGCGGGATCACCAGCACGTGCGTGGGCGCCTGCGGGCTGAGGTCGCGGAAGGCCACCGAGTGGTCGGTCTCGTGCACGACGTCGGCCGGGACCTCCCCGGCGACGATCTTGCAGAAGATGCAGTCCGGGTCGGGGGTGCTCATGGCGCCGAGCATAGGCGGACCCGTTGCCGGGGCGGCGTACGAGATTTCCGGCCCGGCGTGTGAACCCCCGGACGGGGTCGGGCGTGGAACTACCGTGAACACGGACACCGTCTCCGCCCGCAGGCCCCGCCCCGGGGCCGGTGCGGGTCGACGAGGGGAGGCCGGGGTGACCGTCCGCCCGCTCGTGGACGCCGACACGTGCGTCGAGCAGCTGTACGCCGCCCACTGGCGGTCGCTGGTCCGGCTGAGCCTGCTGCTGGTGCACGACGTCGGCACCGCCGAGGAGGTGGTGCAGGACGCGTTCGTCGCGATGCACGGGCGCTGGTCGAGGTTGCGCGAGCCGGACAGGGCGCTGGCCTACCTCCGCCAGGCCGTGGTGAACCGCTCCCGCTCCGCGCTGCGGCACCGCGCGGTCGTCGAGCGGCACGCCCGTCGCGAGGGCGGCCTCGCCGTCGCGCACGGGGCGGGCGCGGACGACGCGTCCCTGGCCGCCGCACGCCGCGACGCGGTGCTGGACGCGATGCGCGCGCTCCCCACCCGCCAGCGCGAGGTGCTCGCGCTGCGCTACTACCTCGACCTGTCCGAGGTGGAGATCGCCGAGGCGCTGGGCATCAGCACCGGCGCCGTGAAGAGCCACGCGTCCCGCGGCGCCGCCGCGCTGCGGGACCGCCTCGGGACCGACCGGGAGGACCTCCGATGAGCCGGCACGACGAGCACGAGGACGTGCGCCGCGCCCTGCACGACGCGGTCGACGACGTCGAGCCGCGCCCGGGCATCCACACCATCCGGGCCCGCACGGCGCAGCCGCACCGCGACCGCCGGCCGTGGCTGCTCGGCGCGTTCGGCGCGGCGGTCGCCACCGCGGCCGTCGTCGCGGGCGTGGCGGTGCTCGGCAACGACCCCTCCCCCCGCGCCGACCGCGACCCCGCCGCGACCACGAGCCCGGACACCTCGCCCACGCCCTCGACCGGCACCGCGGGGACCGGGGAGCCCGCCCCGAGCCCGAGCGACGGTGGCTCGGACGGAAGCTCCGACGAGGTCGTGGCCGCGCCGGTCTACCTGGCGGGCGACACGCCGCAGGGCGTCCGCCTCTACCGCGAGTTCCGACCCGTGGCCGCGGACGACCGCCTGCGCGCGGCCGCGAACCTCGCGGTCCGCGGCGACCCGGTCGACCCCGACTACCGCACGCTGTGGCCGGCGGGTGCCGAGCTGTCCACGGTGTCCTTCGACGGGGTGGGCAGCTCCGGCCTGATCTCGGTCACCCTGGCCTCCCCGTCGCTGCGCGAGCGCCCGGCCGGGATGTCCGAGGCGCAGGCCGGGCTTGCCGTGCAGCAGGTCGTCTACACGCTCCAGGGCGTGGTCGGCGCCCGCGCCCCGGTGCAGTTCCGGCTCGACGGCAACCCCGTCGACCAGGTGCTCGGCGTGCCCACGTCCGAGCCGATCACCAACGCCCCGCAGCCCGAGGTCCTCGCGCAGGTCAACGTCACCGAGCCCGAGCAGGGTGCCGAGGCCAGCGGCCGGCTCCTGGTGAGCGGGGTCGCGGACTCGTTCGAGGCCACGGTGCCGCTGCAGGTACGCCGCGGCGGCGTGGTGGTCCTGCAGGGCTTCGCGACCGCGCAGGGCTGGGGCGGCCGGCTCTACCCCTGGACGACGACCCTCGACATCTCCGGACTGCCACCCGGTGACTACACCCTGGTCGCCTCCACCGACGACCCGTCGGGCGGCGAGGGCGGTGGCCCGCAGGTGGACACCAAGGACTTCACGATCCCGGGCTGAACCGTCGGCGCCACGCCCTAGGGTGAGGCGCGTGCAGCTGACCGCCCGCGACCTCAACCGCACCCTGCTCGCCCGGCAGCACCTGCTGGAGCGCACCACCCTGCCCGTGCCCGACCTGGTGCGGCACCTGGTCGGGCTGCAGGCCCAGGAGAACCTCCCGCCGTACCTCTCGCTCGCGGCACGGCTCGACGACCTCGACCCGTACGCCGTGTCCCGCCGCCTCGAGGACCGGTCGCTGGTCCGGCTGCTCACGCTGCGCGGCACCATCCACCTCCTGGTCCCCGAGGACGCGCTGGCGCTGCGCCCGTGGACCCAGCCCGTGCAGGACCGGGAGCGCACGGTGAGTCAGAACAGCCGGCCGGGGCTGCACCTGCCCGCCGACGAGGTGACGGCGGCGGTCGACGCGGCGCTGGCCGACGGCCCGCTGCCGGTCAAGGCCCTCGGCGAGGCGATGACCACCGCCTTCCCCGGCGTACCGCCGAACGCCCTAGGCCACCTGGCCCGGGTCGACGTACCGCTGGCCCAGCTGCCGCCGCGGGGCTGCTGGAAGCAGTCCGGCGGCGTGGTCTACCAGCGCGTCGACCGCTGGCTCGACCGGCCGATGGGCACGCTCGACGTCGAGGACCTCGTGCGCCGCTACCTGCGTGCCTTCGGGCCGGCCACCGCGGCCGACATGACCGCTTGGTCGGGCCGCACCCGCCTGGGTCCGGTGCTGAACGCGATGGATGACCTGGTCCGGCACACCGGTCCCGACGGTCGGCCGGTCTTCGACGTGCCCGAGGGCGAGATCGTGCCCGGGGACACCCCGGCGCCGGTGCGGCTGCTGGGCAGCTACGACAACGTCTGGCTCGCGCACGCCAAGCGGGACCGGGTCACCGCCCCGGAGAAGCGCAGCGGGTGGATGGGCCCGAACGGCGGCAACGCGGCCACCGTCTTCGTCGACGGCATGCTCGAGGGGCTGTGGCGGGTCGAGGACGGCCGGGTCCGCACCCAGCTGTTCCGCGCCCTCAGCGGGCGTGAGCGGTCCGACCTCGACGACGAGGTGGCCCGGGTGGAGGCGCTGCTCGCGCTCTGATCCACCCCCGCTGGTCGAGGAGGGCGCTCTGGGCCCGTCTCGAGACCAGGGCCCGCAGCGCCTCAGGACCAGCGCGGCGTATGGGACAGCAGGGCGGCGACCGCGGCGACGCCGGCGGTCGAGGTGCGCAGCACCTCGGCACCGAGCCGGACTGCGCGCACCCCGGCCTCGTCGAAGGCTGCGAGCTCGTCGTCGGTGAGCCCGCCCTCGGGCCCGACCACCACCACGACCGACCCGGTCGAGGGCACCTCGAGCGCCACGAACGGCAGGGCGGCCGCCTCGTGCAGCACCACCGCCAGGTCCGCGCCGGCGACCAGGCCGGCCACCTCGGCGGTGGTGGCCAGAGGCGCGACCTCGGGGAACCACCAGCGCCGGGCCTGCTTCGCCGCCTCCCGCGCGGTTGCCGCCCACTTCGCCTGCGACTTCGCGGCCCGCTCGCCGCGCCACACCGCGACCGACCGGGACGCCGCCCAGGGCACGATCGCGGCAGCACCGATCTCGGTCAGCATCTCGACCGCGAGCTCGCCCCGGTCCCCCTTCGGCAGCGCCTGGACGACCGTCACCGAGGGCTCGGCCGGCGGCAGCGTGGCGACCTCGGCGACGGTCACCGAGAACACCCGCTTGCCCGTGTCGGCGACCAGGCCCTCGGCCCGGGTCCCGGAGCCGTCGGTGAGGACGACCCGCGATCCGGCCCGCAGCCTGCGTACGGCGACGGCGTGGTGCGCCTCGTCGCCGGTGACCTCGACGACGTCCCCGGCGGCGACGCCGGACAGCGACGGCACCAGGTGGACCGGCAGGCTCATCGGCTCAGTGCGCGTTGAAGGCGTCGCGCAGCCGGCCGAACACCGACTTGTGGGTCGGGCGGATGCTGCCGTCCGGCGACTCCTCGCCGCGGATCGCCGCCAGCTCGCGCAGCAGCTCCTCCTGCCGCGGGTCGAGCTTCGTCGGGGTGTCCACCACGACGCTGACCACGAGGTCGCCGCGACCGACGCCGCGGAGCCCCGGGACGCCGCGGGCCTTGATGGTCTGGGTGGTGCCCGACTGGGTGCCCGGGCGCACCTCCAGCGGGAACGACTTCTCCAGCTCCGGGTCGTCGCCGCCGAGGTCCGCCTCCAGCGTCGGGACGGTGAGCGTGGTGCCCAGGGCGGCGGCCGTCATCGGCACCGAGACCGTGCAGTGCAGGTCGTTGCCGTGCCGGGTGAACGTCGGGTGCTGGGTGACGTGGATCTCGACGAACAGGTCGCCGGGCGGACCGCCGCCGGGGCCGACCTCGCCCTGCTCGGTCAGCTGGACCCGGGTGCCGTTGTCGACGCCGGCCGGGATCTTCACCGTGAGCGTACGGCGGGAGCGGACCCGGCCCTCGCCGGAGCACTCGCGGCAGGGGTCGGGGATGATCGTGCCGAACCCGCGGCAGGCCGCGCAGGGCCGCAGCGTACGGATCTCGCCGAGGAACGACCGCTGCACGTGGGCGACCTCGCCAGCACCGTGGCAGGTCTCGCAGGTCACCGGCTGCGACCCGGGCGCCGCCCCGGCGCCGTGGCAGGTCTCGCAGGTCACCGCGGTGTCGACCTTGAGCTCGCGGGTCACGCCGAACGCCGCCTCGGCCAGCTCCACCTCGAGCCGGATCAGGGCGTCCTGGCCGCGGCGTACGCGCGGTCGCGGTCCGCGACCCTGGGCGCCGGCCGCGCCACCACCGCCGAAGAACGCGTCCATGATGTCGGTGAACGAGAAGCCGGCGCCCTGGCCGAAGCCGCCGGCGGCACCGCCGAACGGGTCACCACCACGGTCGTACGCCGCCCGCTTCTGCGGGTCGCTGAGCACCTCGTAGGCCCGGGAGACCTCCTTGAACCGCTCCTGGGTCTCCGGGTCGGGGTTCACGTCGGGGTGCAGCTGCCGCGCGAGCTTGCGGTAGGCCTTCTTGATCGTGTCCGCGTCAGCGTCGCGGGGCACGCCGAGGAGGTCGTAGGGGTCCTGGCTCATGGGTGCTCGTGGGTCTCTTCCGGGAGTCGGTGGTCAGGATTCGTCGAGGATCCGCGACACGTAGCGCGCGACCGCGCGGACCGCGGCCATGGTGCCGGGATAGTCCATGCGGGTCGGGCCGACGATGCCGAGGGAGGCCAGCGCCTGCTCACCGGGGCCGTACCCAGTGGCGACGACGCTGGTCGAGGCAAGCTCCTGGTAGGGGCCCTCGCCACCGATGCGCACGGTGACCAGGCCGCCGGTGCCCGCCTCGCCGAGCAGCTTGAGCAGCACCACGTGCTCCTCCAGCGCCTCGAGCAGCGGGCGGATGGTGGTGTCGAAGCCCTCGCCGAAGCGGGTCAGGTTGGCGGTGCCGCCCACGGCGACGCGCTCGTCGGACCGATGGTCCGACATCGCCTCGACCAGGGTCGCCACGACCGCGCCGACCGTCGTACGCCGCTCGTGGGCGACCTCGTCGGGCACCCGGGCGAGCCGGGTCGCAGCCTCCGCGATCACCTCGCCGACGGCGGCCAGGTTGACCCGGCTGCGCAGGTCGGCGAGCTGGTCGTCGTCGAGCTCGACGGGGAGCTCGACCAGCCGCTGCTCGACCCGGCCGGTGCTGAGGATCAGCACCACCAGCAGCCGGTGCGGGGTCAGCGCGACCACCTCGACGTGGCGGACGGTGCTGCGGGAGAGCGTGGGGTACTGGACGACCGCGACCTGGCGGGTCAGCTGCGAGAGCAGCCGCACGCTGCGCTGCACCACGTCGTCGAGGTCGACGGCGCCGTCGAGGAAGGACGCGATCGCGCGCTTCTCGGCCGCGCTCATCGGCTTGACCGTGGTCAGCTTGTCCACGAACAGGCGGTAGCCCTTGTCGGTCGGCACCCGGCCGGCGCTGGTGTGGGGCTGCATGATGAAGCCCTCCTCCTCCAGCACCGCCATGTCGTTGCGGACGGTCGCCGGCGAGACCCCGAGCTGGTGGCGGTCGACGAGGGCCTTGGACCCCACCGGCTCCTCGGTGGAGACGTAGTCCTCGACGATGGCCCGCAGCACGGCGAGCCGGCGGTCCTCGACCATCTCTCCTCCGCTCCGCTCGTCTGGCCCGTCCGGGCACCTCGGTCCGACCCGTGCACTCTGGCACTCGGTACGACTGAGTGCCAATCCTACTAGGCTGCTGGCCATGACCGACTTCACCGAGGTCGCGGACCGGGTCTGGGTCGCGCACCACGACTGGATGCACGTCAACATCACGCTGGTCGGGGGCGACGGCGGCCTGGTGATGGTCGACACCCACTCCTCCGAGCGGGTCGCGCGGCAGGTCGCGGACGACGTACGCCGGCTCGGGGCCGGGCCGTTGACAGCGGTCGTGAACACGCACGAGCACTGGGACCACACGTTCGGCAACGTGGTCATGCTGGAGGAGTTCGGGACGATCCCGATCATCGCCCACGAGTGGGCGGCCGAGCACACCGTCCAGTCCGGCGAGTGGGCGAAGAAGCGGTTCGAGGAGAACCGCGACGACCCGCACGCCGACGAGGTGCTCGAGACCCGCATCCTCGCGGCGGACACGGCGTTCTCATCGGCCCGCGCCCTCGACCTCGGCGACCGGCAGGTCGAGCTCATCCACCCCGGCCGCGGTCACACCGCCGGCGACCTGGTGGTGCGGGTGCCCGACGCCGACGTGCTGGTGGGCGGCGACCTCGTCGAGGAGTCCGACCCGCCGTTCATGGGTGACGACAGCTACCCCTTCGACTGGCCGGCCAGCCTGGACCTGGTCCTCGGCCTGCTCACCGACGCCTCCGTCGTGGTGCCCGGGCACGGCAAGCTCGTCGACCGGGCCTTCGTGCACGACCAGCGCACCGACCTCGGTGTGATCGCCGAGACCATCCGCGACCTCGCGGGCCGCGGCGTACCCGTCGACCGGGCGCTGGAGGCGGGCGAGTGGCCGTGGGAGCCGCGGCTCCTCGAGCACGCCGTTCGCCGCGGCTACGAGCACCTCCCCCGCTCCGCGAAGCACCTCCCCCTCCTCTGACTGTGAGGATTCCCTTCGCA
>NZ_SDKM01000059.1 GCF_004519545.1 Nocardioides guangzhouensis
TCCGCAAGAAGTCGCCGGTTCAAGACTCCGTAGGGTGTGCCTGATCTGCGGGAACGTGACCGGAGCCCGGGTTGCCATCGGCGCTACTCCGCACAAATTCACCAAGTATTGGTACCTGCTCACTGAACGACCGCATCCCACTTGCACAGGTGGTCGGCCCGAGTGCAGGGCGCCACCGGCCCCCGTTGGACCGCGACTCTGACCGGTGTGCTTTGCAGCGGCGTTGGCTAAGCGATGCCGGCCGCCAGGCGCTCCTCCTCTTGCTGGGCGGCTGCGTCGCCGTACAGCAAGGTCAGGGCGATTGCGCCCAGAGGTGTCAGCGCGACCTGGGTCACGAGGACGATCACGGTGATCGTCCAGAGTGGCAGGGAGGTGAAGGAGATCAGAAGCACCAGCCCCAGCAGGACACCGATCGCGTTGATGCCGGCCCAGACGATCAGCGCGACCAGGGCGGTGTGCCACCACCGGTGCCGGACCAGCGCGCCTGCCCGCTTCCGCGCGGCTGTGCCGCTGAGGTCTTCGCGCATGACGATCTGTCCCAGGAACTGGTAGCGCACCGCCAGCCATGCCGCGATCGGGAGGCCGATGCCCGTCCAAGACAGCACGACGATGAGGAGAGCAGGGGGGAGGTAGGTCGAAGCGAGCTGGCGCCAGCGCCGGCCGACGGCGCGGATCGCCGTCCAGGAACGGCCCGGGGTGGCCTGGCTGCGCCCGTCGTCCATCAGGTGGGCGACGCTGGCCGAGACCAGCAGCACGGTCAGCGGCCAGAAGCTGGTGACCACCCACGAGGAGACAAGGATGCGGTTGCCCGGCGTTGCCTGATCGGTCAACACGCCCACGGCAGGTCCGATGACCGGCAGGTTCTGGAGCACCAGGACGTGGAGGACCGCGAGCAGGCCGACCGGGATCGCGAGCAGTCCGACGACCAGAAAGGCTGGAAGCGACGGTAGAGGCTCGCCGCTGACCAGGCGATCTGGCCGGAGCGACGTCGCTTGACGACCGGGTACGGAGGCACCCGGTCCCACAGCGTACGCCGCAGCAGGAAGAGCAGGACCAAGGCGATCGCGGCCAAGACGGCCAGCACTGCGGCCGGGTGGGCGGCGTACCGGACGTAGAGCCCCGAGCCCTGGCCCACGACGTTGCAGAAGGTGCGGACGACATCGGGCGGGGTCTTGCTGCCGCCGGGGATGACGAACGATGCGGGTCGCAGGTTCTCCTGCCAGGTGACCGGGCTGACCCAGCGTGGCTTGCTCAGGGGGCCGGCCGGACCGTTGTTCGGTCCCGGGTGCCGCTCGCCCCAGTTGCCGTCGTAGGCGAGCCAGGCGAACTCGCTGTGCGGGCCGGACGGCTGGCCCGGAAGCAGGACCGGCAGGGGGACGACACGAGTGTTCGGGTCCTGGGTGTTGTCGCAGCCGACGCCCTCGGAGGGGTCGCGACCGAGGTACAGCGCCGGCTCGAAGTAGCTGGCGTGCGACCCCTCAGAGGAGTAGACGACCGGGTGCGTGCCCTCCTTCTCCAGCTTCGCGGAGTCCCAGTCGGCGGTCTCGCCGTCGGTGTGCTGGGCGTAGCCCACCTCCACGGGGTCTGTCCCGAGGGCCGCCCGCGCGGAAGGTGCCTGGAAGAGGACCTGGATGAACTCCTAGTCGCTCTCATGCTTGTCGTTCCAGTCGTTGTAGTAGAAGTACAGCTAGTACTGCACCGCGACATACCCCGGCCGGTCGGCCTGCGTGGTCACGTGGGCATAGACCGCGGCCTGCGAGACCGGCGCGTACCGCGCGGCGTCCTGGGCGTAGATGCAGCCGGGTTCCAGCGCGTCTCCGGGCAGGTCGAGATAGGTCCCGGTGGCCCGGCCGTAGAGGTCCGCAGCCGAAGGTCCCCACTCGATGACTGCGTCCCCGTTACCCACCTGGCGCAGCGCGACGTCCGGGTTGTCCAGCAGCGCGTCGACTCGCATGGGCACGAAGTGCTCTCCCTGCCCGCACTCCGCGTGGAAGTCGCGCAGCATCACAATCGGGCTGTAGGTCTCCGCCAATCGCTGGGCAGCCGCGCCCGAGTCGGCATACGCCGGCGGTCCCACCGCGACCACCGCGGCGAGCGTCGTAAGCGTCATCCCGAGCACGAACACTGCGTCGGCCACGCGACACACCGCCCAGCGCCCGGCAGTCACCCCTACCCTCCCTTCCCGCACTGCGCGTCACGCAAGAGACGGGCGATCCATCCGGCAAGGGTCTGACGACACGGTTCCTTGTCTCGAGACGCCAATTGGTCCCGCGCACAACAACTCTATGCGCGCGCTGCCACCTCCATCCACGTGCGACCAACCAGACAACAAATTACGCTCACGACATCCGGGTTCAGGGCTTCGACCTAGACCGGCTGCTGCGGCCGCCCCCGTGCTCGGCCCGGACCAGTAGATCGCCCGGGCCCGCACTAGTCCTCGCAGTTCCTCACCCGCTCCTCGGCAGACCGGGTCGCTTCCTCCGCGCTGAACGCGGGGACATGACGGGCGCGATTTCGCCTGGGAAGTCGCCAGCCCCACGGGGCCGTGTGCCGGCCGCGTCGTCGGTGCCGTGCTCGACGATGGTGGCTCGCGACGTGCGCACTGCTAGATTGGATCGCGTTGAAGGAAGCGCTCAGCGTTTCCCGCGGCCGTCGGTGGTCGTAGCTCATCTCAACCATCTTGGTCTTCGGTTCCCGCTGGACATCAGGCGCAGTGCGGATGTCTTCAGCGTGGTGCTGGGCAGGTCGCCCGGCACCGGAATTACCGAAGGTAAAGAGCAATGGCACAGGGAACCGTCAAGTGGTTCAACGACGACAAGGGCTTCGGCTTCATCGCACAGGACGGCGGCGGCGCTGACGTCTTCGTCCACCACACCGCGATCGCCGGCACCGGCTTCAAGTCCCTCAAGGACGACTCGCGCGTCGAGTTCGAGATCACCCAGGGCCCGAAGGGCCCCCAGGCCGAGAGCGTCCGCGCACTCTGATTCGCTCCAGCGGCGGCTCCGGACAGGCTCCGGGGTCGCCGCTGTGCGTTCTTTCCCTTTCGGTTCCCTTTGCCTTGTGCCCGCGGGACAAGCCAAGAATGCGATCGGAGCCTGGTCGCCTCGTGATGTCGGATTGCGCCGGCCCGGTGGCGCCAGGCAAGTGGGCTGGGTCGATGGCGGCGGTGTGACGAAACTGCGTGACGTACATGCCCGGCGGCAGAAGACCGAGAGCGGTTCAGTCGTTTGTGCTCGGGGTGTTAGTCGGTGACGCGGTGTGCAGATCACGGCGCTCGAACTCCGAACGCCATCGCTTCTGAGTGATCTCGTACTCGACCTCCCCTTGCTCGTGACCGGGGATGGGCACGTCGTACTCCTCTGTGAAGGAGCGGACAAGCATCATCCCCACCGAGGCCATCGTGGCGCGGGAGGGCTCGTTGACCGCCATCGTCTGCGCGAAGATCCGGGTCAGGTCGAGGTCCTCGAACCCGTGGCGCACGAGTTCGCGGGCGCCCTCGGACGCATAGCCTCGACGCCAGTGGCGTTGGGGCAGTCGATAGCCCAGATCAGCCTCACCGGGCACCTGTGGCTGGCTCGGCCCGTGCGGCGGCTGCAGCATCTGCAGCCCGATCGGTTCATCGTGGTCGAACCCGATCCATTGGCCGAGCCCGTCGACCTCAGCAGCCGCAGCCAGCGCCCGGCACAACTGCGCTTCGGTCTCCTCAGCGGTCAGGCCCCGGTGAAAGAGAAGCGATGCACCACTGGGTCGGAGTTCACCTCGACCAGGAAGGAGAGGTGGCCCTCCGACAGCGGGACGAGTTCCAGCCGGTCGGTTCGAAGGGTGGCCTGCGACATCGCGTCGACGGTACGCCGCACGGCTCGTGCCGGCACCTCAGTTCCAGGTCACGAAACCCGACGATGGGTCATCGGCCCGCTGGCTGGATCCGTGAGCACGCTCCGGGTCGTGTGGCCGAAGCCCCTACGAGCGCGCGCGGCGGAATGTCGCAGTTCCTCATGACCCATCAGCGGACTTGGGACTGCGCGGCACACCACGAGTCCCGGGTTGTCGCATGTCGAGCGTCCGGCGACGGGTCATGGATCGTCTGGCTGGCGGGTTTCCTCGGCGAACATTCCGGTCTGGTAGGCGAGCACGACCGCCTGTACTCGGTCGCGCAGGTCCAGCTTCTGGAGGATGTGCGTGACATGGGTCTTGACCGTGGTCTCGCTGATGTAGAGCTGCCCGGCGATCTCGGTGTTCGACAGCCCGGTGGCGATCAGGTGCAAGACCTCCTTCTCGCGCCCGGTCAGCTCCGTGAGCTGCCTGGGTGGCTGGGCGCGGGGCAGGCGGACGAACCGCTTGATGACGCGCCGGGTTATCGCGGGTGAGAGCAGCGCCTCTCCAGCTGCCACGGTGCGGACGGCCGCGATGAGCTGCTCGGGTGGGTCGTCCTTGAGCACGAAGCCGCTGGCGCCGGCGGCCAGCGCTTCGTAGACGTACTCGTCGAGGTCGAACGTGGTCAGGATCAGGATCCGCGCGGCGGCGTCTGNGATCCGCGCGGCGGCGTCTGCGGCGATGATGCGTCGGGTCGCCTCCAGCCCGTCGAGCTCCGGCATCCGGATGTCCATGAGCACGACCGTGGGATGGTGGCGACGGGTCTGGTCGATCGCCTCGAGCCCGGTGCTCGCCTCGCCGACCACCTCGAGATCGGGCTCGCCGGACAGAAGCATCCGGAACCCTGCCCGGACCATCGACTGGTCGTCTGCCACGAGGACCCGGATGCTCACGACGCGTCCCGGAGCGGGAGCCGGGTGCGGAGCAGGAAGCCGCCGTCCTCCGCGGTTCCGGCGCTCATCTCACCTCGGTAGATCTTGACTCGTTCGCGGATCCCGACGAGGCCGTGTCCGCTCCCGTTGCTGGTCGCCGTGCCGGCGCCGTCGTCGTGGACGTCGATGCGCAGGTCGTCCGGTCCGTAGCGCAGGGTCACCTCGGCGCGGCTCGCGTGCGCGTGCTTGAGAACGTTGGTGAGCCCCTCCTGGACGATCCGGTAAGCCGAGAGGTCGATGGCACGGGGCAGGGGACACGGCTCGCCGTCGATCATCAGCTGAACGGGCAGGCCGGCCCGGCCCACCTCGGCCAGCAGAGCGTCGAGCCGGTCCAGCCCGGGCTCCGGTGCCAGGGCCGCGGCTTCGCCGTCGCTGCGGAGCGCACCAAGGAGTCGGCGCATCTCGGCCAGCGCCGACCGGCCGGCCTGCTCGACGTCCTTGAGCGCATCGGCGTCCTCGTGCAGCTGGGCGGGGAGCCGGTGCCGTACGGCGCCGACCTGGAGCACCATGACGCTCACGGCGTGGGCGACGATGTCGTGCAGCTCGCGTGCGATGCGTGTGCGTTCCTCGGCGACCGCGAGACGTGCCGTCGCCTCCCGTTCCCGCTCGGCCACGGCGGCCCGCACCTCGGCGGCCTGGGCCTGCACTGCACGCTCTCGCATCGCGTAGCCGGCAAGCCAGCCGATGGTGAACAGGATCGGGACGAAAACGAAGTCGCCCGGGCCGTGGTTGGGGTCGTTGTAGACGATGGTCGAGGCGCCGGCGAGCACGATCACCAGCCCGATCCGCGCCTGGACGGGGTCCGGCAGGTTGCCGAGCAGGAACGCAGCGGCCAGCCCGGCCACCGTGGCGCTGACGGCGAAGATGATGAGGCGCCCGTCGACGAACGAGGCCGCGGCGGCCAGCAGCCACAGCGCGGCGGGGGCGGCGAACGGGAATCGTCGGCGCGCCAGCAGTGGCAAGACGACCAGCGCCAGGGCAGGGACGACGGTCCACAGCGTCGTCTGCGGCGCCCGGGCGGCGTCGCTCCTGATCGCGAGGTCGAGCGCCCCGACGACCACCGCGATCACGACGAGCGCGTCGAACCCGTACCTGCGAGTGAGGTCAGGCAAACGGGTCATGTCCGGAACGTACTCCGCGCGAATGGCGGCGCGCCTCCTCCTCGAGTAGGACCCGGGATCGACGCCGGGGAGGAGCCGGGACTCGTACATCGCGACGACGCGACGGGGACCTCCAGCGCCCTAGCGTCGTGGCACCGAGTCGACCAAGACGAAGGAGAATCTCATGGACGTCTCACTGGCGCACCGTGCGCCTGCCAACACCCACGTGGATGCCAACGCCTCGGCCGTGGAGATCCCGCAGTACAGCCGACGCAAGATCATGGCGGTCTGGGCGGCCGCGGCACTGCCGATGGCGGCGCTGGCATGGGTGGTCGCCCCCGTCCTCGCCCACGGCTTCGACGGTGACGGAAACGTACCCATGGCCAAGGCGCTGATCGTGAGCCTGACCGCCGGCCTGATCTGGCAGTTCGTGCTCGTCATGGCCCTCGTCTGGCACGAGCAACGGACGCTCCGCTGGTCGGTCGTCCGCGAGGCGCTCCGGCTCCGTGCGCCCCGCAGCCCGACAAGCGGCCGCAAGGGCGGCCGGCTCTGGTTGCTCGTGCTGCCGCTGATCGTCGCCCTCGCGGTCGAGGAGATGATCCCGCAGGTTGCACACCCAGGGAGCCACGACATGGCCACGTTCCTCGAGTCAGCGGCGGGTCAGGAGTTCCTGAGCGGCGCCTGGGGCTGGTTCGCGATCATCGTCGCCTTCGGAGTCTTCAACACGGCTCTCGGCGAGGAGCTGCTGTTCCGGGGGCTGCTACTGCCCCGCATGGAGGGTGCGTTCGGACGGGGTGACTGGCTCGCGAACGGTGTTCTGTTCGGGGCCTACCACCTGCACGTGCCGTGGATGATCCTCCCGTCGGCACTGATCGACACCATCGCGCTCGCCTACCCGGCGAAGCGTTACCGGAGCACCTGGATCGCCATTGCGGCGCACAGTGCACAGACGGTGGTGATCTCGCTCGCCGTGCTCGGCCTCGTCGTCTCTTGAGCGGACCGTCCGTGCTGCCCCTGCCCGGCTCACCGGGCAGGGGCAGTCCGGTGTCTACTGGGCGCCTTGCCGAGTACAGGCCGATCGCCGCTTTGGCACCCCGGTGTGAGCGAGCTGCGGATCCACAACAGGCAGGGCATGGAGCAGACCCTTGAACGTTGGGGCGCCGCGATTGCGTCGGGATGCGCGGTAGCGACCGAACGGCGAGTGTCGATGGCACGATGCCCGACCCACTAGCACGCCCCTTGCGGCTAAATGACGCGCTCCTCGTTGGCGCGAGGTGCGGGAAGGCCTCGCGGACGGGATCGTGCGAGCGTCAGTGCAGCGTCCTGAGCACCACCTCCCTCGCTCAGACGGTCGGCGGGTGCAGCATCGAACACCAGAACATGAACCCCTTGTCCCTGCCGGGGAAGGGTTGGGAGAGTCAAGGGCGAAGTCCAGCTCACAGATCGGAGCGGCACTCATGGACGTCGAGGCACTGCGCGCCGACACCCCGGGCTGCGCCGACCGGGTCCATCTCAACAACGCCGGCGCCGCGCTGATGTCCCGCCAGACACTCGAGGCCGTCACCTCTCACCTCGAGCTCGAGGCGGAGATCGGCGGCTACGAAGCCGCCGCAGAAGCGACCGACAAGATCGAGCACACCTACGACGCGCTGTCGCGCCTTGTCGGCGCCGAACGCGACGAGATCGCCGTCGTCGAGAATGCCACCCGCGCCTGGGACATGGCCTTCTACTCACTTCCGTTCCAGGAGGGTGACCGGATCCTGACGGCTCGCGCCGAGTACGCCAGCAACGCCATCGCCTTCCTTCAGACCGCACGCCGGTACGGCGTGAGCGTCGAAACGGTCCCCGACGACGAGAGCGGGCAGCTGTCGGTGAGCGCACTGCGCGACATGATCGACGAGCGGGTGAAGCTGATCGCCGTCACCCACGTGCCCACCCAGGGCGGCCTGGTCAACCCCGCCGTCGACATCGGCAGGGTCGCCCGCGACTTCGGGATCACCTACCTGCTCGACGCCTGCCAGTCGGTCGGCCAGATCCCCATCGACGTCGCCGAGATCGGCTGCGACCTGCTCACCGCCACCGGCCGCAAGTACCTGCGCGGACCGCGCGGCACCGGCTTCCTGTACTGCGCCCGACCCATGTTCGAGCGCATCGAGCCGCCGTTCCTGGACCTGCACGCAGCCACGTGGACGAGCCCCCACAGCTACCAGGTGCGCGCCGACGCCCGCCGGTTCGAGAACTGGGAGACCTACTACGCCGGGAAGATCGGCCTCGGTGTTGCCGCCAGCGCCGCCGTGGACCTCGGCCTGGATGCCATCGAGGTCCGCGTCACCGACCTCGCAGAGTCCCTCCGCCAACGACTTCGCACCCGACCAGGGGTGCTGGTGCACGACCAGGGTCAGCGTCGGTGCGGCATCGTCACCTTCACCGTCGACGGCCACGACCCACGCCGAGTCGCCGACCTGCTGCACGCCCAGAAGATCAACGTCTCTGTCTCCATCGCCGACTACGCACGATGGGACCTCCAACCACGCGGGCTGGACGCGGTCGTCCGCGCCTCCGTCCACTACTACAACACCGACGACGAGCTCGACCGGATGTGCGACGCACTGCCGAGCGCCGTGGTCCATCGCTGACCGAGAGACTCTACGGCGCTTGCGACCGCCTGCGGCCAATGTTCGCCAAGGCTGCGGCGGTCAGGGGCGACCCTCCGATCGACCGAGGACGTTCTTGGGGCCAGGAACGATGTCACAAGCTGAGTCGATCGCGGCGGAAGGACGCGCCTTGAGAGGCGGGGTAGGCCGGCAGGTGGAGGTCTTCGCTAAGGCGTGTTTCTGGGTGGAGCGTAGACGCCGTCGATGCGCACCGGTTTTCCTTCGCTGAGGACGGTGATGCGCAGGCCTCCGGGGCACTCCCAGCGGTTGTTGACCCACCGCTTTACCAGTGTTCGGTTCTTGGTTGAGTGGAGGTCGAGCGTGCGGTTGAACCGCCACTCCTTTCCGCAGCGGGAGTCGACGCGCACCTTGCCGTTTCCGGGGCCGACGGCTACGAGGACCGCCTGGTCGAACGACCTGGGGAATGGCCCGAGGACCAGCGACGCGCCCTTCCGTCGAGTAGTCAAGTAGGTGCCCTTGTAGTAGCGCTCGCCGGTGCGGGCCTGCCATCGGCCGTGGCGGGTGAGCACCCGGTCGTCCACGGGCCTGGTGACGCAGCTCGAGTATGACCATGCCCCGACGTGGCCGAGGCTGTCTCGGGCCCGGGCAGCGACGCAGGTCGTCGCGCCGGCCGGGAATCGCATGGTGTCAGACGTGGCGTTGGTATCGGTCATCACCTGCCACCGGCTCCACCGGCTTTGGTTCCATCGCAGTTCACTGCGGCGCACGTCGTACACGGCGACCGGAGACCAGTCATCGAGCGCCGACCATCGGACCAGCGCTGTCGGCTGAATCCCGTTGCCGCCAAAGGGGCGCACGTCGCTTCTTGGGCCTGTCACGTCAAAGCCCCGAACCTGCACAGCGGCTGCCTCAGGAGCCCCGGACACCCAGGCGGCGGCAACACCGTTCCAGGTCAGCCCGACGGTGCCCGTGACTTTCTCTCCGGCCACGGACAGCGTGGTCGGCTCCGGGGGCGTGGCCTCACCGAAGACGGCCGCCCGCGCGATGGGCCCCGACGCTGACTCCTCGGTCCAGGCGACGATCACGGAGGACAGCTCCCCATCGGCGAACTGTCCCGGCGCGACAGACGGGGCCGACGCGTCCACCCCCGCCGGAGATAGGTACGCGCGGGCCGACCATCCCGCCCCGGCGGTCTTCGTCCGCACCGCGATCCGCCAGCTGCTCCCATCGTGCTGCCGCCACGCGACGAGCCCGTGGCGCCGGTAAGCGTTGTCGGTCCAGCCAGCGGCTGCGAGTTCTTCGGTGTCCAGGCCGGCCGGTGAGAGGTAGACGGCCGGATCCGAGCAAGTGGTGGCACAAACGGCTCTGACTCTGGTCACGCCGTCACTGGGAGTGCGCCAGACGTCGACATCCCCGGCAAATGATGGTTCGAGGACGTCCTCGGTCGCCGGTCCGATGTTCCAGAACGGCGGCTCTGGGTCGCTGGCATCCACGGCCTCGCCCAGCCAGCGCGATCCGTCGAACCTGCTCCAGGAGACATACTCGTAACCGTTGCCGGGGATGTGGGTGACGTCGCGGACCTCGTCGCCGGCGGGCGTCACATACTCACCACTCTCACTTCCGCCGTCGTCACGCAGTGACCCGTACTGCAAGCGCCAATTGCTCCCGTCGTTTCGGCGCCACAGCACTCGCGGCAGCGTTTCGGTCCAGCGGTCGTAGTAGTACGTCACGAGAGCCAACGGCTCAACGGCGTCGCCATCGGCCGAGGTGAACGTAGTCGGTTCACTCCACACAGTTGCGTCGCCAAGCTTCATCCGGGCCTGGATCTGCCAATGCGTCCCGTCGAAGACGCGCCAGGCCACCACGGTGTTGCCGTCGGTGAACACCGAGGGCTGGTCCACGATGACGCCCGGTGCAGACAGCGCCAGCGGGCTCATCCACGTCCCCGATCCGCTCATGCCGGAGTACATGACACGAGTGGACCCGCCCTGCGTCGCCAGCCACACCGCGGCCCCGTCGTCCAAGTCGACCGAGGCTGCGTCTGCGGCATCGCCAAGCGACAGCGCGGCACCCGAAACCCACACCTCAGGAGGATCCGCAACCGCCGGGACTCCCCTCAGGGTCGCGGCACCGATACTTGCTGCCGCGACCAGACCGAACACCAGTGACCTGGCATGCCTCCCTGTGGTGCGCATGGTGATCTCCAGTCCAGAGAGGGCGACTCCAAGCCGCGACGAGTGACCACCTACAACGTTGGTACGGCTTGCGCTTACCCGAAAGTCAGTAGTTATACCGACCCGAGCGACTCGTTGAACCCCATCGGCACTCCACTTCTGCAACGTCTTTGCGGAATGACACCGCGGTTCCCAGGGGTGAGTGCAACACCGATCGAGTGATGGGTGTGTTGCATGTCGAGTCCGGTGTTCTCGTGGCGGATGGTGCCGTCTGTGTATCAGCGGGTGTGGGAGGTCTACGCGCAGACCTCGAGTGGGTACGCCGCGGCGGCCGCGGTCGGCGTCGAGCGGTCCTCGGTGACGAAGTGGATCGCGGCCGATGGCGGGGTACGGCCGCGGCAGGGACTGAACGCGATCGCGGCGTTCACCGTGGGTGCCCTGGTGGTGATGGTGCTGCTGCGGAGGGTGGTGGGGGACCGAGACCAGCGGCTGGGCCTGGCGGAACGGGAGCGTGGGCTTGCCGCCCGGGAGGCGATCCTCGAGGAGGGCGCCCGGATCGCCCGCGAGCTGCACGACGTGATCCCACCACGTGTCGATGATGGTCGTGCAGGCGGGCGCCGAACGCCGGGTGCTTGGCCCGGAGCAGGAGTCCGCACGTGAGGTGTTGACCACGACGAGTGGGGCACGGGTCGAGGCGGGTGAGTGGCGTGGCGCCACGCCGCATAGTTGGCAGGATCCCGGCACGTCATGCGGATCAGCCCGAGACCCTCGGTGGACACGGTGGCCGAAGCCCCGACAACGCCGATCCATGCCACGGTGAGCCGGACCGACTGCGGGTACCGCGGGGCCGAAACCCTTCATCACGAGGTTCCTCACCGGGCTCAGAGGGCCACGCCGGAGCTACGGAACCATGTTCGAACCCGGACATCCTGGTATCGGCGAAGGCACAAGCCACGTCCGGCTCGATGGGGTTCAGCCGCCTGTCAACTCCCCGCCATGTTGCGACCAGTCCGCAGCGCGAGCCGAGACTTGCGACGGGGGAGCCGAGAGGGGTGCCGGGTACTGTACTGCGGCTTGGGCGGCGCGACTGCCCTCAGGGCTCAGCACCGCCGAGCCACCAGGAACGCGAGCAGGTAGCTCCGGCTGTTGCCGTCGTCGATGGCGTCGTCGGGTAGCGTCCTGGCCTTGGTGAGCGCGTCGTGAGCGGCGTCGCAACCGCCCAGGGCGGAGTACATGAGCACGTAGTCGCCGAGCTGGTCGGCGTACCCGCCGGCCCGGGTTGCCGCCTCGACGTTGGCGATCACGCGATCCGGGTCGGCGGCCAGGTAGTCCGAGGACGGGCTCATCGGGATCACCTGGATCCCGAGCACCGCGGTCGGCTCGGCCGAGAACCAGGTCGCGTGGTCGCGCTTGCCGCCCCAGCCGATCCCGACCACGCCGTGCGCGAACCCGTCGTAGATGGGCTGGTCGGTGTCGAAGCCGGTCCAGTACGCGCGGGCGGCCGCTGCCTCGGACGACATCAGCCAGGTGGCCTGGCGGGCAAGCAGGTCGTCGCCGGCCGCGTCCGCCCAGAGCCGGAGTCCGGCCCAGGCGGTGACCGCCTCGGACGAGGACTCCTGGTTGTTGCCGTCGGCGAACGGGCTGGTCCCCGAGGCCCATGAGTGGGAGGCCCAGCTGTCGAAGACGCGCAGCCGGGGGCTGAGGCCGGTGTCGCTGCCGCCGGCGACATCCGCGGCGAGCAGGGTCATCACCGGCCGCAGGTCGTCGACCACGTCCGGGTCGTGCAGGCCGAGCACTCCGGCGGCGTACAGGAAGTAGCCGTAGTGGAAGTGGTGGTCGTTGAAGGTCTCTGACCCGAACGCCGGCGCCTGACCGACCACGCCCTTCCACTGCGGGTCGTAGACGAAGCAGCGCTCCACCCGGCGAGCACAGCCCTGCGGCTCGGTCCAGGTCCGCAGCGCCGTCGTGAGGGCAGCAGCGGCGTCGGCCGCAGCGTCGTCGGCCCCCACCTCGTCGGCCAGCGCCAACAGCTGGGAGAGGCGGTAGAGCGCCTTGCCGCCGAAGTAGCTGTCGGCCGGCAGGTCCGCGCTCGCAGCGAGGTCGGCGCGCACCTGAGACGCAATCTCGTCGCGCTGCTCGCCGTCGAGTCCGGACAGGTCGAGGCCGGCCCGGGCGTCCTGGCGGGGTGCGGTCCACGTTGGGCCGGTGCCCTCGCAGAGGGTGAGCTCGCCGAGCACCGTGGGGAAGCTGCCGAGCGTGCAGCTGCTGTCACCGGTGAGGCTGCCGCGTTGGTGGGGGAGCACGCCGTACGCTGTTCGGGCGCCGCCGGCGGTCCGGTAGCGGACCGACGTGGTGACCGTGTCCGCCGCGACCGACCACGTGGTCGCCGCGCCGGTCAGCGGCACCGCGCGGCGTGCCAGCTCGCCCGGGCTGCGGCCGGCGGGCACCGGGAAGAAGACCGCCGATCCGCCCTTCGCGAGCGCGATCCGGCGGCCGCGGACGGTCGCGTCGTCGAGCCGTACGGCGTACGTGCCGGTGGGCGTCGTGGCTGTCCGGGTGGCACCGCTTCCGGTGAACGGCACGGAGGTGCGCAGCACCTCGCGGCGGGCGGCGCGGTGGGTGACGTACGGCGAGCCCTCGGCGACGGTGGTCCGGCCCAGCGTCGCCCCCGCGGCGTCGCGGGCCTGCATCGTCACCGACGCGTCGTCGTACGCCGAGACGCGTTGCCGGGTGGATCCCTGCGCCGTGACCGACACGTCGCGCTGGTGGCTGCCGACGATCGCGTCCGCGGAAGTCACCACCTGCGGCAGCCCGAACCCGAAGGACCGTGCGTCGATCGTGAACGCGAGCGGCAGTGGGAACACCGGCTGCGGCTCGTCGCCGAACACCAGCCCCGAGAACCACTTGTTCGTGGGCGGCAGCAGCCCCGGGGCCAGGCGGGTCGTGGGCAGGTCGGCGAGGGCGCGCCGGGTCTGCGCCTGCACCAGCGGGGCGACCTCGCTGTGGGGGAGCGGCGCACCGGCCGCGGGCGCCCCCGACCGATCCGGTCCATCCGGGTCCGCCGCCGGGCTCGAGGAGCACCCGGCCAGCACCAGGACGCCGAGCAGCAGTGCGACCCGTGCGCGTGCCATCAGCGGACCCCGGCGCGGTGCAGGAACTCCATGAGCGTGTCCGTGGGTCCCGCCAGCACTCCCTCGTCCTCGAGGGTCAGTGTCACCGCCACGGGCGATCCCGGCTGGTTGAACGCGTCGAGCTCGTTGCCGCGCAGGGCGGGCGCCGTCACGTCGACCGTCGCGTTGGCGATGCCGCCGGTCGTCTCGACGCTGACACGGGAGATCGACCCGGGGACCGTCTCGCGGTTCGGCAGGTCGATCTGGGCTTCGCCGCCGGTGACGATCCGGGCGTAGTCCTTGGGTGGCAGGGTGAACTCGGCGGTGACGTACTGGGTGCCGCCGGCTGTGATCTCGGCCATGTCGTCGCCGCCTCCCACGAAGCTGCCCTCGAGCGCAGCCAGGGTCGTGACGGTGCCGTCGACCGTGGCTCGGTAGGTCACGAGGCCGCGGTCCCGGTCGATGTCGTAGGCCTCGGTGGAGACGGGGTCGAGCCCGTTGCTGAGGTCCTTCTGCAGTCCTAGGGACGAGATCGTGAAGAGCTTGTCCCCGGCGCGTACGTCGTCGCCGATGTCGACGTACTGCCGGACGACGACGCCGCCGTAGTCCGAGCCGACGTGGTACTGGTCGGCGACCACCCGGGCGTTCATGCTGAACGCCTGCCGGGCGCGCTGGTTGACCACCAGGGTGAGGGTGGCCACCACCAGCAGCACGACGACGAGACCGGCGACCAGCCGGATGCGGTTGCGCCAGCTCATCGGTGTGCTCCTCCGCGTCGTCGGGGCGTGGGTACCCGTGGGTGGCCGGCGGTCGAGGGCTCGACGACGGCCGGGCCGCGGACGGTCAGGCTGTGGCCGGTGCGGGTGACCAGGTTGGCCGCCGTTTCCTCGGCCAGGGCCACCGCAGCGGACTGCGGCGTCGGGGCAAGCGCCAGGGGGATCACCGACGGATGGGCCACCGGTGCGGGTGCCACCGTCGGGTGCGTGGGTGCGGCCGCACGGCGGGTGGCGACCGGCAGGCCGCGGCGTACCCGGTGAGCCTCGCGCCAGGCCACCACCACGAAGGCACCGAGGACGAACGTGTTCGTGAGGTTCCAGGCGGTGCCGAGGGTGACGGTGCTGTGCGTCCAGTTCTGCCAGACGCCGACCGCCGCGGTCAGCAGCAGGAACACGAACATCAGCACCTGCGGGATCATGAAGTTGAACGGTGAGCTGGCCCGGGTGGTCGCGCCGGTGACGTGCCACTGCTGCTCGCGGCCGAGGACCGCGTTGACCAGCGCCCGCAGATAGATCGGGAACGACACCGCCGCCAGCATCAGCACCTCCCACCGGAAGCTGCCCAGGGTGCAGAACGCCAGCAGGATCTGCATGACGTAGAAACCGGCGTAGACGAGCAACCATTGCCAGAGCCCGACGGTGAGGTCCACCGGGTGCAGGTCGAAGAACACCTCCATCGGCGGCACCAGCAGCAGGATCCCCGGCGCGATCCCGGTCAGGTAGTGGGTCGCGGTGATGCCGTACATGATGCGCTGGTCCGGTGTCAGGGAGCGTCGCGGGCTGAGCGGGTTCGCCTTGATCATGATCTCGAAGCCGCCGGTCGCCCAGCGCAGCTGCTGTTTGGTGTAGGCCTCGACGGTGTCGGGCGCGTCCCCGACCGCCAGGGTCTTGGCGAGGTAGACGCTGCGCCAGCCGCGCTCGTGGAGGCGCAACGAGGTCCACACGTCCTCGGACTTGGAGTCGGCGTGGATGCCGCCGATCTCGTGCACCGCAGTCCGCCGGAAGACCACGTTGGTGCCGACGCAAAACGCCGCGTTGAAGTGGCTGCGACCGGGCTGGACGTACTTGTAGAAGACCGTCTGCATGTAGCCCGCGCCGCGGGAGATCATGTTGTGCAGGTTGCCGTAGGTTTGCGGGGTCTGGACGAACGCGACCGTCTCGTCGACGAAGAACGGCAACGTGTGCTCCAGGAAGTCCGGCTGCGGCACGAAGTCCGCGTCGAAGATGCAGAAGTAGTCGCCCGTGGCGATCGTCAGGGCGTGGTTGACGTTGCCGGCCTTGGCGCCGTGGTTGTTGAGCCGGCGCAGGTAGCGGCAGCCCAGCTCCGCGGCGAGCGCCCGCATTTCGTCGGAGCGGCCGTCGTCGAGGAGCCAGGTGCGGTGCTCCCCGCGCAGGTCGAGCGCGGCGCGCAGGGTGCGCCGTACGGTCTCGACCGGCTCGCCGTACGCCGTCACGAACACCTCGACGGTGACCCGCTCGCCGTTGAGCCGCAGCGGCCAGCGGTGCGCCTGGTGGCGTACGCCGCGGCCCGCGGCCTCGCGGGCGTCGAAGAGCAGCGACTGGGCGGTGAAGTAGCGGTAGTCGCGCGGGTCGCGAGTGCCGGACAGCACCGTCCACATCGCCAGCAGGGCATGCACCACGAGGACGGTCTCCGCGGACACGACCATCAGCCACGGCAGCAGGTCGCCGCGGTTGGCCGGGTTCAGCAGGAACACGGCGTAGACGAGGATGCCGGCGGTGGCCAGCACCGTGAGGACGATCAGGACGGGCGAGTAGTGCTGGGCAGACGCGATCCGGCGGGTGCTCGGATCATGGCGGTCGACGCGACGGAAGTCGTCGTAGGACATGGCGGTTCCCCCTCCCGGATGGCCGTCCCCCCGGGCCGCGCCATCCTCGTCAACGACGGTAGGAAGCGAGATCGAGGCTCCGACGAAGACCGTGTAACGGGGTCGTTAAACCTTGTCCGGATTGCCCCGTTCGGGCGTGATGTGCGTGACAGTGGAGCCTCAGGCCGCCGTGGGGGCGGCCGGGGGAGAGTTGCCAGATGGCCGAGATCGAGTTCGACGACGCCACGTGCGTCCACCCCGGCGAGCGCACCGCCGCGGTGGCCCCGCTCACCCTGACGGTCGCCGACGGCGAGCTGTTCGTGCTGCTCGGCCCGCCCGGCGCCGGCAAGACGACGGCGCTGCGGATGGTCGCGGGGCTGGTCGCCGCCACCGGGGGCGAGGTGCGCGTCGGGGGCCGGGCGGTCGAGGGGGCCCGCGACGACGTGGTGCTGGTCTTCCAGAACTACGCGCTCTACCCGAACCTGACCGTGGCCGAGAACATCGGTGCGCCGCTGCGCTCGTCGGGCAGGGACCGGCACGCGGTGCGGGCGCTGGTCGACGAGGTGGCCGCCCTTCTCGGGCTCTGCGAGTCCCTGGGCCAGGGCGCGACCGACCTGTCGCCCAGCCAGCGGATGCGGGTAGCGCTGGCCCGGGGCCTGGTACGCCGACCATCGGTGCTGCTGATGGACGAGCCGCTGGCCAACCTGGCGCCGACGGTGCGAGCCGAGGTGCGGCAGTCGCTCGTCGCCGCCCAGCGGGCCCTGGGGGTGACCACGCTCTACGCCACCGACGACCAGGTCGAGGCTCTGACGATCGCGGACCGGGTCGGGGTGCTCGACGAGGGCCTACTGCACCAGTGCGACGAGCCGCGCCGGCTCTACGACCGGCCGCGGACGCTCTTCGTGGCCGGGCTGCTGGGCTCGCCGCCGATGAACTTCCTCGACGTGCGGATGCAGTACGGACTGCCCACGCTGGCCGAGTCCACCGTCGTGGTGCCGATCCAGGCGGTGCACGCCGACACCGGGGTCGCGCGCCTCGGCGTACGACCCGAGGACGTGCACCCGGTCGAGCGCGGCCGCGGGGTCGACGTCGAGGTCCAGGCGCTGTCCGAGCAGAACGGGGTGCTGTTCGCGAGCGGCCAGGCGCAGGGCGCGGCCCGGCGACCGGTGCGCCTCACGTTCCGGCTGCCGGAGGGCAGCGATGTCGCCGTCGGTGACCTGGTGACGGTGCTCCCCGACCCGGCCGGGGTCCATCTGTTCCACCCCGGCAGCGGCGAGCGACTGGGCGCCTGACTCCGTCGACACTCAGGGCGTCGGCGTCCCGCTGACGAAGTACGAATCCAGAGGCAGGGCCGAGGCAACCACGGCATCGGACTGCGGGTCCAGGAACGTCATCCTGCAAGATGTGGACCATTCGGCTGCACCCGTTGAAGCTCAGCCAGCGCGGCTCTATGCGCGGCTCCTTGCGCGGCTCCATCGTGCCGATCCGGGGAGGTCCTCCGGAGTCCACGGTTGTTCAATCCCCTTGTAAATAAGGGGAAACTTGACTCTCGTGGGTGACCCTGCCCCCGCTGCCGGAGGCTGGGGAAAGGGGTCGCCGGTTCAAATCCTGTCAGCCCGACTTTGTGAA
>NZ_SDKM01000006.1 GCF_004519545.1 Nocardioides guangzhouensis
TGTCCTGGTACTCCGAGTGGATCGACCACTTCGAGTGCGGGGTCAGGTAGCGCACGGTGACCTGCGCCGCGCCGTCCGGCCCGATCCTGGGCTCCCCGAACAGGCGGTGCATGTCCAGAGGCGGCCGGTACGTCGGCAGCGACTCGCCGACGTCCTGCATCCAGTCGTGGTCGAGGTAGAAGTGCATCCGGCCGGTCAGCGTGTGGAACGGCTTGAGCCGCTCGATGTTGACCGTGAACGGCGCGTAGCGCCGGCCACCGGTCTCCGAGCCCGACCACTCCGGCGAGGTGATCACCGGGACCGGGGCGACCTGGGTGTCGGCGAAGGTGATCCGCTTCTCCTCCGACCCCTCGGCCAGGTCCGCGAGCTCCATGCCGACCCGCTGCTCGAGGGTCTTGAAGCCCTGCACGGCCAGCTCGCCGTTGGTGGTGCCGGAGAAGGTGAGGATCGCCTGCGCCATCTTGGCGTCGGTGTCGATCGCCGGCCGGCCGTCCGCCGCCCCGCCCAGCATCACGCCGTTCTCGCGCGCCAGCCGCCGGGTCTGCTCCTCCAGCCGGTAGGTCACGTTCTTGACCGTGAATCCCAGCGAGTCCGCGAGCGGCCCCACCGCGGCGAGCTTGTCGGCGATCGCGGTGTAGTCGCGCTCGACGACCGTGAACACCGGCATGTTCCGGCCGGGGGTGCCCGGGGCGCCGCTCCCCCGCCAGTCGTCGACCCGGCCGCCCGGCTGCGCGGTCTCGCCCGGGGTGTCGTGCTGGAGCGGCACGCTGACCAGGTCCTTGCGCACCCCGAGGTGGGTCGTCGCCATCGCCGAGAGCCGCCGGGCCAGCAGGTGGAAGGTCTCGAAGTCGGTCTTCGCCTCCCACGGCGGGTCGATCGCCGGGGAGAACGCGTGCACGAACGGGTGCATGTCGGTCGAGGAGAGGTCGTGCTTCTCGTACCAGGTGGCGGCCGGGAACACGACGTCCGAGAGCAGCGTGGTCGAGGTCATCCGGAAGTCGGCCGAGACCAGGAGGTCGAGCTTCCCCTCCGGCGCCTCGTCGTACCACCGGACGTCGCTCGGTCGCGGTGCCTCGGGGTTCTCGCTGCCCAGCACGTTGGAGTGGGTGCCGAGCAGGTGCTTGAGGAAGTACTCGTTGCCCTTCGCCGAGGAGCCCATCAGGTTCGAGCGCCACAGCACCAGGGTCCGGGGCCAGTTCTCCGGCGCGTCCACGTCCTCGATCGCCGGCGTCAGGGTGCCCTCGTGCAGCGCCTGCGCGACGTACGACGCGGGGTCGGGGGCCCGTCCCTCGTCCACCGCGGCCTGGGCGTCCTCGGCGACCTGGAGCGGGTTGGTGCCGAACTGCGGGTAGAACGGCATCCAGCCGAGCCGCGCGGACTGCGCGATGGTGTCGGCGGTGTGCTTGCCGGCAAGGTGACCGCGCGCCAGCGGCGAGGACAGCGAGTCGGCGGAGTAGCCGTCGGTGCGCCACTGCCCGGTGTGCATGTACCAGTACGCCGTGCCGATCATGGTCCGCGGCGGCCGGGTCCAGTCCAGCGCGTTCGCCAGCGAGATCCAGCCGGTGATCGGGCGGCACTTCTCCTGCCCGACGTAGTGCGCCCAGCCACCGCCGTTGCGGCCCATGCAGCCGGTCAGCACGAGCAGCGACAGGATCGAGCGGTACGTCGCGTCGCCGTGGAACCACTGGCAGATCCCGGCGCCCATGATGATCATCGACCGGCCCTCGGACTCCTCGGCGTTCGTCGCGAACTCGCGCGCCACCCGGATGCACTGGTCGGCCGGGACGCCGGTGACCTCCGCCTGCCAGGCCGGGGTGTACGGCGTCCCCGCGTCGTCGTAGCCGGTCGGCCACTCGCCGGGCAGGCCGTCGCGGGCCACGCCGTACTGCGCGAGCATCAGGTCGTAGACCGTGGTGACCAGGTGCCCGCCGACGCGCCGGGTCGGCACGCCGCGGCGCAGCACCGAGCCGCTGCCGTCGGGGTCGTCGAACGCCGGCAGCAGCACCTCGACCGGCGCGCTGCCCTCGCCGGCCATCGTCAGCGCCGGCGAGACGCCCTCGAGGTCGAGGTTCCAGCGGCCGATGCCGGAGTCGGCGTACCGGAAGCCCATCGAGCCGTTGGGGACCACCGGCTCGCCGCTGGCCCCGTCGAGGAGCACGGTCTTCCAGGCGTCCTCGGACGCGGTGCCGCCGAGGTCGGTCGCGGTGAGGAACTTGCCGGGGACCAGGCCGCCGTCGGGGTGCTCGTCGAGGTGCACCAGGAACGGCAGGTCGCTGTAGGTGCGGACGTAGTCGACGAAGAACGGCGTGCGCCGGTCGACGAAGAACTCCTTGAGCACGACGTGCCCCATCGCCATCGCCAGCGCGGCGTCGGTGCCGGCCTGCGCGGGCATCCACTCGTCGGCGAACTTGGTGTTGTCGGCGTAGTCGGGGCTGACCGTGACCACCTTGGTGCCGCGGTAGCGGACCTCGGCCATCCAGTGCGCGTCCGGCGTGCGGGTGACGGGGACGTTGGAGCCCCACATCATGAGGTACGTCGCGTCCCACCAGTCACCGGACTCGGGGACGTCGGTCTGGTCGCCGAACACCTGCGGGCTGGCCACCGGGAGGTCGGCGTACCAGTCGTAGAACGAGGTCATCACCCCGCCGATGAGCTGGATGAAGCGGGTGCCGACGCAGTGCGACACCATCGACATCGCCGGGATCGGCGAGAAGCCGGCACACCGGTCCGGGCCGTAGGTCTTGATCGTGTGCACGTGCGCGGCGGCGACCATCTCGACCGCCTCGTCCCAGGACGCGCGCACCAGCCCGCCCTTGCCGCGGGCCTGCTGGTAGCGGCGCCGCCGCTCCGGGTCGCCGGTGATCTCGGCCCACGCCAGCACCGGGTCGCCGAGCCGGGCCCGGGCATCGCGGAACATCTCGAGCAGGACGCCGCGCACGTAGGGGTAGCGGACCCGCGTCGGCGAGTAGGTGTACCAGGAGAACGCGGCCCCGCGGGGGCAGCCGCGGGGCTCGTACTCCGGCCGGTCCGGCCCGACCGAGGGATAGTCGGTCTCCTGGGTCTCCCAGGTGATGATCCCGTCCTTGACGTAGACCTTCCACGAGCAGGAGCCCGTGCAGTTCACGCCGTGGGTGGAGCGGACGACCTTGTCGTGGCTCCAGCGGTCGCGGTAGAACACGTCGCCCTGCCGGCCGCCCTCGCGGAACACGGCGCGCCCGTCGTCCGTCTCGTCCCAGCGCGTGAAGAAGCGCCCCAGGCCGAGCAGGGCGTCGGCCGCCGGGCCGTCGGTCCGCGCTCCTCTGTCCCGAGCCTCCGTCATCGGTCCCGGTCCACGTCCATGAGCCCTCCTCCGTCGCCCGAGTCGACGTCCTCGGTCCCCTGATCGTGGCGTGGATCACATCGGGGCGGCAAGGGACCTTGGTCCCCGGCGAGTCGCGCACCCGGTGCGCGAGGGGAGGTCAGTGGCCGGCGGACCGGGGCGCCGCCCTGACCCGCATCGCGAGCTCACGGGTGCGGAACGGCTTGGTGATGTAGCCACCGGCGCCCGCGGCGAAGGCCTGTTCGAGGTCCTTCCCCAGCGACCGCGCGGTGAGCATGATGATCGGCGCGGTGGCGTACTCCCGGTGCCCGTCGCGGGCACAGGTCCAGACCATCGGGCCCGGCGAGGTGCCGCGACCTCGAACCGGCCGGCGGGGCGGCCGGGGCCCGTCAGTTCGGGGTGGTCTCAGTTCTGGGTGGTCTCGGCGGTCTCCCGGACGTCGTCGTACGAGCGGCGCGGGGCCGGCACGACGTCGTCGCTGTGGAACTCCTGCCAGCAGTCGCGGCAGTACGCGACGACCTGGAACGACACGGAGCGCAGGATCGCGTCACCGTTGCCCACGGTCTCCAGACAGTCTCGACAGATGTAGCTCATGATGGTGGCCCCTCCCGCTGGTCAAGCGTTCCCCTGCGCCAAGTGTCGGGACCCCGGGGGGCCGGGTCAAGGAGGCGCGGGCGTGGCGTGGAAAAACTGGGGTTCCGCGCTATCCACTGGGGTCACGTCCTGCCCTCAGAACAGGCGTCCCCGCCCGGGCCGTCGGGCGCGGCGTCGGTCAGGCCTCGACCGAGACCGGCCGCCAGGCGTCCTCCGGGCTGCGCCGCGGAGCCGGGACGACACCGTGGTGCTCCTGCTCCCAGCAGTCGCGGCAGTAGGCGACCTGGTGGAAGGAGATGGAGCGCAGCAGCGCCTCACCTGCCGGGACCGGCCCGAGGCAGTCATGGCACGTGTAGATGGTCACGGGGGTGCTCCTTGTCGGCCTGTCTAGACCCTCACTCCGAGTGAATCGCCCGGCGGCGCCGCGGTCAAGACCCGTAGCCTGTGCCGGTGCCGGAAATCCTGAGGATCTCGTTCGTCGCCGGCGTCACCCCCGACAAGTGGGCCCGCACCTGGCGCGAGCGGGAGCCCGGCACCCCGCTCGAGCTCTCCCTGGTCGAGCAGCCGGACCAGCTGGCCCCGCTCCGCGACGGCGCCGCCGACATGGCGTTCGTGCGGCTGCCGGTGGACCGCGAGGGTCTGCACCTGATCCCGCTCTACGAGGAGCTCGCGGTCGTGGTGGTGCCCGTCGAGCACCCGGTCGCGGCGTACGACGAGGTGACGCTCGCCGACCTCGCCGACGAGCAGCTGGTGGCCGGCGCGGCCGAGGGCTGGGCGGAGGGCTGGGACGCGGTGGCCACGGCCGAGCCGCTGCCGTTCCCGCCGATGACCACCAAGCAGGCGCTCGAGGTGGTGGCCTCCGGGACCGGGATCGCGGTCGTTCCGATGTCGGTGGCCCGGCTGCTGCACCGCAAGGACCTCACCTTCCGCCCGGTGTCCGACGTGCCACCGACTCGCGTGGGGCTGGCCTGGCCGACCAGCTCCGACGACCCGGACCTCGACGCGTTCGTGGGCGTCGTCCGCGGCCGCACCGTCCGCAGCTCCCGCGGCGAGCAGCAGGCCGGCACGAAGAAGGGCGCGGCCGTCGGTGGCGGTACGCCACCCGGCTCGGGTGGCAGACAGGGCGCGAGCCAGGGCAGCGGGCGGACGGCCCGCGGCCAGGGCCGCAACCAGGCGGGCCGCGGCGGCAGGTCGAACCGGCGTGGCTCGGGCGGGCGACGCCGGGGCTAGGTCGCCCCCGACCGGCCACCGGGGCTGGCTAGCCCCGGCCGGCAACCGGGGATCCCGCGACCTCGGCGGCGGCCGGCACGAAGTAGCCGGCGACCGCCCGGACCCGGACGCCGATCCGGTGCCCCTCGTCGCCGAGACCCAGCCGGTAGAACCGGTACACCTGTCCCGGGATCGGCTCGCCGTCCCGCAGCCACTGGTAGGTCACCCGGTCCGGGGTGCGCGACCAGGTGCCGGCCGTGGCGAACACGGTCTCCCCCGCGACGTACGTGCCGATCACCTCGGGCGCCTGGACCGGCTGCAGCGCCCGGTCGGGGCGGACCAGCGTCACCGTCCACGCGACCGGGGCGAGCACCCGCCCGTTCCGACGGATCCCGGCGACCCGCACGCGGTAGCCCGCGTCGGTGGCCAGCGTCGGCCGGACCAGGCCGCGCACCCTCCACACCAGCGTGTTCGGGCCCATGCCGTTGCGCACGGCGTACCGGTCGACCGCCAGGCGAACCCCGTCCGGCCCCCGGACCTCGACCCGGGCCCGGCGGAAGTCCGTGCCCGGCCGCGACGCGCTGAGCGACCAGCGCCCGCGCGGCTCGAGCGGGGCCGGGAAGTAGCCGGCGCTCGGCCAGGGGACGTAGCGGGGCACGGCGTCGCGGTGCTGCGGCATGCCGACGACCACGAGGGCGTTCGCGCGCTCGGTGCTGCCACTGGCCATGACCGCGGTGTGCGGGCTGAACAGCCAGCGGCGGTGCCCCACCGGCCGGTTGCCCGCGCCGGCGTCCTCGACGTACCGGGTCACCGCCTGCGCACCGCGCGCCCGGCCGGCCGTGCCGAGGGCGAGGTTGGACCGGGACGCCAGCCAGGCGGCCGCCTTCGTCCGGCACCGCCATCCCAGCGGCGGGTGGTGGCTCAGCGCCCTGTTGGCGTCCATGATCAGCGCGGTCCGCTGGGCCAGGCCGCCGGTCGCGTCGTCGAAGCGGACCCGGCGCAGCCCGGCGAGCATCCGGAAGTAGTTGACCTGGGAGAGGGTCGCGGCCCGGGTCCGCGCGGAGACGCTGCCGGCGCGGCAGCCGTCGCGGGACCCGGTCCAGCCGAGCGGCACCTGCTGGTTGCGCAGCCAGACGTCGTAGAAGGTGTCGATCACCTGGCGGCGGTCGTGCGGGTCGTAGCCACCCGAGCGCTGCAGTGACGCGCCCGGGTCGTCCCCGCCCCCGTCGTGCCAGACCGCCACCAGCCCACGACGCCGAGCAGCAGCACGACCAGGACGACGCGTGTTCTCATCCAAGGACTCCCCACGGGATGAAGCCGTCGGTCATCCCCCGTGTCGGAGCGTAGGAATCGGGGTACGACGGTCAGCGGCGACACGCGGAGCGCCTCCCGTCCGGCCGTCCCGGTCTGGACCGGCTCGTCCGGACCTCGTGGGCGAGGTCACGTCGTCAGAAGTTGCACTCTTCAACCGAACCTTGACACGGTCGAAGACGCCCTGTGTCCCCTTCCGACAGGAGGAAGGCGCCCGTCGGCGCCGTACGTAGTGAACCCACCGACGACGACCGAGACGTCGACAACGAAGCCCGAGTCCGCCGAGCACGCTGCGAAGAAGAACCCCGTGGCCGGCAGGCGGACGCCACCTCCGGACGTGATCCCTCACCCCGCTCTCGACGTGCCCGTCGAGGTCGCGGAGCCCGAGAAGTCCGGCGTCGACAAGCTAGTCTTCGGCGTCACCGCGCTGATCGCGATCGGGTTCCTCGTCTGGGGCTTCGTGAGCACCTCCTCGCTGGCGTCGGTCTCCTCCGACAGCCTGACGTTGACGATGACCAACGCCGGCTGGCTGTTCGTGACCACCGCGAGCGCGTTCGTCGTGTTCGTCATCTGGCTGGCGCTCGGCAAGTTCGGCAACATCCCGCTCGGCCGTGACGACGAGGAGCCGGAGTTCCGGACCGTCTCGTGGGTCGCGATGATGTTCTCCGCCGGGATGGGCATCGGCCTGATGTTCTACGGCGTCTCCGAGCCGATCTCGCACTTCGCGACTCCCCCGCCGGGCACCGGCGAGGCGGGCAACCCGGAGGCCGCGCAGACCGCGATGGCCACCACCCTCTTCCACTGGACCCTGCACCCGTGGGCGATCTACGCCGTGGTCGGCCTGGCCATCGCGTACGGCGTCTACCGCAAGGGCCGCCTGCAGCTGATCAGCTCGGCCTTCGAGCCGCTGCTCGGCGATCGGGCGAACGGCCCGTGGGGCAAGGTCATCGACATGCTCGCGATCTTCGCGACGCTGTTCGGGTCCGCCGCCTCGCTGGGCCTGGGTGCGCTCCAGATCCAGAGCGGCCTGCAGATCGTCGCCGGCATCGGCGAGGTCGGGAACTCGGTCCTGATCGCGATCATCGCGGTGCTGACCGTCGCCTTCGTGCTGTCGGCGGTGTCCGGCGTCGCGAAGGGCATCCAGTGGCTGTCGAACATCAACATGGTGCTCGCGGTCGTGCTGGCGCTGTTCGTGTTCATCGTCGGCCCGACGGTGTTCATGCTCAACCTGGTCCCGACCTCGATCGGCACCTACGTCGGCGACCTGCCGATGATGTCCGCGCGCACCAGCGCCGAAGGCACCGAGACCCGCGACTGGCTCGCCGGCTGGACGGTCTTCTACTGGGCCTGGTGGCTGTCGTGGACGCCGTTCGTCGGCATGTTCATCGCCCGCATCTCGCGCGGGCGCACCATCCGCCAGTTCGTCACCGGCGTGCTGCTCGTGCCGAGCCTGGTCAGCCTGGTGTGGTTCTGCATCTTCGGCGGCGCGGCCATCCACCTGCAGAAGACCGGCACCGACATCGCCGGTGCGGCGACGCCCGAGTCGCAGCTCTTCGACACGCTCGCGGCCTACCCGGCGGCCACGGCCGCCTCGGTCCTGGTGATGGTCCTGGTCGCGATCTTCTTCGTGTCGGGCGCGGACGCCGCGTCGATCGTGATGGGGTCGCTGTCCGAGCGCGGCGCGCTCGAGCCGTCCAAGGCGACGGTCATCTTCTGGGGCGTCGCCACCGGTGCGGTCGCGGCGGTGATGCTGCTCGTCGGCGGCGAGGACGCCCTGAGCGGCCTCCAGACGATCACGATCGTGGCGGCCCTGCCGTTCGTGGTGGTGATGGTCGGCCTCGCGGTCGCGCTGGTGAAGGACCTGTCCTCCGACCCGATGGTGGTCCGGCGCCAGTACGCCCTCGACGCGGTGGATGCGGCGGTCGTTGCCGGTGTCACCGAGCACGGCGACGACTTCGTCATCCCCGTCGAGAAGGACCCCAACGCCGACGCCTGACCGACGAGGCGCCCGGTCTTGACGCCCGAGGTGCCCCTTCTTGCGCACGACTCCGCAAGAAGGGGCACCTCGCGGCGCAATTCCGGGCACGTCGGCGTGGCCGCTGGTCGAGGAGGGCGCGGGTCACCAGGAGGTGGAGAGCGGGCGGCCCTCGTGGAAGCCGGCGGTCGACTGGACGCCGACCACCGCACGCTCGTGCAGCTCCTCCAGTCCGGTGGCGCCGGCGTACGTGCAGGCCGAGCGGACGCCCGAGCAGATCTGGTCGATGAGGTCCTCGACGCCAGGACGCTGCGGGTCGAGGTACATCCGCGAGGACGAGATGCCCTCCTCGTAGAGCCCCTTCCTCGCCCGGTCGTACGCCGACTCCGACGAGGTCCGGTTCGCGACGGCGCGCGCCGAGGCCATGCCGAAGGAGACCTTGAACTCGCGGCCGTCGGAGTCGACGAGCAGGTCGCCCGGCGACTCGTGGGTGCCGGCGAACCAGGAGCCGATCATCACCGACGAGGCGCCCGCGGCCAGCGCCAGCGCCACGTCGCGCGGGTGCCGCACTCCCCCGTCCGCCCAGACGTGCTTGCCCCGGGCACGGGCGGCGGTCGCGCACTCCAGCACCGCGGAGAACTGCGGCCGGCCGACGCCGGTCATCATCCGGGTGGTGCACATCGCGCCGGGCCCGACGCCGACCTTCACGATGTCGGCGCCGGCGTCGATGAGCGCGTTCGTCCCCTCCGCGGAGACCACGTTGCCGGCCGCGACCGGGACGGACGGCCCGACCGAGCGGACCGCGCGCAGCGCCTCGAGCATCCGGTCCTGGTGGCCGTGCGCGGTGTCGACGACCAGGCAGTCCACGCCCGCCTCGAGCAGCTCGGTCGCCTTCGCGGCGACGTCGCCGTTCACACCGACGGCGGCCGCGATCCGCAGTCCGCCGGACGGGTCCACCGCCGGCTTGTAGAGCGTGGCACGCAGCGCGCCGGTCCGGGTGAGCACGCCGACCAGTCGGCCGTCCACGTCGACGGCGGTGGCCAGCGGCACCCGGGCGGCGTCGAGCGCGTCGAACGCCTTGCGCGGGTCGGTGTCGGCGGGCAGCGTCACGAGCGCGGTGTTCATCACGTCGCCAACCTGGGCGAAGCGGTCCACCTCGGCGCAGTCGGCGGCGCTCACCACACCGACCGGCACGCCGTCCTTCACCACGACCGCCGCGCCGTGCGACCGCTTCGGGATCAGCGCCAGCGCCTCGGCGACGGTCTGGTGCGGCGTGAGCTCGATCGGGGTGTCGTAGACGAGGTCGCGCGACTTCACGAAGCGCACCACCTCGGTCACCACCGGGATCGGGATGTCCTGCGGGATCACGGTGATCCCGCCGCGGCGGGCCACGGTCTCGGCCATCCGCTTGCCCGCGATCGCGGTCATGTTGGCCACCACGATCGGCAGGGTGGCGCCGGTGCCGTCGCTCGTGGCGAGGTCGACGTCGTACCGGCTGCCCACGGCCGAGTGCCGCGGCACCATGAAGACGTCGTCGTAGGTCAGGTCGTGCGACGGGGTCGCATCGTCGAGGAAGCGCACGTCGAGAATCTATCGCTGTCGTGGCGGCCCTAGGGTGGCGGCCATGGCCCTCGTCGACCCCGGCAGCACCAGCGACCTGCGCGCACGGGTGGCGCACGCGTTCGAGCAGCGGCTCGGGCGACCGCCGACCGTGGTCGGGCGGGCGCCGGGGCGGGTGAACCTGATCGGCGAGCACACCGACTACAACGGCGGCCTGTGCCTGCCGCTCGCGCTTCCCCACGCGACGTACGCCGCCGCGGCGTCCCGCGACGACGAGGTGCTTCGGATCTCGGCGGCCGCGTTCGACACGCCCTGGGAGGGCCGGGTCGCCGACCTGGCAGCCGGCAAGGTCGACGGCTGGGCGACGTACGCCGCGGGCGTGGTGTGGGCGCTCGCCGACGAGGGCGTCACGGTCCCGGGTCTCGACGTGCACATCGACTCCACGGTCCCGGTCGGCGCCGGCCTGTCCAGCTCGGCCGCGGTCGAGTGCGCGGTCGCGGTCGCCGTCGCCGCGCTGGCGGGCCGCGACCTCACCGACGACCTGCGGCACGTGCTGCTCGCCGCCTGCATCCGCGCCGAGTCGGAGATGGCCGGGGCGCCGACCGGCGGGATGGACCAAGCGGTCGCCCTCTTCGGTGCGCCCGACTCCGCGCTGCTGCTGGACTTCGACGCCGGCAGCCAGGCGCAGGTCCCGCTGCACCTCGCCGGCTCCGGGCTGGCGCTGCTGGTCGTCGACACCCGGGTGTCGCACGCCCTCACCGACGGCTCGTACGGCGACCGGCGGGCCGAGTGCGACCGCGCGGCCGCCCTGCTCGGCGTGCCGGTGCTGTCGCGGGCCACGGGCTGGGAGGGGCTCGCCGACCCGGTCCTCGCCCGCCGTGCCCGTCACGTGCTCACCGAGAACCGGCGCGTCCGCGACGTGGTCGACGCCTGCACTGCCGGCGACTGGCCGGCGGTCGGGGTGCTCTTCGCCGCCTCCCACCTCTCGATGCGCGACGACTTCGAGATCAGCTGCGCCGAGCTCGACACCGCCGTCTCCACCGCCGTCGAGGCCGGCGCCCTCGGCGCCCGCATGACCGGCGGCGGCTTCGGCGGCTCCGCCGTCGTGCTGGTCCCCGAGGAGCGGGTCGCCGCCGTGCAGCGCGCCGTCGACGCGGCGTTCGTCCAGGCCGGCTGGGGAGCCCCGGCGTACCTCCTCGCCGTCCCCGGCCCCGCCGCCGCGGTCGTCTGAGTCGGCGACTACCGCGCCTCGCCGAGGACCTGGCGTACGTCGTCCGGTCCGGCCGCAGTCAGGCATCGGCCCACCAGGTCGGCATCGGTCGCTCGCGCCGTCTCCCGCACCGCCTGCTTGACCGCCGCCACCGACGGCGGGGCCACGCTCAGCTCGCGCACGCCCAGGGCGACCAGCAGGGCGGCCGCCCGCTCGTCGGCGGCGAGCTCACCGCAGACCGCGACCAGCGTGTCGTCACCGGCCGCCCGGCACACGGCGCCGACCAGCTGGAGCACCGCCGGGTCGAGCGGGTCGCCGAGCGCCGCCACGGATGCGTTCCCCCGCTCGGCGGCGAGGGTGTACTGCGTGAGGTCGTTGGTGCCGATGCTGAAGAAGTCGACGTACGGCGCGAACGCGGCCGCCTTCAGCGCTGCCGCCGGCACCTCCACCATGATCCCGACCTGCAACCCTTCCGGTCGCCCCCTCCCGACGGCGGCGATCGCGTCGTCCAGGCAGCGGCGGGCGTCCTCGAGCTCGGCGAGCGTGCTGACCATCGGGAACATCACGCTCACCGGGGTCTCGTGGGCCACGGTCACGAACGCCGTCAGCTGCTGCTCCAGGAGGGCCCGCTCCGCCAGCGCCAGCCGGATTCCGCGCATGCCCAGGAACGGGTTCGCCTCCACCGGCTGCGAGGCGAACGGCAGCGGCTTGTCGCCGCCGACGTCGAGGGTGCGCAGGGTGAGCCGCCGGCCGCCCAGGGCGGCGGCCATCGCCCGGTACACCTCGACCTGCTCGTCGACCGCCGGTGCCTCCTCGCGCCCCAGGTAGAGGAACTCGGTGCGCACCAGGCCGGCCACGTCGGCACCGTTGGCGGCCGCCGCCCGGGCGTCGTCGAGGGACCCGAGGTTGGCGCTGACGAGGACGTCGACGCCGTCGCCGGTGGACGCCGGCAGGTGGGCACCGGCCCGGGCCGTGTCGGCCTTCGCCCGGGCCTGCTCGTCCGCGGCGAGCAGCGCGTCGAGCACGTCGCCCGTGGGCTCGACGTACAGCTCGCCGGTCGAGCCGTCGAGCGCGACCGTGCTGCCCGGAGCGACGGTGAGCACCGTCGGCCCGGCACCGACCACGGCGGGAATCCCGCGCGCCCGGGCCAGGATCGCGCTGTGGCTGGTCGGGCTGCCCGACGCCAGCACCAGTCCCCTGATCCGGCCGGGCTCGAGCTCCGCGACCTGCGCGGGCAGCAGGTCGTCGGCGAGCAGGACACCGTCGCCCTCGATCCTGGACGCCGGCGCACCGGTCAGGGCCCGGGCCACCTGCTGGCCGACGGCGTGGACGTCGGCCGCGCGCTCGCGAAGGTAGACGTCCTCGACCGTCGCGAACTGGGCCTCGACCCCGGAGGTCGCGTCGGCCCAGGCGCGGGGCGCGGCCGCGCCTGCGTCGATCCGGGCCCGGACGTCGTCCACGAGGTCGGTGTCGTCGAGGAGCATGAGGTGCGCGTCGAAGATCCGGGCCTCGGCCTCGCCGTTGTCCCGGGCGGTGACGGCGCGGATGCGCTGCAGGTCGCGGCGTACCTCTGCGATCGCCCCGCGCACCCGCCGCCACTCGACCGAGGGGTCGTCGCCGACCTCGTCGGGGACCACCACGTCGGAGGTCGAGAGGAGGACGGCCGGACCGATCGCGATGCCCGGGGCTGCGGCCAGCGCGCCGGCCGACCGGGCGGGCGGAGCGACGTCGGCGGCGACGTGCTCGGGCTCGTCGAAGCGTCGCTCGGAGAGCGCCACGAGGTGGTCGACCGCCTCACGCGCCTGGCTGCCGGTCGCGCTCAGCTCCACCCGGTGACCACACAGGGCGCCCAGCGTCGCCACCCGGGACAGGCTGGTCGCGGGCACCGGCCCCGCCCCGGTGTCCAGGTTGCGGAGCTCGACGCGCGCGTCGAAGAACCTCGCCTCCTGGACCAGCCGGGCCGCGGGCCGGGCGTGCAGGCCGTGCGGGTTGAGGATCTTGACCACCGCCACCAGTGCGTCGGGGGGCGGGCCGCCACCCGGGTCGGTCCCGGACGACGGGGCCGGGTCGGCCACCTGGGACTGCTTGGCGGCCAGCGAGCCGACCGCCTCCGCCGCCACGTCCGCCGGTGCCGCGCCGCCGGCCGCGGCGACCGCCGCGACCACCAGGCCCTCGACCAGCGGGGCCGGGCACAGCAGGGTCCGCTCCCGTACGTCGGCCGACAGCATGTCGAGCGCCAGCTCGGCGGACAGGACCGCGCTGCCGAGGTCCATCAGCACCACGACTCCCTGCCCGTCGTCGGCGACCTCGATCGCCGCGACGATGGCCGTGGCGTCCGTGCCGAACGTGGTGGGGTCGAGCCCGGCCGCCACCGCGATGCGGAGGTCGGAGCCGTGCAGCATCTCCCCGGCCAGCTCGACCGCGGCGTCGGCGAGGGCCCGGCTGTGCGAGACGACCACCAGTCCGGTCACGGTGACGCCCCGGTCGAGAGGGCACGGGCGGCGGTGGCCACGAGCAGCGCCGCGGACGTCGCGCCCGGGTCCTGGTGGCCGACGCTGCGCTCGCCGAGGTACGACGCGCGCCCCTTCCGGGCGAGCATCGGCGTGGTCGCGTCCCGGCCCGCGTCCGCCGCGACGGACGCGGCGCGCAGGGCGTCGTCGAACGTCGCCCCGGAGGCCAGCGCCTCGTCGAGCGCGTCGCAGGCAGGCGCCAGGGCGTCGAACATCGTCTTGTCGCCGGCCTGGGCCCGTCCCCGGGCCACGACTCCCTCGAGCCCGGCCCGGAGAGCGGCCGCGAACGCGTCGGGATCCAGACTGTCCGCGTCGGACGCGCTGCCCGCCATGCGGAGGAAGAACGTGCCGTAGAGCGGCCCGCTGGCCCCGCCCACCGTGCTGACCAGGGTCATCCCGGTCGTCTTGAGCAGCACGCCCGGCTCGGCGTCGGCCGTTGCGAGCGCTCCGGAGACCGCCTTCATGCCCCGATCGAGGTTCGTGCCGTGGTCGGCGTCGCCGATGGCGGCGTCCAGCTGCGTGAGCAGGTCGACGTGGGAGCCGACCTCCTCCGCGAACAGGCCCAGCCACGAACGGATGGCACCGGCGTCGACCACTGCACTCACCTCTCGGGTCCTCGTCGCGTTCACGCTCCCCACCGCAGGGCGGAGGTCCTGACCGGAGCGTCCCACAACCGGAGCAGCTCGTCGTCGAGCTTGAGCAGGGTCACCGAGCACCCCGCCATGTCCAGGCTGGTGATGTAGCTGCCGACCAGTGAGCGGGCGACGGTGATCCCGGCCTTGCCCAGCAGGCGGTTGACCTCGTGGTACATGAGGTACAGCTCGATGAGCGGTGAGCCGCCCATGCCGTTGACGAACGCCAGGACGCCGTCCCCGCCGGTGAACTCGTGGTCGTCGAGGATCGGGTCCACCAGCATCTGCGCCATCTCGCTCGCGGGTGCCAGCGGGACGCGGGTGCGCCCCGGCTCGCCGTGGATCCCGATGCCGACCTCGATCTGGTCCTCCGGCAGGTCGAACGTCGGGCTGCCGGCGGCAGGCACGGTGCACGACGTGAGCGCCAGGCCCATGCTGCGGCCCTGCGCGTTCACCTTCCGCGCGACGTCCGCGACCTCGGACAGGCTGCGTCCGGACTCCGCGGCGGCGCCGGCGATCTTCTCGACCAGGACGGTCACACCGACCCCGCGACGGCCGACGGTGTAGAGACTGTCCTGCACGGCCACGTCGTCGTCGGTCACCACCGCGACGACCTCGGTGTCCGCGAGCTCCGCGGCCATCTCGAAGTTCATGACGTCGCCGGTGTAGTTCTTCACGATGTGGAGCACGCCCGCGCCGCCGTCGACGCCGCGGGTGGCGGCGAGGATCTGGTCCGGCACCGGCGAGGTGAAGACCTCGCCGCAGGCGGCCGCGTCGAGCATGCCCGGGCCGACGAAGCCGCCGTGCAGCGGCTCGTGTCCGGAGCCACCGCCGGAGACCAGGCCGACCTTGCCCGCCCGGGGAGCGTCGCCGCGGAAGATGACCCGGTTCTGGTGGTCGACGCGCAGGTCGGGGTGGGCGGCCTCGACCCCGAGCAGGGCCTCGGCCAGGACGTCGGCGGGAGCGTTGATGAGCTTCTTCATGGTTGCGTCCTCTCTCGGATCGTGGCGCTCAGGCCTGGCCGGCGGGCTCGCGGACCGGGGCTGCAGGGGCGGGTGCTTCCACTGTCTCAGCAGCGGGCTCGTCGGAGCCACGGACGAGCGCGGTGTACGCCAGGGCGGCGACGGCACCGGCCGCGAGCTCGGCCAGCACGTAGACCGGCAGCTGCTCCCACTTCACCGTGCCCCCGGCGATCTGCTGCACGAGCATCGGACCGAAGGTGCGGGCCGGGTTGATCGACGCGCCTGTCGTCGGCGCGACCGGGATGATCGCGGCGAACACCACGAGGCCGATGGCCACGCCGGCGAAGCCCGCCGGCGCCTTGGCGTGGATGACGCCGAAGATCGTGAACACCAGGATGAACGTGCCGACGAACTCGGCGGCGAACGCCTGGCCGACCCCGACCGAGTCGGCGTACGACGCGACGCCGAGGCCGACGTCGCTGGCCTTCTGGCCGAGGACCGCGATGATCGCGGCGGCTCCGGCCGTGGCTCCGACGAGCTGGGCGGCGATGTAGCCCGGCACCTCGCGCCACGGGAACTTGCCGGTCACGGCGAGCCCCAGCGTGACCGCGGGGTTGATGTGGTTGCCGCTGACGTGGCCGAGCGCGTAGACGGTGGCCACGACGATGGTGCCGAAGGCCAGGGAGATCATCCCGAGGTCGGCCATGGTGAACGGCGCGTCCCCGTTGACGATCAGCGTCGCGGGCACCGAGCCCACACCGATGAAGACGAGGAACGCGGTCCCGATGGCTTCCGAGGCCAGTTTCTGGGTGGTGGACGGTACGTGCATGAGGTTCCCTCCGACAGACGGTCGTCGCGCGAGGTGCGGCGATCGCAGATCCGTGTTTGAATATCATTCGATATTGTCGAATGGTTCTCGGAGGCTACGCTTCTGTTTCACAACTTCGCAAGACCCCTCTCACGGCCGGTCCACACCGGTCCCCCGCTCCGGAGGTGAGCCGATGATCCAGTCGATCGACCGTGCGCTCCGCGTGCTCACGGTGCTGGCCGGCGACCACCGGCTGAGCCTCGGCGAGATCGCCCAGCGCCTGGACCTTCCCCCGTCGACGGTGCACGGGATCGTGCGCACGCTGCTCCCCCACCGGATGGTGGTGCAGGAGCACGACTCCGGGCACTACCGGCTCGGGCCCGCCGTGCTCACGCTGGGCAACGTCTACCTCGACACCCTCGAGCTGCGGTCCCGGGTCGCTCCCTGGGCCGAGGACCTCGCCCGGCGGACCGGGCTCGCTGTCCGCACCGCCGTCATGCTCGTCGAGGACGTGGTGGTGGTCCACCACGAGCCGCGTCCCGACGGTTCACGCCAGATGCCGGAGGTCGGGATCGTGATCCCCGCCCACGCGTCCGCGCTGGGCAAGGCCCTGCTCGCCTTCGACGACGAGGCCGCCGAGACGGTGCTGGGCGGCCCGCTCCGCAGCATGAGCGGCGACACGGTCACCGACGTGCGGGCCCTGCGCGGGCAGCTGAAGACGATCCGCCAGACCGGCCTCGCGGAAGAGGTCGAGGAGGCCGTGCTCGGCGAGTGCGAGCTCGCCGCCGTGCTCTGCGACCGGCTGGGCAGCCCGGTCGGCGCGATCGGGCTGGTGGCCCCGGCCGAGGAGTGGCCGCTCGACGCGGCAGTGGTCACGGCGCTGCGCACCGCCGCACGCTCGGTGTCCCGCGAGCTCGGGGCCACGTCCTGGCCGCCCCACGGCGATGCGCCGAAGGCCTCCGACATGGGCACCCGCCGCAAGCGGCCGCGGCCCGCCTAGGCAGGCTCCCCGGCTACGTGGCCGAGACCCCGATCCGGCCCTCGCGGAACGCGTTGACGAACAGCGCGTGGTCCTTGCGCACGCGCGCCGCGTAGTCGATCCCGAAGTCCTGAACCCAGGCGGTGAACTCCTTGCGCCGCCGGTCGAGGCTGGTCGCGATCGCCTCCTCGACCTGGAAGTCGACGAGGTCCTGTTGGCTGTCCTCGTCGGAGGCGCAGTGGATCTTCGCGGTGGCCCGGCCGAGCAGGTCGACGACCTGCGCGATGTCCTCGGGCTCGGTGAGGTCGCTCCAGTCCAGGTCGACCTCGTACGGCGACACCTCGGCCACCACGAAGCCCACGCCGTCGAGCGTGGTGTGGCCGAGCATCGGGTCGGTGTGCGCCTGGAGCGCGCGCTGGCTGACCACGGTCCGGTGGCCCTCGTTGTCGAAGTACGCATCCACGTCGGAGGTGTCGACGAACCGGCTGACCGCCGGCACGTTCGCCTGCTTCATCGACAGCACCACGTCGTTGTCGAGCGCCTGGCTGAACCCCTCGACCAGCAGGTTGTACGCCGGGAGGCCGGCGCTGCCGATCCCGAACCCGGACTTCGCGACCACGTCGCGCAGGTCGTAGAAGAGCGCCCGGTCGACCCGCTTGTGCTCGGGGATGGTCTCCAGGTAGCGCTCGAACGCCCGCACGACCTTGCCCCGCTCGGTCTTCGACAACTGCCGCACCGACGCGTCCTCGCGGAACATCCGCACCCCGTCGACGATCCGGGTCGAGCCGTCGAGCAGGTCGGCCCGACGCTGCAACCGGGCCGAGACCAGCGCCTCGTGCACCGGCCCCTCGGTGTTGTCGAGGTGCAGCGCGAAGTCGGAGTCGTCGTCGGTGCCGCGGTAGTGGTCGACCTGCGCGAGGTAGGCGCGGACGTAGCGGCCGATGAGACGCCGCACGTCGTCCTCGGGCAGCGCCTTCTGCCAGCCCACCAGCGCCAGCGAGGCGGCGAAGCGCTGGAGGTCCCAGGTGAACCGGCCGAGGTAGGCCTCGTCGAAGTCGTTGACGTCGAAGACCATGCGGCCGTCGGAGTTGAGGTAGGTGCCGAAGTTCTCGACGTGCAGGTCGCCGTGGATCCAGATCCGGCTGCTCCGCTCGTCGACGAACGGGTCCTTCGCCTTCGTCTGGTCGGCGTAGAACAGGCAGGCCGAGCCGCGGTAGAACGCGTGCGGGTCGGCGGCCATCTTGCGGTACTTCCCGCGGAACGCCACCGGGTCGGCCTTCATCAGCGGCGCGAACGCGTCGTCGAGGACGTCGATGATCAGGGCGGTGCGCGTGTCTGTCGCGGGCATGGCGGTCAGTCTGCCCGAGGGGCCATGAGCGGTCCGGGGCCCGCTCCACCCGAGGGCGGGGCCAGCGCCCGGCGCGGGTGCAGGCCGACCCGGTCGAGCTCGAGCATCGCGAGTCGCTGCACGACGTGCGGGTCCCTGGCCCGCCAGGCGCCGGCCGGGTCGGGGCAGATCCGGGCCAGCGCGTGCAGCGGCTGGTTTGCGAGTGCCCGCAGCGCGAACAGGTCGAGGTCGTCCGCGGAGTCGACGAACCGGGCACCCGCACTGGCGTCGCGCACGAACCCGACCCGGGGCGGCAGGTAGAACCCGAGCACGATCAGCGTCGGCATCAGCGCCAGCCCGAGGCCCAGCCGGAAGGCGAGCGTGTCGACCGCCTCGACGCCGCGGGCGCTGGCGGCGGCCAGGTCGTCGGAGTAGCCGGCCGCCTCGTCCAGCGGCTGCGCGGCCGTGCCGCCGATCAGGGGGATGTCGCCGAGCGAGTCGGCGGTGTCCCGCAGGCTGCCGGCCATCCCGGTCGCCGCCGCGCCGGTGTGCTCGGCGGGGCGGGCCAGCTCCTGGACGGTGTCGTTCACGGACACCCCCGCCCAGATCCAGAACGCCACCCAGAGGAGGACCAGGAGGTCCGCGACGATCTGGCGGGTACGTCGGGCGGGGGTGTCGGCGTACAGCTTCATGCCGCCATCCGACCAGCGCACCGGGCGGCTGTCGAGGTCTGGGCCCGCGTACTCAGCCCGGTCGAGTGCGGCGGCGGATCGCCCGGCCAGCCGTTTCCCGGAGCCTTGACCCATGGACGCTCCCACCCACCCGAAGAACACCAACGCCTTCTTCCTGCAGGCCGGCCTCTCGTTCGGCGTCGCCCTGCTGAGCATGGTCCTCGCGGTCGTCTACCTGCCCGTCGACCCGTGGATCCGGGCCTTCCTCGGCCTCGGGGTCCTCTACCTCACGACCTCCGCGTTCACGCTCGCGAAGTGCGTGCGCGACAGCCAGGAGAACCAGGCCGTGCACGCCCGGCTCGACCAGGCCCGGGTGGACAAGATCCTCGCCGAGCACGACCCGTTCCGGCCGGTCTCCTGACCGCTCCACGCTCGCCCCACCGACCCGGGCACGACGGGCGTCGGCACGTCGGTGCCGACGCGCCGTCGTGCTTGACTGCACCCGTCCACCCGCGAGGAGTCCCGATGAGCGAGCGCCTGCCCGACCCCGCCCTCGTCGTGCTGGTCGGCGCGTCGGGCTCGGGCAAGTCGACGTGGGCCCGGGACCGCTACCGCGCCGAGGAGGTGGTGTCCTCCGACGCCCTGCGCGGCGTGGTCGGCAGCGGCCCGCACGACCTCGACGCCTCCGCCGACGCGTTCGCCCTCCTCGAGACGATCGTCGCCGCCCGGCTCGGGCGCGGGCTGACCACGGTCGTGGACACGCTCGGGCTCGAACCCGAACGGCGCCGGGCCTGGCTGGCGGCCGGCCGGGCGGCCGGGCTGCCGGCCGTGGCGGTGCTGCTCGCGACGCCGGACGGCGAGTGCCGCCGGCGCAACGCCGCACGTGACCGACCCGTGCCGGCTCCCGTGCTGGCCGCGCAGCTCACGCGGGTGCGCGCGGTCGCGGACGAGCTGGTGGACGAGGGCTGGGACGTCGTGCGCGAGGTGACGGGCCCCGAACCCCCGGCCCCGACGACACCTGCGGCCGCGCCGGCCACCGCCCCCGACCGCCGTACGTCGGCGGGGCTGGAGGTGGTCCTCCAGGTCTCGCGGTTCCCGTGGGGCGAGGACCCGTCCGCCTGGCTGCGCGCGGTGGCGCTCGCCGCGGACCGGGCCGGGTTCGCCGGGCTGGCGCTGATGGACCACCTCGTGCAGATCCCGCAGGTCGGCCGGGCCTGGGACCCGATCCCCGAGCCGTGGGTGACGCTCGGCCACCTCGCGGCACTCGACACCTCGCTCACGCTGGGCACCCTGGTCACGCCGGCCAGCTTCCGGCCGGCCGGGATCGTCGCCAAGCACGCCGCGACCCTCGACGTGCTCTCCGGCGGCCGCGCGTTCGTCGGCGTCGGCGCCGGCTGGTGGGAGCGCGAGCACCTCGGCTTCGGTCTCCCGTTCCCCTCCGACCGCGAGCGGCTCGACCTGCTCGAGAGCGGGATCGAGACGATGCGCGCACTGTGGGGTCCCGGCACCAGGGCGTACGACGGTCGCCGGGTGTCCCTGCCCGAGACCACCGCCTACCCGCGGCCGGTCGGGCCGCTGCCGGTGATCGTCGGCGGCGGGGGCGAGCGCCGGACGCTGCGGATCGCGGCCCGGCTCGGCGACGCGGTCAACGTGCGCTTCGACCCGGCGACGTTCGACCACAAGGTCGCCGTGCTGCGAGGGCACTGCCGTGAGGTCGGGCGTGACCCCTCCGACGTGGCGCTGACCGTGCTCGACCTGCCGGTGGTCGGCCGTGACCGGGACGACGTCTGGGCCCGGGTCGAGAGGCTGCGGGGACGGACCGCCGCGGCGGCGTACGCCCGGCGTACCCATGCCGGCACCGTCGCCGACCACCGGGAGCGGTACGCCGACCTGGCCGCCCGCGGCGTGTCCACCGTGTTCGTCTCGCTGCACGACCTGGCCGGTCCCGACGACGTCGAGGCGCTGGCCGGCCTCACCCGCTGACGCTCGCCCCGCCTCGGTCCCGGGTGTTCAATCGAGGGCATGGCCCTGCGGATGAAGTGGCACCTCGGCAAGGCGACCCCGGAGCTCGGGTGGGAGCCGGTCCCGGCACGCCTGCGGGCGTACGTCGACGACTCCCCCGCGCTGGACACCCGTGCGGGCGTGCTGGTGTGGGAGCCGCGGCGGATCGTCCCCGTCTATGCGGTCCCGGAGGACGACCTGCTGCTGGCCGTCGAGCCCACCGACCCGCAGCCGGAGCCGCCGGACCTCGCCGCGTTCCCGCCGATGCTCGGGCCGGACAGCTTCGAGCCGCACACCACCCCGGGCACGGTCGTCGACCTGGCCGCCGGCGACCGGCGGCTGGAGCGGGCCGGGTTCCGGCCCGACGACCCGGACCTGGCCGGGCTGGTGGTGGTCGACTTCGCTGCCTTCGACCGTTGGCAGGCCGAGGACGAGGAGCTGGTCGGGCACCCGCACGACCCGTTCAAGCGGATCGACGTGCTGGCCTGCCACCGGCCGGTCGAGGTCTCGCTGGACGGCACCGTGCTCGGCTCCTCCACGAACGCACTGCTGCTGCTCGAGACCCACCTGCCGGTGCGCTACTACCTCCCGCACGACGACGTCGCGCTCGACCTGCTGGTGCCGACCGAGACCCGTACCACCTGCGCGTACAAGGGCCACGCGTCGTACTTCTCCACCGCGGACGGGCAGCCCGAGGGCCGCGACATCGGGTGGACCTACCGGGAGCCGCTGCACGACGCGCTGCGTGTGCAGGCCCACGTCGCGTTCTGGAACGAGCGCGTCGACATCCGGGTCGACGGCGAGCTGCAGCGCCGCCCGGTCACGCCGTGGTCGACGCCCGCGGAGCAGGCGTCCGCCGACGCCGAGCGGCTGGAGTTCGGCTGACGGAAACATCCGCCCGCACCCCGACGAAGCGGTGAGGGTCTACTTCAGCTCGGAGCTGGACAGGCCGAGGATCCGGCGGGCCACGATCAGCTGCTGGATCTGCTGGGTGCCCTCGAAGATGTCGAGGATCTTGGAGTCGCGGGCCCACTTCTCCAGCAGCTCGCCCTCGCCGTACCCGACGGACCCGGCGAGCTCGACGCAGCCCAGCGTGATGTCCGAGCCGACCCGGCCGGCCTTCGCCTTGGCCATCGAGGCCTCCAGCGAGTTCGGCTTGCGGTTGTCGGCCATCCAGGCGGCCTGCATCATCAGCAGCTTCGCGCCCTCCCAGTCGGCCTCCATCTGGAGGAACCGGGCAGCCGCGGCGGACTGGGTCTGGGCCGGGCGGTCGTAGTCGACGACCACGCCGGCCTGCTCCAGCAGCTCGCGGGTGAGGTCGAGCGAGGCCCGGGCGCAACCGACCGCCATCCCGGCCACCAGCGGCCGGGTGTTGTCGAAGGTCGCCATCGCGCCGGCGAAGCCCTGCTTGGTGTCGATCTCCGGGGTGCCGAGCAGGTTGGCGGCCGGCACCCGGCAGTCGGTGAACGTGATCGCGGCGGTGTCGGAGGCGCGGATGCCCAGCTTCTGCTCGAGCCGCTCCACCCTCATGCCGGGCGTGCCCTTGGGCACCACGAACGACTTGATCGCGGCCCGGCCCAGCGACCGGTCGAGGGTCGCCCACACCACGACCGCGTCGGCGCGCTCGCCGGAGGTGACGTAGATCTTCTCGCCGTTGATGACGTACTCGTCGCCGTCCTGCACCGCCGTGGTGCGGATGCTCGCGGAGTCCGAGCCGGTGCCCGGCTCGGTGATCGCCATCGCCGCCCACATCCCGGCGAACCGCTGCGCCTGCTCGTCGTCCGCGACCGAGGCGATCGCGGAGTTGCCGAGGCCCTGACGGGGCAGGCTGAGCAGCAGCCCGGTGTCGCCCCAGCACATCTCGGCGATCGAGAGCACGCTGGCCAGGTTGGCGCCGTTCTTCACCCGGCCGTCGTCGTCCTTGCGCTCCTCGCCGCGACGTACGCCGGACGCGCCGGCTCCGCTGTTCTGGCCGGAGTCGCTCAGCCCGTCGATCATCGCGGCGAGCATGTCGAGCTCCTTGGGGTACTCGTGCTCGGCGCGGTCGTACTTGCGGCTGATCGGGCGCAGCATGTTCATCGCGACCTGGTGCGCGTTGTCGATCAGGCCGCGGTGCTTCTTCGGGGTCTCGAGGTTGATCACGCGGGGTCCCCTCCTGTCCGCGAGCGGAGCGAGTGGGCGGGTGGGGTGCTCATACCAGGACGCCTCCTTCCATCACGCCGATCGCCCGGAGGTCGCGGTACCACCGCTCCACCGGGTGCTCCTTCACGAACCCGTGGCCGCCGAGCAGCTGCACGCCGTCGAGGCCGATCTGCATGCCCTTGTCCGCACACAGCTTGCGGGCCAGGGCGACCTCGCGGGCGAACTCCTTGCCCTGCGCGGCGCGGGCCGCGGCCTTCCAGGTGACCAGCCGCATCGCCTGCAGCTCGATCGCGATGTTCGCGACCATGAACGCCACCGACTGGCGGTGGCTGATCGGCTCGCCGAAGGCCTCCCGCTCGTTGACGTACGTCGTGACGTAGTCCAGGACCGCCTGTCCGGTGCCCACCGCGAGGGCGCACCAGGCCAGGCGCGAGAGCCGCACGCACTCGACGTACGTCGACCCGTCGGTGTCGCCCAGCACCGCGCCGTCGGCGACCCGCACCCCGTCGAGGGTGAGCCTCGTGAGCCCGGCGGCGCGGACGCCCATCGCGGGGTCGGCCTCGACCGTGAGGCCCTGCGCGCCGGACTCGACGAGGAACAGCACCGGCGTGCCGTCGAGGCGGGCGCCGATGACGAACAGCTCGGCGTCGGAGCCGCGCGGGACCAGGGTCTTGGTGCCGTCCAGGACGTAGCCGTCGTCGGTGCGGGTGGCGGTGGTGGCCGGCTCCAGCACGTCGTAGAGGACGCCGGGCTCGGTGAGCGCCAGGGCCGCGGCGGGGACGTCGTCGCCGGTGAATTCGGGGAGGTAGGTCGCCTGCTGCTCGTCGGTGCCCCAGAGGCTGATCGCGGTGGCGACCGCGCCGGGTGCGAGGGTGGCCACGGCCAGGCCCATGTCGCCCGTGGCGAGCGCCTCGGCGACCAGGGTGCCGGCGACCGCCGAGCGCTCCTCGGAGATGCCGCCGAGCTTCTCGGGCACGCCCAGGATCGGCAGCCCGATGTCGAGGCTGGCCTTCAGCAGGTCCTCCGGGGCGGCGCAGGTCTCGTCGGCCTCGGCAGCGGCCGGGCGGAGCACCTCGTCGGCGAGCTCGGTGACCACGTCCACGAGCATCTGCTCGTCCTCGGTCGGGGTGAGGTCGAAGACGCCCGGGCGGTCGACGACCGGCGCGCGCACGCCGGGCTCGCCCCGCTTGCCGCGCCGCTGGAACGCGCGGCTTGCGGCCCCGGCGGCGCGGAAGCCGCCGCGGGTCAGGGTGAAGACCGTCTGCTCGGTGGGCCGGCGGAGGCCGAACCGGTCCAGCAGGTCGAGCTGGGCGACCTTGTTGAGCGCGGCCACCGCGATCCCGATCGGGTCGCGGGTCTCGCCGCTGGCCAGTCCGTGCTTGCCGCCGGCGTTCCGGGTGGCTCTGAGGAGGGACATGGCTCGAATGTAACTCTCTGTTACACACAGCGCTACACCCGGTCGGTGTGTCGCGGGCCACGGACGCGCTCACCCCTCGACGAGCGAGGTCGAGAGGGCCGGCACGCACCACCGTCCGTAGACTCCGCCGCATGCCGAAGCCGCCCTCCCCGCCCGACCACGCGCCGTACGGCCAGCTGCCCGAGGGCGGCACCGTCCGTCCGATCACGCGCTGGGGCACGCCGGTGATGCACGTCCCGCAGGCGAAGGTCGCGGCGTACGACGAGGAGCTGGCGACGCTGGTCGCCGACATGGTGGCGACCATGTACGCCGCCGACGGGGTCGGCCTGGCCGCCTGCCAGATCGGCGTCGACCGCGCCGTGTTCGTGTTCGACTGCCCCGACGAGGACGGTGAGCGCTGGGTGGGCGTGGTGTGCAACCCGGTGCTCACGCTGCCCGAGGGCCGCGACCGGCGCCTGGACGCCGACGACGAGGGCTGCCTGTCCTTCCCCGGCGCCTACACCGAGTGCGCCCGCCCCGACCGGGCGAAGGTCGAGGGCTTCGGCGTCGACGGCGAGCCCGTGGTCTTCGAGGGCACCGGCCTGCTCTCCCGCTGCCTGCAGCACGAGACCGACCACACCTACGGCACCGTGTTCGGCGACCGGCTCAGCGCCAAGGCCCGCAAGAAGCTCGGCAAGCAGCAGGAGAAGGCCGCCGAGGAGTTCCCCGACGGCTGGCCCGCGGAGTAGCGCTCCGCTGGTTTCGAGACACTCGGACGACGCTCCCCCGACGCCTGCCCGACGGACGTCCTCCGCTGGTTGAGGAGCGAGCGCCAGCGAGCGTCTCGAAACCACCGGAGTCCCGCCATGCACCCGGTTGGTCAGCGGTGGGAGGTGACGTAGCAGGCGACCGCGGTGGCGGCGGCGACGTTGAGGGAGTCGATGCCGGGAGCCATCGGGATGATCGCGCGCTTGTCCGCCATGGCTTCCCAGCGAGCGGACAGGCCGTGCCCCTCGGAGCCGAGCACGAGCGCGACCTTGTCGACCCCGCGCACCGCCTCGGCGACGTCGACCGCGTCCTCGGCGAGGGTGAGCGCGATGGTGGTGAACCCCAGCTGGGACAGGGACGGCAGGGCCTCGAACCAGTCGTCGAGCCGGGTCCAGGGCATCGAGAACACCGCCCCCATGCCGACCTTGATCGAGCGGCGGTACAGCGGGTCGGCGCAGCGCGGCGCCAGCAGCACCGCGTCGAAGCCGAGAGCCGCGCCGCTGCGGAAGATCGCGCCCACGTTGGTGTGGTCGACGATGTCCTCCAGCACCAGGATCGAGCGGGCGTCCTCGAGCACCGACCACAGCGTCGGCAGCGGCTGCCGCTCCAGCGAGGCGAGCGCACCGCGGTGCACGTGGAAGCCGGTCACCTCCTCGGCGAGGTCCTCCGGGACCACGAAGCACGGTGCGTCGGTCGACTCCAGCACGTCGGCGAGCCCGTCCAGCCAGCGCTCGGCCATGAGGAACGACCGGGGCCGGTAGCCGGCCTCGACCGCGCGACGTACCACCTTCTCCCCCTCGGCCAGGAACAGCCCGTGCTCGGCCTCCAGGTTCTTGCGGAGCTCGACGTCGCGCAGGTCGCGGTAGTCCGCCAGCCGGGGGTCGCCCGCGTCCTCGACCGGAACCAGCTCAGCCATACCGCTCCGGGTTCGCGACCGCGACCACCTCGCCGACGACGATGATCGCCGGCGGCTTCACGGCGTACGTCGTGAGGTCGGCCTCCAGCGTCGCCAGCGTCGACAGCACCACCCGCTCCTCCGGCATCGTGCCCTCGACCACCGTCGCCACCGGGGTCGACGAGGCCCGGCCGCCGGCGACCAGTGCCGCCGCGATCGCCGGCGCGTTCTGCACCGCCATCAGCAGCACCACGGTGCCGCGCAGCCGCGCGACCGCGTCCCACTCCACCAGCGACTCCGGGTGTCCGGGCGGCAGGTGGCCCGAGATCACCGTGAACTCGTGCGCCACGCCCCGGTGCGTCACCGGGATGCCCACCCGAGCAGGGACGGAGATCGCCGACGACAGCCCCGGTACGACGGTCACGGGGACGCCCGCCTCCGCGCACGCGAGCAGCTCCTCGTAGCCGCGACCGAACACGAAGTTGTCGCCGCCCTTGAACCGCACCACCCGCTTGCCGGCCAGCGCCCGCTCGACGATGACCCGGTTGATCTCGTCCTGGGACGCCGAGCGCCCGCGCGGCAGCTTGGCCACGTCGACCAGCTCGACGTCGGGGCTCAGCTCGTCGAGCAGCTCGCGCGGGGCCAGCCGGTCCGCGACCACGACATCGGCGGAGGCCAGCGCGTTGCGGGCGGCGATGGTGACCAGCTCGGGGTCACCGGGCCCGCCGCCGACGAGCACCACGCCCGGGGTGCGGTCGTGGACGGCGCTGATCACGCCCTCGCGCAGCGCGTGCAGGATCTCGTCACGGATCGCCGCGGACTTCCGGGGCTCGCGGTTGCCGAGCACCGCCACGGTCACGCCCTCGTGCCGCCCGACCGCGGGCGTCCAGGCGCTCGCCTGCCGGGCGTCGTCGGCGCGGACGCAGAAGATCCGCCGCTTCTCGGCCGCGTCGGCGACGGACGCGTTGACGGCAGGGTCGTTGGTGGCGGCGATGGCGTACCACGTCTCGTCGAGGTCGCCCTGCTCGAACTCCCGCAGGTGCACGGTGATCTCGTGACCCAGGCCCTCGATCGCCGGGGTGACCTCCGGCGCCACCACGACCACGTCCGCGCCGGCCGCAATCAGCACCGGTACCCGGCGCTGCGCGACGTGGCCGCCGCCGACCACGACCACCCGGCGGCCGGAGAGCCGCAGCCCCGAGGGGTACGGCGGGTGGTCGGCCCCGACGTCGACCGGGTCGGTCATGTCGGGATCCCGGCGGAGTCGAAGGTGGCCATGTCGCGGAGCACGGCGGACGCGGACCGCACCAGGGGCAGCGCCAGCACGGCGCCGCTCCCCTCGCCCAGCCGCAGGTCGAGATCGACCAGCGGCCGCAGCCCGAGCGTGGCGAGCGCGGTGGCGTGGCCGGGCTCGACGCTGCGGTGACCGGCGAAGCAGTGGTCGACGGCGGCGGGCGCGAGCGCCTGCGCGACCAGCGCGGCCGCCCCGGCGATCACGCCGTCGAGGACGACCGGCACCCGGTGCGCGGCGGCGCCGAGGACCAGCCCGGCCAGCCCGGCATGCTCGAGGCCGCCCACCTCGGCCAGCACGTCGAGGGGGTCGGCCCCGGCCGGCACCCGGGCGACGGCGGCGGCCACGACGGCCGTCTTGTGGGCCAGCATGACGTCGTCGATGCCGGTGCCGCGGCCGGTGATCCCGGCGGCGGGCCGCCCGGTCAGGTGCGCGATCAGGCAGGCGGAGGCGGTGGTGTTGCCGATACCCATGTCGCCGGTGGCGAGGACGTCGTACCCCCGCCGCACCAGGTCGTCCGCGACCCGGATCCCGGTGCCGACCGCGGCGGCCGCCTCGGCCCGGGTCATCGCGGGCCCCGCGGACAGGTCCGCGGTGCCGGGCCGGACCTTGCGGGCCCAGACGACCTCGTCCTCCTTCACGTCCGAGGCGACCCCGATGTCGACGACCACCACGTCCGCGCCCGCCTCGCGGGCCAGGACGTTGACCGCGGCGCCGCCGGCCCGGAAGTTCTCGACCATCGCGGTGGTCACCTCCTGAGGCCACGGCGTCACGCCGCTGGCGACCACCCCGTGGTCGGCGGCGAAGACCGCGACGACGGCCCGCTGCGGTCGCGGCGGCGGGCAGGCGCCGGCGATCCCGGCCAGCCGGACCGACACCTCCTCGAGGACGCCCAGCGAGCCCGGCGGCTTGGTCAGGGAGCCCTGGCGGGAGCGGGCGGCGTCCATGGCCTTGTCGTCGAGCGGCCGGACGGCGGAGACGGTCTGGTCGAGGAGCTGCTCGGGCGTGGTCACCGGCCCATTGTGTCGGGTGTCCGCGGCCCCGGCGCGAGGGGCTGGAAGCCGCTCACTCCTCGGACTAGGTTCGGGCCATGAGCATCGAGCGCCCCGTGTCCCCGAACCCCTACGACCTGCTGCCGGCGACCGCGTCCTTCACGGTCACCTCCACCGACGTCGCCGACGGACAGCCGCTGAAGGACGACCAGGTCGCCGCCCTCGGCAACACCTCCCCGCAGCTGTCGTGGGAGGGCGCCCCCGAGGGCACCAGGTCGTACGTCGTCACCTGCTTCGACCCGGACGCCCCCACGCCCAGCGGCTTCTGGCACTGGGTGCTCGTCGACCTGCCGGCCGACGTCACCTCCCTCGACACGGGAGCCGCGTCCGGATCGCTGCCCGGCAAGGCGTTCCACGTGCGCAACGACGGCGGCGAGGCCGGGTTCATGGGGGCCGCCCCGCCGCCCGGCGACCAGGTGCACCGCTACTTCTTCGTCGTCCACGCCGTCGGCGAGGACCGCCTCGGCGTCGATGCGAGCGCCTCCCCCGCCGTGGTGTCGTTCAACCTGGCGTTCAAGACCCTCGGCCGCGCGATCATCCACGGCACCTACCGGCACTGACCGGGCTGTTGTCCTGACCTTCGACCCTTGCGCCACCGCACGGCCCGGGTCTGTGCTGGTGGCAGTCGAGGGACGAGGAGGAACCCCATGGACACCGGCGCACACCCACCGACGGCAACGGCCGGCTTCCACGCCGTGAAACGCTGGAACGTCGAGGTCTTCATCGGCGAGCACGAGGGCAGGACCCGGGCCGAGGCCCGGCTGCACACCGAGGAGCCGACCGGCCACATCGGGACCGGCACGGCGCGGCTGAACCCGACCGACAGCGACGTGCCCGAGATCGGGGACGAGCTCGCGGTGGCGCGGGCGCTCTCGGAGCTGGCCCACCAGCTGCTGCACGCCGCGGCCGAGGACATCGGCCAGATGACGCACGAGCGGGTCCGGCTGACCCGCTGACGCACCCGACCGACAGACCCGGACGGGCCAGCCCGTCGGTGCCACGCGGCATGACGTCATGGGGTCGTCCTCTCGACGGGGGTTGCCCCGCGTCGCCGCACGGGAGCAGTGTCGGAGACGCCCACCATCAGCGCGCTCTCGGGAGGGAACATGCGCACTCGAAGGGTCGTCTCCGGCATCGCCTCGGCCGTCCTGGCCGCCGCCATCACGATGGTCGCCACCGGCGGGGAGGGCGCCACCGGCGCCGCGCCGCCCGCGAAGCCGCCCCGGATCGCCGGCCACTTCAAGCAGGTCGTGGTGATCTACCAGGAGAACCACAGCTTCGACAACCTGTACGGCGCGTGGGGCGACGTCGGCGGCGAGCACGTCGACGGCACTGCTGACGCACCGGCGGCCCGGACCCTCCAGGTGGCCCAGGACGGGTCGACGTACGCCTGCCTGCGGCAGAACGACGTCAACCTGACCTCCCCGCCACTCACCTCGATCTGCTCGGACCCGGCCCACGGCACCCCGGCGAGCGCGTTCAGCAACGACCCGTTCACGATCGACGACCACATCGCGCCGACCGACACGACCTGCCCCAAGCCACCGGGTGCCTCCGCGCCGTTCGGCGTGCCGAAGGGCAGCGGCCTCGAGGGGGGCTGCACGCGCGACCTCGTGCACCGCTTCTACCAGGAGCAGTACCAGCTCAACGGCGGGCAGCAGAACCGCTACGTCACCGGCTCCGACGCCGTCGGGCTCACGATGGGCACCTACGACACGACGAAGCTTCCGGTCTACCGCTACCTGCACCGCAAGGGCGCCCCGAAGTACGTCGTCGCCGACCGGTTCTTCCAGGGCGCGTTCGGCGGGTCCTTCCTCAACCACCAGTGGCTGATCGCCGGTCGGGCGCCGCTCGACCCGACGGCCGGCACTCCCGGGCACACCCAGTACTCGAAGGTCGACACGAACGGCATGCCGACCAGCTACCCGCAGTACACCGCCACAGGAGCGGTCGCCGACAACGCCCTCACGGTCGCCTGCCCGGACGGCAACCCGGCCGACTACCAGCACGCCTGCGGGAACTTCGCCGTGAACACGGTGCAGCCGGCCAGCCCGCCGGCCCGACCCGGACAGGTGAGCATCCCGCTCATCGACGACGACGCCTACCCGAACATCGGCGACCGGCTCAGCGACGCCGGGATCTCGTGGAACTGGTACTCCGGCGGCTGGGACGACGCCGTCGCCGGCAACCCCGGCGCGCTGTTCCAGTACCACCACCAGCCGTTCAACTACTTCGCCGACTACGCCCCCGGCCAGCCCGGCCGGGCCCACCTCCAGGACGAGGACGACTTCTTCGACGCGGCCGAGGCCGGCACCCTGCCCACGGTCAGCTTCGTGAAGCCGTACGGCGCGGAGAACGAGCACCCCGGGTACGCCTCGGCCGCCGACGGCAGCAGCCACCTCGTGCGGCTGCTCGATGCGATCCTCACCGGGCCGCAGGCCGGCAACACGCTGGTGATCGTGACCTACGACGAGTTCGGGGGCCAGTGGGACCACGTGCCCCCGCCCGGGCAGGGCGACTCGCCCGGCGCGCACGACGCGTTCGGGCCGGGCACCCGGATCCCGGCCCTGCTCCTGGCCCGGTCGTTCACCCGCTCCGGCGTCGACCACACGGTCCTCGACACGACGTCGATCATCGCGACGCTGGAGCGCTCGTTCGGGCTGGCACCCGTGGGCATCCGCGACACGGCGGTCAACGACCTGACCAGCGCGATCCGGATCGGCCGCGGCAAGCACTAGGGCCGACGCGCCGGTACGGCGTGTCGCACGTCCTGGTCGTTCCGGCACCACCCCCCGGACACCGTCGACGGCGAGACGACGACGTACTGCGTGGGGTTCGCGCACCGCATGGCCGACGGGTGACGCATGGCCGGCCCGGCAGTTGGGCCGGCAGATGGGTCAGGGAACCTGACCGACCTGCCGGAGCAGCTCGTCGAACGGCACCGACTCGTCCAGCTCGAGTCCGGTCCCGTCGAGGCCGGCCGGTCGGGCAGCGGGCCTGACCGCCGGACGCCCCGCGACCAGCGCCGCGAGCTCGGCCCCGGCGCGGTCGATCCGCTCGGTCAGCCTGCCGTCCGTGGTGTCACCGAAGTCGCCGGACGCCGCGAACACCGCGGTCGGGACCACGATCGTCTTGAGGTGGGCGAACAGCGGCCGCATCGCGTGCTCGAGCACGAGCGAGTGCCGGGCGGTGCCGGCGGTCGCGCCCAGCAGCACCGGCCGCCCCTCCAGCAGGCCCGGCTCGAGGACGTCGAAGAACAGCTTGAACAGCCCGCTGTACGACGCCTGGAAGACCGGCGAGACGACCACGAGCGCGTCCGCCCGGCGTACCTTCTCGACCGCGGCCGCGAGGTCACCGGACGGGAACCCGGTGAGCACCGCGTCGGCCAGCGGCCGCGCCAGCGGACGCAGCTCGATCACGTCGACCAGGACGTCCTCGCCGCCGTCCCGGAGCGCGCCGGCCGCGGCCTCGGACAGCCGGTCGGCGAGCAGCCGGGTGCTGGACGGGACGCTGGTGCCGCCCGAGACGACCACGATCCGGCGGGTCATCGACCGGCCTCGACGGTGTCGTCGATCGTGTCGTCACCGGTCAGGTCGGCCTGCGCAGCCTGCTCGGCGTCGGTCAGCGCGGCCACCCGGGCCGCGTGGGTCGGCGCCTCCGGCACGTGGGCCGGCTTCAGCGCGGCGAACTCCTTGCGGAGCACCGGGACGACCTCCTCACCGAGGATGTCGAGCTGCTCGAGCACCGTCTTCAGCGGCAGGCCGGCGTGGTCCATGAGGAACAGCTGGCGCTGGTAGTCGCCGACGTACTCGCGGAACCCGAGCGTGCGCTCGATGACCTGCTGCGGCGAGCCCACGGTGAGCGGGGTCTGCGCCGTGAAGTCCTCCAGTGACGGGCCGTGCCCGTACACCGGGGCGTTGTCGAAGTACGGCCGGAACTCCCGGACCGCGTCCTGGCTGTTCTTGCGCATGAACACCTGGCCGCCGAGCCCGACGATCGCCTGGTCGGCCGAGCCGTGGCCGTAGTGCTCGAACCGGCGGCGGTAGAGCGAGACCATCGCCTCGGTGTGCGCGGCCGGCCAGAAGATGTGGTTGGCGAAGAACCCGTCGCCGTAGTACGCCGCCTGCTCGGCGATCTCGGGCGTGCGGATCGAGCCGTGCCACACGAACGGGGGTACGCCGTCGAGCGGACGCGGGGTGGCGGTGAAGCCCTGGAGCGGAGTGCGGAAGCGCCCCTCCCAGTTCACGACGTCCTCGCGCCACAGCCGGTGCAGCAGGGCGTAGTTCTCGACCGCGAGCGCGACGCCCTCCCGGATGTCCTTGCCGAACCACGGGTAGACCGGGCCGGTGTTGCCGCGACCCATCATCAGGTCCATCCGGCCCTCGGTGAGGTGCTGGAGCGTGGCGTAGTCCTCGGCGATCCGCACCGGGTCGGTGGTGGTGATCAGCGTGGTCGAGGTGCTGAGGATGATCCGCTCGGTCTGCGCGGCGATGTAGGCCATGGTGGTGGTCGGCGACGAGGCCACGAACGGCGGGTTGTGGTGCTGCCCGACGGCCACCACGTCCAGGCCGACCTCGTCGGCCTTCTTGGCGATGGTGACGGTGTTGCTGATCCGCTCGTGCTCGGTCGGCGTCCTCCCCGTGGTCGGGTCCTCGGTGACGTCACCGACTGTGAAGATGCCGAACTGCATCGTGCCCTCCCTGGGAGCCGTGGGGGTTATGGTTGAAACTGCAATCACACCGCTCAACCGCACCGGCCCCCACGGTATTCCGTCCGGGCCTCACCCGGGACGGGCGACCACGACCACGTTCGACAGGTAGCGCTCGCCGTCCCAGTCCGCGCAGGTCACGAGCACGAGCTGGCCGGGCCCCCGCTGGCCGAACAGGGTCTCGGCACGCTCGGCCACCGTGCCTTTGGTGAAGGTGCGCACCGACCGGACGGCGTACCGGAGCTCGCCCCGCGTGGTGGTCACCGTGAGCCGGTCGCCCGGGCGGAGGTCGGCCAGGTGGTCGAGCGCGCCGCCCCCGGCGTGCACCGTGTGGCCGGCGACCAGGGCGGTGCCGCGCGGGTCGCCCGGGCGGGCGCCGGCCGCCCACCAGCCGAGCACCGCGGGGTTCGACGGTGGCACCAGCAGGCCGCCGACCGTCCGCACGGGGCGCACGTCGGCCCGGACGTCGAGCGACGGCACCGTGATCTCGACCGGCGCTCCGGCGCGCGTGGGCGCGGGCGCCGCTGTGGGCAGAGCGTCGGGTACGTCGCCCGGGGCTGCCGGGCTTCCGCCCGCCGGGCCCGGCGCGTGCGCACGCGCCGGGCTGTCGGTCCCCCCGGCGCCCGGCTGGGCGTGCCAGGAGATCCCGCCGAGCACGACGAGCAGCAGGCCGAGGACCGCGAGCGGCCAGGGGTGGCGACCGGATCCGGTCGCCACCCCTGCCTTCGCCGTCACCTGCGCCGGGCCACCGCGACCTGGCGGCGCCGTACGAGCACGGCGCCACCGGCCAGGCCACCTCCGAGGGCGACCAGCAGCAGCGGCACGGACGATGCGGTCGTGTCGTCACTCCGGGCGAGCCCGGCCTCGACCACCGTCGGCACCTCGGGGCCGGACGGGGGCGAGCCCTGCGGCGTCCCGGGACCGATCACCAGCGTGGGCGGCAGGCCCGGGCCCGAGGGGTACGCCGGCTCCGGCGGTCCGGCCGCCGGCGGGTGCTCCTCGGGGGGCGTCTGTCCCGGCGGGGTCTCCCCCGGCGGCTGCTCCCCCGGCGGCTGCTCCCCCGGCGGCTGCTCCCCCGGCGGCTGCTCCCCCGGCGGCTGCTCCCCCGGCGGCTGCTCCCCCGGCGGCTGCTCCCCCGGCGGCTGCTCCCCCGGCGGCTGCTCCCCCGGCGGCTGCTCCCCCGGCGGCTGCTCCCCCGGCGGCTGCTCCCCCGGCGGCTGCTCCCCCGGCGGCTGCTCCCCCGGCGGCTGCTCCCCCGGCGGCTGCTCCCCCGGCGGCTGCTCCCCCGGCGGCTGCTCCCCCGGCGGCTGCTCCCCCGGCGGCTGCTCCCCCGGCGGCTGCTCCCCCGGCGGCTGCTCCCCCGGCGGCTGCTCCCCCGGCGGCTGCTCCCCCGGCGGCTGCTCCCCCGGCGGCTGCTCCCCCGGCGGCTGCTCCCCCGGCGGCTGCTCCCCCGGCGGCTGCTCCCCCGGCGGCTGCTCCCCCGGCGGCTGCTCCCCCGGCGGCTGCTCCCCCGGCGGCTGCTCCCCCGGCGGCTGCTCCCCCGGCGGCTGCTCCCCCGGCGGCTGCTCCCCCGGCGGCTGCTCCCCCGGCGGCTGCTCGGGAGGCAGGTCGCAGCCGCGGACCCAGAAGACCTTCTGCTTGGTGTCGTTGCCGCGTGAGCGCGGCGTGTGCACGGTCAGCCGGACGTGGTAGCCCTGCTTCGGGTGAGCCGCGCCCGCGAACGAGAGCGTGTAGACCGCGACGGCGTCCAAGCCCGTGCCGGTGCCGGCACCGCTCTGCGGGTCACCGCCGACGAGCACCCGGGACGGCCCGTCGACGTCCATTCCCACGTCCCCGGTCGGCGCGTGCGGCGTGAACGCGACCTGCGAGACCACGTCGCTGCCGCCGTCGAAGCCGTACCACTCGACCTGGAACGTGCACCCGACGTGCGGGTGGTTGTCCGGGATCCGGTCGACCGTGCCTGCCGGCGCGATCTTCACGGTCCCGTTGTTGCCACCGCCGGCACCCTTGCCGCCGGGCGCCGTCGGGCGGCTGTGGGCCTTGCGGCCCTTCGGCGCCGGCCGGAACCGGTCGGCGTGCTGCCGGCCGGTCCGGCGCTGCTCGTCCTGCGTGCGGGCCTCCCGGCCCTTCCCCTTGGTCCCGGACCCGTTCCCGCGGCCCTTGTCCAGGCCGTGTGACCGTCCGTTCGTCGTGCTGCTGCGTTCGACGCCATGACCGTTCCCGTTGCCCGGGTCCGCGGCGGCGGGCAGGACCCCCGTCGACCACGATGCGACCGCGACCACCGCGGTCAGGGCAAGCGAACGCCTGGCATCCAGATGCCGAAGCATGTGAAACCCCCGAACGCGCCGGGCTGGCCCGGCGCTCTCGATCCCCCCGAGAACCGCACTCTGCGGTGCAGACACCCTGCTCAACGACCGGTATCCGGATAGGTCACGGATCAGGCGAGCGGCGCCTTCAACGACACCCGTACGTCGTGCCGGTCGCCGGCCACGTCGACCTGCCAGGCCCCGGAGTCCAGCCACGCCCGGGTGACCGGCTCGTCGTGCCGGACGTAGGCCAGCCCGACCGCGGCCCGGACCGTGGCGCCCCACGCGGCGCTGGTCACCTGCCCGGCCGGGGTCCCGTCCCGCAGCACCAGCTCGCCGCCCCAGAGCATCGGGTCCGGGTCGTCGAGCACGAACGAGACCAGGCGGCGGCGCGGGCCGGGCGAGCGCAGCCGCTCGCGGTGCTCCTCGAGCGCCGCCCGCCCCAGGAACGGCTTGTCGCCGGAGAGCGCGGTCGCGAACACCAGGCCGGCCTCGACCGGGGTGTAGTCGGGGGTCAGGTCGCGGCCGAACGCCCGGTAGCCCTTCTCCAGGCGCAGCGCCTCGATCGCGTAGTAGCCCGCGTCCACCAGGCCGTGCTCACTCCCGGTCGCGTGCAGCAGCGCGTGCACGCCGGTGGCGAATTCGACCGGCACCATCAGCTCCCAGCCCAGCTCCCCGACGTACGTCATCCGCGTGGCCCGGACCGTGGCCGGGCCCAGCCCGAGCTCCCGGCTGGTCGCGAACGGGAACGCCTCCTCGGACAGGTCCGCGTCCGTGAGCGGCCGGAGCAGGTCGCGGGAGCGGGGACCCATCACGCCGAGCACGGCGAACTGGGTGGTCACGTCGCGGACCCGGGCGTCGCAGCCGTCGGGCAGGTGGCGGCGGATCAGGTCCTGGTCGCGGACCGTGGTCGCCGAGCTGCTGACCAGCAGGAACTCCTGCTCGGCCACGCGGGTGACGGTGAGGTCCGACTCGTAGGCGCCGCGGGCGTTCAGCAGCGGGGTGTAGACCGCGCGCCCGGGCTCGACGTCCACGTCGTTGGCGCACACCCACTGGAGTGCCTCGAGCGCGCCCGGTCCGTCGACGACGTACTTCGAGAACGAGGTCTGGTCGAACACCGCCACCGCCTCGCGGGTGGCGCGGTGCTCCGCCGCGACCCACGGCACCCACGACGGCCGGGTCCAGGAGTACGTCAGCTCGGTGGACTCCCCCGGCGGCGCGAAGAAGTTCGGCCGCTCCCAGCCCATCTTCGAGCCGAAGCTCGAGCCCGCAGCGGCCAGTCGGTCGTGCAGCGGAGAGCACCGGAACGGCCGGGCAGTGCTCATCTCCTGGTTCGGCCAGGGCACCGCGTAGTGCAGGCCGAGCACCTCGGAGACCCGCGCCCGCAGCCAGCGGTTGTTGCCCTGGAAGGCGCCGAACCGGCGGATGTCCACCGCCACCAGGTCCGAGGTCGGCTCTCCCGCGACCACCCACTCCGCCAGGGCGCGTCCGGCGCCGCCCGCGGAGGCGATGCCCACCGAGTTGAAGCCGGCGCCGACGAAGTAGCCGCGCAGGCCGGGCGCCTCCCCCATCACGAACTGGTTGTCCGGGGTGAACGACTCGGGGCCGTTGTAGAACTTCCGGATCCCGGTCTCCGCCAGCGCCGGCACCCGGCGTACGGCCTCGTCCATGAGCACGGCGAAGTGGTCCCAGTCCTCCTCGAGCAGCTGGAACTCGAACGGGTACGGCAGGTCGTCGGGGCTGCGCCAGGGCTTGGCCTCGGGCTCGAAGCCGCCGACCACGAGGCCGCCGACCTCCTCCTTGAAGTAGGTGTAGCCGTCCGGGTCCCGCAGCAGCGGCAGGTCGGGGTGCACGCCGTCGATCCCCTCGGTGACCACGTAGAAGTGCTCGGCGGAGTGCAGCGGCACGGTGACGCCGAGGGGGTCGGCGAGCGCCTTGGCCCACTGGCCGGCGCAGTTGACCACCACCTCGGCCTCGACGGTCCCGGCGTCGGTGCGCACGCCGGTCACCCGCCGGCCGAACGGGCCCTCCGTGACGTCGACGCCGAGCACCCGCACGCGCTCCACCACCCGGGCACCGCCGGCCCGGGCGCCGCGGGCCAGCGCCATGGTGAGGTCGGTCGGGTTGACCTTGCCGTCGCCGGGGAGCCAGAGCGCGCCGCGCAGGTCCTCGACCTGCATGACCGGCCATGCCTCCAGCGCCTCCTCGGGGCTGAGCAGCGCGCACTCCATGTCGTACGCCGCCGCGTTGGCCGCCGTACGCCGGAGCTGGACCAGGCGGTCCTCGGTGCGGGCCACGATCACGCCGCCCACCTGCTTGTAGCCGGTCGCCTGCCCGGTCTCCTCCTCCAGGCGGGCGTAGAGCTCCGCGGAGTACTGCACCAGCCGGGTGCCGCTCTCGGTCGCCCGCAGCGGGCCGACCAGCCCGGCGGCGTGCCAGGTGGTGCCGCACGACAGCGTGCCCTGCTCCAGCAGCAGCACGTCGGTCCAGCCGTTCCGGACGAGGTGGTAGGCGGTCGAGGTCCCGATCACGCCGCCGCCGATGATCACCGCGCGGGCCCGGTCGGGCAGGGTCACGCCGGAGCGGGACGGCTCAGTCGTCACGCACGACCTCCTCGAGAAGTCGTTCGAAGCGGGGGGAGGTGAAGGTCGCGGCCGCCTTGTCGAACCGCTCCTGCCCCCACGAGTCGAAGTCGAAGTCGAGGCTGCTGGCCGAGGCCTGGATGGCGCCCCACAGCGACCAGCCGTACTCCGAGACCAGCGACTGGAGCCGGACCCGGGCGCGCAGGTGACGCAGCGGCTCGCCGAAGTACGCCGCCACCAGGGCATCGACGGTGTCCTCGTCGAGGTCGCACTCGGTGGCGGTGTTGCCGAGCTCGAAGCAGGCGTCGTTGTTGCCGGAGTACTCGTAGTCGATCAGCCAGATCCGCTCGCCGTCGTCGACGAAGTTGCCCGCCAGCAGGTCGTTGTTGCAGGGCACGGTCGGCGTGGCGCGGACCGCGAGCGCCCGGCGTACCCGCTGGAAGGAGTCGTCGAAGCCGGCGTAACCGTCGAAGAGGCGGTAGCCGCGCTCCCGCACGGTCGCGAGGTACGTCGCCTGGCGCCGGAACATGTCGAAGTCGCCGGTGAAGCGCGGTCCCGCGTGGAGCCGGCGGCAGGCGTCCGCGGCCCGGGCCAGGACCGCGGGGTCGGAGAACGAGTCGTTGTCGAGGGTGGTGCCGGTGAGGAAGCCGATCACCAGGCAGCCGAGGTCCGGGTGGTAGCTCACCACCGGAGCCCCGACGCCCGCCTCGGCGGCCGCTCCCGTGTTGTCGTGCTCGGCGTCGCGGTCGATCCCCAGCAGGGCCGCGTCGCCCCGGAACACCCGGACCACGTAGTCGCCCTCCGGTGTGGTGACGTGGAGGTTCTGGTTGGTCAGTCCGCCGGGGAGCTCCGCGACCGCGCGGGAACGGCCCTGCAAGACCGGGATCCGGTCCAGCAGGGCCGCCACCTCGTCCGCGAGCGGCACCCGTCGCCGTCAGTCGCCGAACGCCTCGACGACGGCCTCGTCGATCGTGTGCTTCGGGCCGGTGAACCACTTCTTCGCCGACACGTTCCACCAGATGACCAGCAGGAGCAGGGCACCCAGCGTCACGATCGGCGCGTAGTTCACGAACTTCCACTCGAACTCGTCGCGGAACGGGTTCGCCGCCGGCGTGGTCGGCATCATCAGGTAGACCGACACGATCAGGATCTCGGCGACCGCGATCGGGTTCATCCACTTGTACTTCGCGCCGTTGTTCCACGAGCCGACGTCGAACTTGTCGCCGTGCCGCCAGCGCAGCCAGATCGGGATCGCGAACGCCAGGTAGAGGCCGATCACCGCGATCGAGGTGACCGCGTAGAACGCCAGCGGCACCGGCGTGCCGTTGACGTCGACCTCGATCAGCGCCGGCAGGCTCAGGACCGCCGAGGCGACCCCGACCATGACCACGGCGTTGGCCGGGACCCGGGACGCGGTGAGCTTCTGCAGCGTCTTCGAGCCCGGGATCGCGCCGTCCCGGCTGAAAGCGAACGTCATCCGCGACGCCGACGTCATGCAGGACGTGGCGCAGAAGAACTGCGCGGACGCCGAGATGAACAGCACGAACGTCGCCCAGTTCTTCCCCAGCGCCTCGAGGAAGATCGGCTGGACGCCCAGGCCGGCCAGCGCGTTGTCCGGCTGCCCGTCCGCGGTGTCCGGGATCGCGAACACCACGCACAGCAGCAGGACGTAGCCGCCGAGCACGGAGTAGAGGATCGAGCGCCAGATGCCCTTGGCCGCCGCCGTCGACGCCGCGCCGGTCTCCTCGGACAGGTGGGCCGAGGCGTCGAAGCCGGTGATGGTGTACTGCGTGAGCAGGAAGCCGAACGGCACGATCGCGAACCAGAACGCGACGCTGGTGGTGCTGCCGTCGGCGTACCCGGAGTTGTTGAAGCGCTCCGTGAACACGTAGCTGAAGCTCTGGTGCTGGTCGGGGACCAGGATCAGCACGACCACGATGGCCGCGGCACCCACGACGTGCCACCACACCGACACGTTGTTCATGATCGCCATGAGGTGGCCGCTGAAGATGTTGAGCACCGAGACCAGCGCCAGGACGATCACGAAGATGATGAACACCCGGGTCAGCGAGTAGTCCGCCGCGAACGACTCGGAGTAGGTGCTGATGGTCAGGTCGATGAACGTGGCGCACCCGTAGGACACACCGGCCGTCACCGCGACCAGGCCGATCAGGTTCAGCCAGCCGGTGAAGAAGCCGGCCGCCGGACCGCCGAGCTTGGAGGCCCACCAGTAGATCCCGCCCGAGGTGGGGTACGCCGAGACCAGCTCGGACATGGTGAAGCCGATGATCAGGATGAACAGGCCGAGGATCGGCCACGACCACGAGATCGAGATCGGGCCGCCGTTGTTGAAGCCGGCACCGAAGTTGGTGAAGCAGCCGGCGAGGATGGAGATGATCGAGAACGAGATAGCGAAGTTGGAGAATCCGGACCACGACCGGTTGAGCTCCTGCTTGTACCCGAGCTTGGCAAGGTGCTTCTCGTCGTCGGTGAGGTGCGGGACTTCGTGCTCTTCTACGTGTTCGTGTCCTTCGGGCATGTGGCACCTTCTCGGGATGCGGAGCAGCGATTGGTTGGAGGCTAGACCCGCCCGGATCGGCTTGTGAAGATGCGCGCCGAAATTGGTATGAACTCCGACCATTGACAGCCCAACGGGGTCGCCCGAGGATGACTCACGTGATCCCTTCCCCGGACGACGCGCACGACCTCACCCGCGCCGTGCTCCGTCCCGCCCGGGGCTACCACGCGTTCGAGGCGTGCGTGGAACAGCTGGCGACCACGATCCGGCTGGGGGTCTACCCGCGCGGGACGACCTTGCCGCCCGAGCGTGAGCTGGCCACCCGGCTCAACGTGTCGCGCTCGACGCTGCGCGAGGCGATGGCGGCACTGCGCCAGGCCGGACTGGTCGAGACCAGGCGCGGCCGTGGCGGGGGCACCGTGGTCACGCTCAAGCCGCGCACGCCGTCCGCCCGGGCCGCCTCCCGGCTCACCGCGGCCCAGCGCCAGGACTGGCTGGACGCCCTGGAGTTCCGCCGCATCGTCGAGCCGGGCGCCGCCGAGCTCGCTGCCGGCCAGCGCCTCGGCGACACCGGTCGGGCCCAGCTCGAAGCGGCCCACGCGGACGTGGTGGCAGCACGCAAGCCCGCGCAGCACCGGCAGGCCGACTCCCGGTTCCACCTCACCGTGGCCACGCTCACCGGGTCGCCGCGGGTGATCGAGGCGGTGACCTCGGTCCAGGCGACCCTGCACGAGATGCTGCTGGCGATCCCGGTCCTGGAGGCGAACATCGGACACTCGGACCGGCAGCACGCCGCGCTGGTCCGGGCCATCCTGGCCGGCGACCAGGAACGCGCCGGGCGCGTGATGACCGAGCACTGCGACGACACCGCCGCGCTGCTGCGCGGCCTGGTGGGCTGACCCACCGACCGACCGACCGGACAGGCGACAGAGGGAGACACCGTGGCACCGCGCAACGACCGGCACCTGACCAGGGAGGAGCTCGTCTCCCTCATAGAGACGGGTGAGATCGACACCGTCATCGTCGCCTTCACCGACATGCAGGGCCGGCTCCAGGGCAAGCGGCTGCACGGGAGGTACTTCGTCGACGTGGTGCTGCACCACGGCACCGAGGGCTGCAACTACCTCCTCGCCGTCGACGTGGAGATGAACACTGTCGACGGCTACGCGATCTCCTCGTGGGACAAGGGCTACGGCGACATGGAGTTCGTCCTCGACGAGGACACCATCCGGCTGCTCACCCACCTCCCCGGCACCGCGATGGTGCAGTGCGACCTGGTCTGGCCCGACCACTCCCCCGTGCTGCAGTCGCCCCGCGCCATGCTCCAGCAACAGCTCGACCGGGTGGCCGCGCGCGACTGGGTGGCGCTGGCCGGCACCGAGCTGGAGTTCATCGCCTTCGACACGTCGTACGAGGACGCCTCGGACCTCGGCTACCGCGACCTCACGCCGGTCAACCAGTACAACGTCGACTACTCGATCCTCGGCACCTCGCGAGCCGAGCCGCTGCTGCGCGACATCCGCAACCACATGTACGCGGCCGGGATGGACGTGGAGGGCGCCAAGGGCGAGTGCAACTTCGGCCAGCACGAGGTCGGGTTCCTCTACAACGAGGCACTGGTGACCGCGGACAACCACGCGGTCTACAAGAACGCCGCCAAGGAGATCGCCGCCCAGCAGGGCCGCTCGATCACGTTCATGGCGAAGTACAACCAGCGCGAGGGCAGCTCCTGCCACATCCACCTGTCGCTGCGCGGCCGCGACGGCGACCTGGTGTTCTGGGACGACGACGCGGGCGAGCGGACTCCGCTCTACGACCAGTTCGTGGCGGGTGTGCTGGCGACCACCGCCGACTTCACGCTCCTCTACGCCCCGAACATCAACTCCTACAAGCGGTTCGCGGACGGCTCGTTCGCACCGACCACCATCGCCTGGGGGCTCGACAACCGCACCTGCGCGGTGCGGCTGGTCGGCCGGGGGGCCGGGGCCCGCATGGAGAACCGGGTGCCCGGGGCGGACGTCAACCCCTACCTCGCGCTCACCGCCATGCTGGCCGGCGGCCTGCACGGCATCGAGAACGAGCTTCCGCTCGAGGACGAGCTGGTCGGCAACGCCTACCACTCCGGCAAGGCCAAGGTGCCGCACACGATGCGCGAGGCACGTGACCGGTTCCACTCCTCGGAGGTGGCCCGGGCGGCCCTCGGTGACGACGTGGTCGACCACTACGTCAACATGGCCGACGTCGAGCTCGCGGCGTACGACTCCACGGTCACCGACTGGGAGCTGCGCCGCGGCTTCGAGCGACTCTGACCCACCCTCCCCCGGCACCTTCCCTGGAGCACCGTCCATGACCGACACGTACACCGTGATCAACCCGGCGACGGCCACCCCCGTCACCGACGTCCCGCTCGCGGACGTCGCCGCCACCGACGCCGCGATCGAGGCCGCGCACGCAGCGTTCCTGCGCTGGCGCACGATGGCCCCCGGCGACCGGGCCAATGTCCTGCGCCGGTTCGCCGCCGTGGTCGACGCGCACGTCGACGAGCTGGCCGAGCTCGAGGTCCGCAACGCCGGCCACACCTGGGGCAACGCCAGCTGGGAGGCCGGCAACGTCCGGGACTGCCTCAACTACTACTCCGCCGCGCCCGAGCGGCTCTTCGGCCGCCAGATCCCGGTTGCGGGCGGCGTCGACATCACCTTCCACGAGCCGCTCGGCGTGGTCGGCGTGATCGTGCCGTGGAACTTCCCGATGCCGATCGCCGGCTGGGGCTTCGCGCCCGCGCTGGCCGCCGGCAACGCGGTCGTGCTCAAGCCGGCCGAGCTGACCCCGCTCACCGCGGTCCGGATCGGCGAGCTCGCGCTCGAGGCCGGGCTCCCCGAGCACGTGCTCACGATCATCCCCGGCAAGGGCTCGGTGGTCGGCGAGCGCTTCGTCACCCACCCGCTGGTCCGCAAGGTCTGCTTCACCGGGTCCACCGAGGTCGGGAAGCGGATCATGGCCGGCTGCGCCGAGCAGGTGAAGCGGGTGACCCTGGAGCTCGGCGGCAAGTCCGCGAACATCGTGTTCGCCGACGCCGACCTGGCTGCGGCGGCCGCCAGCGCGCCGTACGCCGTCTTCGACAACGCCGGCCAGGACTGCTGCGCGCGCTCGCGGATCCTCGTCGAGCGCTCGGCGTACGACGAGTTCCTGTCGCTGATGGAGCCGGCGGTGACCGGGATGCGGGTGCTGGACCCGTCCGACGAGTCCAGCGAGATGGGGCCGCTGATCTCGGCGCAGCAGAAGGACGCCGTGGAGGGCTACCTCGCCGACGTCGACGTGGCCTTCGCGGGCTCGACGCCGGGGGGCGACGGCTTCTGGGTGCCGCCGAGCGTGGTGCTCTCCGAGGACCCGCAGGAGCGGATCTGGCGCGAGGAGGTGTTCGGCCCGGTGGTCGCGGTGATGCCGTTCGACGACGAGGCGGACGCGGTGGCGCGCGCCAACGACACGGAGTACGGCCTCTCGGGGTCGATCTTCACCTCCGACCTCGGTCGCGGGCTCCGGGTGGCCCGCGCCGTCGAGGCCGGGAACCTCAGCGTGAACTCACACTCGTCGGTGCGCTACTGGACGCCGTTCGGCGGCTACAAGCAGTCCGGCCTCGGCCGCGAGCTCGGCCCGGACGCGCCGAACGCGTTCACCGAGGAGAAGAACGTCTACATCGCCCACTGACCCTTCGCCGCTGGTTGAGGAGGTCGCGCTGCGACCGTCTCGAAACCGAGGCAACCAGAAAGGACCCGCACATGGCAGGACGCATCCAGGGCAAGGTCGCCGTGGTCACCGGGGGCTGCTCCGGCATCGGGCTGGCGACCGTGCAGCGGTTCGTCGAGGAGGGCGCGAAGGTCGTCATCGGCGACATCGACGAGGAGCGCGGGCATGCGCTGGTCGGCCAGCTCGGCGGCACCGACATCGCGACGTTCGTGCAGGTCGACGTCACCGACAAGGAGCAGGTCGAGGCGCTGTTCCGCACCGCGAAGGACACCTACGGCTCGGTCGACATCGCCTTCAACAACGCCGGCATCTCGCCGCCGGAGGACGACTCGATCCTCGACACCGACCTCGACGCGTGGCGGCGGGTGCAGGAGGTCAACCTCACCAGCGTCTACCTGTGCTGCAAGGCGGCCCTCCCCCACATGCTCGAGCAGCGCAGCGGGTCGATCATCAACACCGCATCGTTCGTCGCCGTGATGGGCGCGGCCACCTCGCAGATCTCCTACTCCGCCTCCAAGGGCGGCGTGTTGTCGATGAGTCGCGAGCTCGGTGTCCAGTTCGCGCGCGACGGCGTGCGGGTCAACGCGCTCTGCCCGGGCCCGGTGAACACGCCGCTGCTCCAGGAGCTGTTCGCCAAGGACCCCGAGCGGGCTGCCCGCCGGCTCGTGCACGTGCCCATGGGCCGGTTCGCGGAGCCGGAGGAGATGGCCAACGCCGTGCTGTTCCTCGCCTCCGACGAGTCCAGCTTCATCACCGCCAACACCTTCCTGGTCGACGGCGGCATCTCCGGCGCCTACGTCACACCGCTGTGAGCGCTCCCGTCATCGGCCTGACCACCTACCGCGAGGACGCGGCCTGGGGGGTCTGGCAGCAGACCGCCGACGTGCTGCCGCACGCCTACGCGCTGGCCGTCGAGGCCACCGGTGGGGTGCCGGTGCTGCTGCCCCCGGTGACCCAGGTCGGTGCCGCGGACGCCCTGATGGCGCGGCTGGACGGGCTGGTGATCAGCGGCGGCGCCGACGTCGACCCCGACCGGTACGGCGCCGAGCCGCACCCGCAGACCAGCAACTGGCGGCCGGACCGGGACGCGTGGGAGGTGGCGCTGCTCGACGCGGCCGAGGCCGCCGGGCTGCCGGTGCTCGGCGTCTGCCGGGGCATGCAGCTCATGGCCGTCCACGCGGGCGGGCACCTGCACCAGCACACGCCCGACCTGGTGGACCACGAGGAGCACAGCCCCGGCGGCGACGTGTTCGGCGATATCGAGGTGGACACGGTCCCCGGGACCCGCCTGTCCGCGCTGGTCGGCGACCGGCTGACCGTGAGCTGCCACCACCACCAGTCGGTGGACCGGTTCCCCGGGTTCGTCGCGTCCGCGCGGGCCGCGGACGGCACCCTGGAGGCGATGGAGGCCCCGGGTGACCGATTCTGCCTGGCCGTGCAGTGGCACCCGGAGACCGCCGCCGACGTGGGGCTGCTGGCCGGGCTCGTGCGGGCGGCGTCCGAGTTCGCGGCCGCCCGGCGCGCACCCGCCGACGCCTGACAGACTGCGGGCATGACCGACGAGCAGGACGTCCTCGGCGCGCCGTACACGACGGAGATGATCGAGCTCCCCGACGACGCCGAGGGGCCGGTCCACGCGACCCTGGTCCGGCGCCGCGCCGAGCAGCCCACCTCCCGTGCGGTGCTGCACGTGCACGGGTTCGCGGACTACTTCTTCCAGACGTCGTACGCCGAGTGGTGGAACGAGCGTGGCTACGACTTCTACGCGATCGACCTGCGGAAGTACGGCCGCTCCCTCGGCGAGCATCAGACGCCCAACTACGTCGCCGACCTGCGGGAGTACTTCCCGGAGCTGGACGAGGCCTGGGACCGGGTCACCGGCCGCGACGAGCACGACCACGTCGTCCTCAGTGCGCACTCGACGGGCGGGCTGACCCTCCCGCTGTGGGCCGCCGACCGCAAGCCCGACCTGGCCGGGATGGTGCTGAACTCACCGTGGTTCGACCTGCAGGGGTCCCTGTTCAACCGCACCGTGGGCACCGAGATCCTCAAGCAGGTCGGCAAGCGGCAGCCCATGCGCATCATCCCGCGCACGGTCTCCGGGCTCTACGCTCGCAGCCTGCACCGCGACCACGAGGGCGAGTTCGACTTCGACGTCGCGTGGAAGCCGATCGAGAGCTGGCCCGTGTACGCCGGGTGGCTGCGCGCGATCCGGCAGGGTCATGCGGACCTGCACCGCGGCATCGAGGTCGGCTGCCCGGTGCTGGTGCTCACCTCGGGCGCGACCGCGTGGCCCAAGGAGATGGGCGAGGACGTGCACGGGCACGACATCGTGCTGGAGGTCGACCAGATCCGCCGCTGGGCGCCGTCGCTGGGGCGGCACGTCACGCTGGTGTCGATCGACGGCGCCCGTCACGACGTCGTGCTCTCCCGCGAGCCGGTGCGCTCCCGCGTCTACGACGAGATCGCCCGCTGGCACGCGGCGTACGTCGGCTGACGGGATAGTCCCAAACCCTCGAGGGGTTCCGGCGCGCCTGAGGACCCCTCGAACGTTTGGGACTATCCCGAGAGACGGCTCAGAGGCCGCCGCCGGCCCGGTCGCCCCGGCGCATGTCCCGGGCCCGCTGCCGACCGACGTTGTCGCTGATCCCGACGCCCTGCTCGACCCGGTACCTCGTCCCCGGCCGACGGCGGGATCCTCCCCAACGAAATGGCTGTCGGAGAGAGCACGACCATTTCGTTGGGGACTATCCGAAGCGAGGCAGGGGATGGTCAGACGAGGAAGCTGACGACGGCGACGATGCCGACCACGACGATGACCGCGCGGAGGCCGGCGGCGGGCAGGCGGCGGCCCCAGGTGGCGCCGATCTGGCCGCCGACGACCGAGCCGAGGGCGATCAGGCCGGCCACGGTCCAGTCGACGTGGGCCATCACGATGAACAGCACCGCGGCCACGCCGTTGACGATCAGGGCGAGGACGTTCTTGGTGGCGTTGGACCGCTGGAGCGAGTCGGGTACGCCGATGCCGAGGATCGCCATCAGCAGCACGCCCTGGGCGGCCCCGAAGTAGCCGCCGTACACGCCGGTCAGGAAGACCAGCGGCCAGACCCACCAGGCACCGTGGTCGGGCAGCCCGCCGCGGGCGTCGTGGCGCCGCGCCACCCACGCGGACACGCGCGGCTGGAACACCACGAGGATGCAGCCGAGGACGATCAGCGCCGGCACGATCGCCGAGAAGGCCTCCTCGGGGAGCACCAGCAGGAGCAGCGCCCCGGCGATGCCACCGACCAGCGACGCCGGGCCGAGGCGGAGCAGCCGGGACCGCTGCCCCTCGAGCTCGCGGCGGTAGCCGATGGTGCCCGAGAGGGTGCCCGGGACCAGGCCGACGGTGTTGGAGACGTTCGCGGTGACCGGGGGTACGCCGAACGCCAGGAGGGTCGGGAACGTGATCAACGTCCCCGACCCCACCACGGTGTTGATGGTCCCGGCGGCGACCCCGGCCAGCGTGATCGCCAGTGCTTCGAACAGCGTCACTGCGTGGGCTGCTCCCCGGCGTCCGGAGGCGGGTCACCCGGCATCGGGTCGGTCAGCGGGTCCCCGGCGGGGCCACCGAACGAACCGGCCGCGCTCGGAGGCGGCGTACCGGATCCCTTGCCGGGGTTCGCGGCGGAGGCGGCCTCGGCGATCGCCGCCTCCACGGCGGCGTTGGTGTTGCTCAGCTCGCGGTCGACGGAGTCCCGGGTCGCGATCGGCTCGCTGGAGCCCATGTCGACCCGCTTGCGCGGCCCGCCGGACTCCTTCGGGATGCCCGCGACCTCGTGGATCGAGGAGCCGAGGCCCTCGAGCGCCTTGGTGATCTCGGAGGGGATCACCCAGACCTTGTTGGCGTTGCCCTCGGCGATCTTCGGCATCATCTGGAGGTACTGGTAGGCCAGCAGCGACTGGTCCGGCTGCCCGTCGTGGATCGCCTGGAACACCGTCTGGATCGCCTGCCCCTCACCCTGCGCCCGCAGGATCGCCGCCTCGCGGTCGGCCTGCGCCCGCAGGATCTGCGACTCGCGGTCACCCTCGGCGGACAGGATCGCGGACTGCTTCTGGCCCTCGGCGGTGAGGATCGCGGACTGGCGCTGGCCCTCGGCGGTGAGGATCGCGGCGCGCTTGTCGCGGTCGGCGCGCATCTGCTTCTCCATCGAGTCCTTGATCGACGGCGGCGGGTCGATGCCCTTGATCTCCACGCGGTTCACACGGATGCCCCACTTGCCGGTGGCCTCGTCGAGGACGCCGCGCAGGCCGGAGTTGATCATCTCGCGGCTGGTCAGCGTCTCCTCGAGGTCCATGCCACCGACGATGTTGCGCAGCGTGGTCATGGTGAGCTGCTCGACGGCCTGGATGTAGTTGGCGATCTCGTACGTCGCGGCGACCGGGTCGGTGACCTGGAAGTAGATGACGGTGTCGATCGAGACCACGAGGTTGTCCTCGGTGATCACCGGCTGCGGCGGGAACGAGACCACCTGCTCGCGCAGGTCGATGAGGTAGCGGACGCGGTCGATGAACGGGACGATGATGTTCAGTCCCGCGGGCATCGTCTCCTTGTACTTGCCGAACCGCTCCACGATGCCGGCACGCGCCTGCGGGACGATCCGCACCGTCTTGGCGAGGGTCACCGCCACCAGCAGCATCAGCAGGACCAGTACGACCAGAGCGGCTGTCATGCGTTCGTTCCTCTCAGGGGTGGGTGGCGGTGCGATGCCCGCCGTGGTGCTGCGTCAAACCTCGTCGTCACGGCCCGGTCAGGACTCCAGCCTGGGGACCGGGTGCACGAGGGCGGTGGCGCCTTTGATCTGGAGGACGTCGACGGTCTCTCCGGGCTCGATCACGAGCGTGTCGTCGTAGGGCTGGGCCGACCAGATCTCCCCCGCCAGCTTGATCCGGCCGGGGTTCATCGCGGTGATCCGTTCCGTGACCAGACCCTGCTGGCCGACCAGCTTGCCGTGCCCGAGCGCGAGGTCCGGTCCCTGGTGGAGCCGCTTCACGACGTTCGGGCGGACCACGACCAGCGCGGCCAGGGCCGCGGCCGAGGCAAGGATCACCTGGGCCACGAACGGAGCGCCGAGCAACGCGGCGATCATGCCGACGGCGGCGCCACCTGCCAGCATCAGGAGCACGAAGTCCAGGCTGAACATCTCCGCGACCCCGAGCAGGATCGTCAGACCCAGCCAGGTCTCGAAGGCATGGTCCTTCAGCCACTCCATGCGTCGACCCTATCCGCTGGACGGTTGCTGCGCGGCCGTTCCGCGGCGGCTGCGGGACCGTGTCGCGAGCGGGTGTTCGGCTCAGCCGCTGTGCCGGCCGACCCGGCGCCGGGCGGTCCAGCGCGCGTCCTCGTGGGACACCTGGAGGGACATGCCGAAGGTGTCGCTCAGCGCCTCGGCGGTGACGACCTCCTCGACCGGCCCGGACGCGACGACGCGTCCTTCGCGCAGCAGCATGCCGTGGGTGAAGCCTGGCGGGATCTCCTCGACGTGGTGGGAGACCAGGACGGTGGCCGGCGACATCTCGTCCATCGCCAGCACCGACAGGGTGGAGACCAGGTCCTCGCGGCCGCCGAGGTCGAGCCCGGCCGCGGGCTCGTCGAGCAGCAGCAGCTCGGGGTCGGTCATCAGCGCGCGAGCGATCTGCACCCGCTTGCGCTCGCCCTCGGACAGGGTGCCGAAGGTGCGGTCGAGCAGCGCCTTCGCCCCGACCTCGATCAGCAGCGCGTTGGCCCGTCCGTGGTCGAGGTCGTCGTACTCCTCGCGCCAGCGCCCGACCACGCCGTACGACGCGGAGACGACGACGTCGCGCACCTTCTCGTGGCGCGGGATCCGCTCCCCCAGCGCCGCGCTGGTCAGGCCGATGCGGGGGCGGAGCTCGAAGACGTCGACGGTGCCGAGCACCTCACCGAGGATCCCGGCCACGCCCGACGTCGGGTGGATCTGCGCGGCGGCGACCTGGAGCAGGGTGGTCTTGCCGGCCCCGTTGGGGCCGAGGACGACCCAGCGCTCGTCCTCCTCGACGGTCCAGTTGACCGCGTCGAGCAGGGTGGCGTTGCCGCGGCGCACGGTGACGTCGGCGAACTCCAGCACGGCGGTCATGCAGGAAACCATAGAGGTAGCCCGCCTACGCTTCGGGCATGCCCACGCCGCTGCCCCACGACGCCGCCCGGATGGCCTGGTGGCTCTCGGCCTGGTTGCGCGGGGACGCGGGCCCGGACGACGTGCTCGACCACGTGGTCGGGGACGACGCGGCGCACGACGTGGCCGGGCTGGACGGTGGCGGCGCGGCTGCCGGTGAGAGCGTGCCGCTGGTGCTGGCGCTGGGGAGGTTCCGGGCGGCCGGGGCCCGGTCCGCGGGCCTGGCGCTGCCCGCTCCCGGAGACCCGGTGGGGCTGGGCGGGCCGCGGGCGTTCAACGCCGCGGCACTGGACGCCGGCGAGGCTGTGGTCCTGGAGGGAGCCGACCTGGGCCTGGTGCCGTACCGGGCCGGCGCCGGCGTCGTGTGGCAGGCGCTGCCCGCGGCGCGGCGGCCGCTCGCCGACCTCGGCGAGGCCAACCGCGGGCTGCGGGCCGGGCTGTCGCAGAGCGCCGACGTGCTGGCCGCGCTGGACGTGGCCCGCTGGCGGCCCGAGGTGGCCGACGAGCTGATGGACCTCCGGCACCGCGCGACGTACGACGCTCCGGCCGGGACCCCGCCCCGCGCGGTCGAGCTCGCCGGCCGCGCGCTCCAGGCGATCGGCATCGTGGAGCTGGCGCTCGAGGACCACGGCGGCGCGGCCACCGCCCAGGAGATCATGCGCCGCGAGGACGCGCTGCGCCCGCTCGACGCCGCCGGGCGCCGGGCCCTGGTCGCGGCCTGCTCGCCGGAGGTCTGGCCGCCGGCCTGACGGGTCGCGAGGCGCTCAGTCGCTCTGGAAGACGCCGAGCACGGTGCCGGCCGGGTCGGCGAACGTGAACCGCCGGCCGCCCGAGTAGGCCTCGACGGGCGTGACGACGCGACCACCCGTGGTCTCGACCGCGGCCAGCGACGCGTCGACGTCGTCGGAGGTCAGCAGCACCAGCGCCCCGCCCGGCCCGCCGCTGTTGCTGGTGTTGAGCCCGCCGACCTCGCCGTCACCCGACGACGCCCGGATCCCGGCGTACGTCGGGCCGTAGTCGTCGACGGACCACCCGAAGGCCGCCGCGTAGAACGCCGTGGACACCGCGAGGTCGTCGGCGGCGAGCTCGACGTCAGCGATGGTGTGGTGTGTGCTCTCCATGCGGCCACGCTACGAGCGCCCACCGACAACGTGCACCCGACGGGGATAGCCTCGGCGACGACATGAGCACGGACATCGACGCGCCGGGCCACGAGCCCGCGGAGCAGCCCAGGACCCTGCTGATCACGCTCACCGGGACGGACCGGCCGGGCGTGACCTCCAGCATCTTCAGCGCGCTCTCCGGGGCCGGCGTCGAGGTGCTCGACATCGAGCAGATCGTGCTCCGCCGCCGGCTGGTCCTCGGTGTGCTGGTGACCGCGCCGCGGGACTGGAAGAAGCTGCGGGACGCCGTCGAGCGCACCGCTGCCGACCTCGGGATGTCCGTCGAGGTGGACCGGGGCGTCGGCGACAACACCGCCCGCAAGGACGGCCGCAGCCACGTCACCATCATCGGCGCCCCGCTGCGGGCCTCGGCGATGGCAGCGATGGCCGGCCGGATCGCCGACGCCGGCGCGAACATCGACCGGATCGAGCGGATGGCCCGCTACCCGGTCACCGCGATCGAGCTGCACGTCTCGGGCGTCGAGCCGGACAAGCTGCGGACCTCGCTGGTCGAGGAGGCGTCCCGCCAGTCCGTCGACGTGGCCGTGCAGCCGGCGAACCTGATGCGCCGCGGCATGCGCCTGATCGTGATGGACGTCGACTCCACGCTGGTCCAGGGCGAGGTCATCGAGATGCTCGCCTCCCGGGTCGGCTGCGAGGCCGAGGTCGCCCGGGTGACCGAGCAGGCGATGCGCGGCGAGGTCGACTTCGAGGAGTCGTTGCGGGCCCGCGTCGCGCTGCTCGAGGGGCTGGAGGTCTCGGCGCTGGACGACGTCTACGAACAGCTCGACTACGCTCCCGGGGCGCGCACGATGGTCCGCACCCTCAAGAGGCTCGGCTACCGGTTCGCGATGGTCTCCGGCGGCTTCACCGCGGTCACCGACCGGATCGCCGAGGACCTCGGCTTCGACTTCGCGCACGCCAACGAGCTCGAGGTCGTGGACGGCCGGCTCACCGGCCGGATCGTCGGCGACGTCGTCGACCGGGCCGGCAAGGCCGCCGCGCTGCGCCGGTTCGCGGCCGAGGTGGGGGTCCCCGAGGGCGCGGTGATCGCGATCGGCGACGGCGCCAACGACCTCGACATGCTCTCCGCCGCCGGGCTGGGCATCGCCTACAACGCCAAGCCGGTGGTGCAGCAGGCTGCCCACACCGCCGTCAACGTGCCGTACCTCGACACGATCATGTACCTCCTCGGGATCTCCCGGGAGGAGGTCGTCGCCGCGGACGCCGACGCCGGGATCGTGACGCCGGCACCTCCGGTGTAGGGCCGCCGGTGTCCGCAGGATTCCCCGGTGGACCGGGGAATCCTGCACATGACGGGCGAAGTTCCGGCCGACAAGCGCAAGAACTGCCCGTCAAGTCAGGCCGATGCGGGCGTACGGCGCGAGCCCGCTTCAGCCGCGGCCGACGTGGAAGGCGCGGAGGGTGGCGCCGCTCATCTCGAGCTCCGCCCACGACCCGTCGTGGGCGAGCACCGCGACCGCCGTGGTCGGGAACCCTTCGGCCATCGCGCTCGACGCGCCGGCGTCGCCCTCGCCGTCCTCCAGCATCTGGGCGAGGAAGGCCATCGTCGGGTTGTGCCCGATCACGAGCAGCGTGGTCACCTCGTCGGAGGTCTCGCGCAGCAGGTCGAGGGCGGTCTCCGGCCCCGCGGCGTACAGCGAGTCGTCGAACACCGGCTCGACGGCGTACGCCGCGCCCTCCGCCAGGCTCTCCCAGGTGTCCCGGGTGCGGGCGGCGGACGAGACCAGGACCCGGTCCGGGACCACGCCGAAGCCGGCCAGCCAGTCCCCGGCCTCGCCCGCGTCCGCCCGCCCCGCGTCGGTGAGGCGGCGCTCGTGGTCGGTGGCGGCGGACGGTTCGGCCTTGGCGTGCCGGATGATCACCAGCACGCGGGAGACGGAGTTCACGGGGCCACTCTGGCAGCCGCTAGGCTCGCGTGTCATGCCACCGGAGTGGGACAGTGCGTCGCAGCAGCAGCCGGCCCCGGGACCCCTGATGATCATCGGCGGGGCCGAGGACAAGCTCCGGCGGAGGTCGGTCCTCAAGCGCTTCGTCGAGGCCAGCGGAGGACCGGACGCGAGGATCGCGGTCATCGCCACCGCGTCGTCGCTCGGTCCCGAGATCGTCGAGGTGTACGACGCCCTGTTCCGCAAGCTGGGCGCCGCCGACGTGGTCTCGGTGCGGCCGGAGAGCCGCGACCAGGCGCACGACCCGTCGTACGTCGAATCGCTGCGGGACGTGACCGGCATCTTCATGACCGGCGGCAACCAGCTCAAGCTCTCGGCGGTCGTCAGCGGCACGCCGTTCGGCGACGCCATCCACGCCGCGCGGGCCCGGGGCGCGGTCATCGCCGGCACCTCCGCGGGTGCCAGCATCCAGTCCTCGCACATGGTCGCGTTCGGTGTCGGCGGCGCCACGCCCAAGCAACGGATGACCCAGGTCGCCGCCGGGCTGGGCCTGCTCACCGAGTCCGTGGTGGACCAGCACTTCGACCAGCGCAACCGCTACGGCCGGCTGCTGATGATCGTCTCCCAGTCACCGCAGCTGCTCGGCATGGGCGTCGACGAGGACACCGCCGCCGTGGTCACCGTCGAGGACGACCACGAGGTGATGCGGGTGATCGGCCGTGGCGCGGTCACCATCTTCGACCCGTCCCGGATCGTCACCAACGCGTTCGAGGCCAAGCGGTCCGCACCCCTGCTCGCCTCGGGCGTGGTGCTCCACGTGCTCCCCGAGGGCTCCGAGTTCGATCTGACCACGCGCAGCCTGGTCCCCTCACACCAACGGGTCGACGAGGCCGAGGCGCACGAGATCATCGAGGCCGGCCGCGACCTGCGCCAGCTGGCCCGCGACATCGCAGCCGACGACGCGTCCCCGTCCGTGTGGCGACGGCGCAGGAACCGTCGCCGGCACGCCGCAGTCCACGACGAGCTGGGCGACCCGCCCGGCGACGCCGCTCCCCCGCACACCGTCGACCAGGAAGGTGACCGATGACCGACACCCCGCTCGCCGGCGGACGCCCCAGCCCCGACCTCAGGATCGTGGAGACGCGGGTCTACCGCGGCGCCAACGTCTGGGCCTACGACAAGTCGATCCACCTCGTGGTGGACCTCGGCTCGCTGGAGCAGTTCCCGACCAACACGATCCCGGGGTTCACCGACAACCTCCTGCAGATGCTGCCCGGGCTGCGCGAGCACTCGTGCTCGCGCGGGCGCCGTGGCGGGTTCGTGGAGCGGCTCAACGAGGGCACCTGGCTCGGGCACGTCGCCGAGCACACCGCGCTGGCGCTGCAGCAGGTGGTCGGCCACGACATCCGGCGGGGGAAGACCCGGCAGGTCAAGGGCGAGCCGGGTCACTACAACGTGATCTTCGGGTACGTCGACGAGCAGGTCGGGCTGGCCGCCGCACGCCTCGCCGTACGCCTCGTCAACCACCTCGTCGAGGCCGACCCCGAGTTCGACTGGGACGCGGAGCTCGAGGCGTACATCAAGCGTGCGGAGCGTACGGCGTTCGGTCCCTCGACCCAGGCCATCGTCGACGAAGCGGTCTCCCGGGACATCCCGTGGATCCGCCTCAACCAGTACTCCCTCGTCCAGCTCGGCCAGGGCGTCCACGCCAAGCGGATCCGGGCCACCATGACCTCGGCGACCAGCTCGATCGCGGTCGACGTCGCCTCGGACAAGGACCTCACCACCCGGCTGCTCGGCGCGGCCGGCCTCCCGGTGCCCAAGCAGGACTCGGTGCGCAGCGTCGACCAGGCGGTGAAGGTGGCCGAGCGGATCGGCTACCCGGTGGTGGTGAAGCCGCTCGACGGCAACCACGGACGCGGCGTCTGCTTGAACCTCCAGGACGCCGACGAGGTGCGCGAGGCGTTCCCGGTCGCACAGGAGCAGAGCCGCCGCGGCTGGGTGATCGTCGAGTCGTTCGTGACCGGCAAGGACTACCGCTGCCTCATCATCGACGGCCGGCTGGCCGCGGTCGCCGAGCGGGTGCCGGCCAGCGTCACCGGTGACGGCGTCAGCACCGTCGAGCAGCTCGTCGACACGGCGAACGCCGACCCGCGCCGCGGCGTCGGCCACGAGAAGGTGCTGACCCGGATCAAGGTCGACGACGCCGCGATCGAGCTGGTCCGCGAGCAGGGCTACGCCATGACCGACGTACCCCCCGAGGACGAGATGGTGAAGCTCGCGCTCACCGGCAACATGTCCACCGGCGGCATCTCGATCGACCGCACCGTCGAGGCGCACCCGGAGAACGTCGAGATCGCCGAGGAGGCGGCCCGCATGATCGGGCTCGACATCGCCGGCATCGACTTCATCTGCCCCGACATCACCGAGCCGGTGCGCGAGACCGGCGGCGCGATCTGCGAGGTCAACGCGGCGCCCGGCTTCCGGATGCACACGCACCCGACGATCGGCGAGCCGCAGTTCATCGCCAAGCCGGTGGTGGACATGCTGTTCCCGCCCGGTGCCCCGAGCCGGATCCCGATCGTGGCCGTGACCGGCACCAACGGCAAGACCACCACCTCGCGGATGATCTCCCACATCTTCAAGGGCATGGGTCGCAAGGTCGGCATGACCTCGACCGACGGCGTGGTCATCGACGAGCGGCTCCTGATCAAGGCCGACGCGTCCGGCCCGCGCAGCGCCCGGATGGTGCTGCAGAACCCCCGGGTGGACTTCGCGGTGTTCGAGGTGGCCCGCGGCGGCATCCTGCGCGAAGGCCTCGGCTACGAGCGCAACGACGTCGCGGTGGTGCTCAACGTGCAGCCCGACCACCTCGGCCTGCGCGGCATCGACACCGTCGAGCAGCTCGCCGACGTGAAGGCGGTCCTCGTCGAGGCGGTGCCCCGGGACGGGCACGCCGTGCTCAACGCCGACGACCCGCTGGTCCGCGAGATGCGGCGCCGCTGCTCCGGCCAGGTCGTCTGGATCTCGATGGAGGAGCCGGGCAGCGAGGTGCGCGACATGATCGACGCCCACTGCCGGCGCGGGGGCAAGGCGCTGGTGCTGAACCCCTCCGACCGCGGCGAGATGATCGTGGTCAAGCACGGTCGCCGCGAGATGCAGCTCGCGTGGACGCACCTGCTGCCCGCCACGTTCAGCGGCCGGGCCCGGATGAACGTGCAGAACGCGCTGGCCGCCGCGGCCGCCGCGTTCGCCGCCGGCGCCCCGCTGCACGACATCCGCCAGGGCCTGCGCACGTTCTCGACGAACTACTACCTCTCCCCCGGTCGCCTCAACGAGGTCGAGGTGAACGGCGTCAACGTGGTCGTCGACTACTGCCACAACGCGCCCGGCATGCGCATGCTCGGCGACTTCGTCGATCGGGTCGGCGACTCGTTGGAGTCCTCGCACGAGCTGGCGCGGCCGTCCCGGATCGGCGTCATCGCCACCGCCGGCGACCGCCGCGATGACGACATGCGCGAGCTCGGCCACATCGCCGCGCAGCACTTCGACGTGGTCGTGGTCCGGGAGGACGAGGCACTGCGGGGCCGGGAGCGCGGCGAGGTCGCCGGCCTCGTCGCCGAGGGCGTGCGTACGGCGATCGACGAAGGCTCGCGCTGCAAGCAGGTCGAGGTGGTGCTCACCGAGATCGAGGCCGTGCGCCACGCGATGAGCCGGGCCAACAAGGGCGACCTGGTGGTGCTGTGCGTCGACAAGCACCCGGCGGTGATGTCCGAGCTGGAGACCTGGTCCCAACAGGCGCAGGCCGGCTCCGGCACCACCGACGACAAGGCCACCGCCGACCCCGACTACCAGCCGGCGTCGGGCGAGTAGCCGACCGCCGGGCCGCCGTACGGGCTGGTTTGGTCAGGGAAATCTGTTGCTGGTCAGGGAATGCTTTCCCTGACCAGCATGAGATTCCCCGGACGTCCGGGGAATCTTGGGGCTGGTGTGATTCACCCCTAACGGGTGATCGACGGACCGCCCCCGGCACCGCAGGCTGGTCGGGTGACCTCTCGCGGAGCTTCTCGGGGCGTGGTCGAGGTGCGGGTCCGCACAGCCCGGCTCGGCGCGCTGGCCGTCGGGCTGCTCCTGGTCGCGCTGGCGTTGGTGGCGGCAGCGGTGTGGCTGTCGCTCGACGGCGGCGGCACGGACCGGGTGGGACACCTGCCGATCGACGTGGAGTACTCCGCGCCCCGGGTGGCGGTGCTGATGGCCGCGGTGGCGAGCGTGCTGGCGGTCGCGGTCGGGTTCGCGGCCCTCCAGGCCGCCGGCGCGATGCGGGTGCTCGCCCGCGACCGCCCGGCGCCGGAGCCGCTGCCGGTGTCGGTTCGGTTGTCGCGCAGCCTCGTCCTCGGTCCGGCCGGCGAGGTGGCACTACGCTCGGAGGAGGCCCGGGAGCTCTCCCCCGAGTCGTTCGCACGCCGCCCGCCGCCGGGGCCGGGGACCACGGTGCGCTGCACGGTGCTGATTCCCGCCCACAACGAGGAGGCGGTGCTCGGCCGCACCCTGGACTCGCTGGACGAGCAGACCCGGACGCCCGACCGGGTGGTCCTGGTGGCCGACAACTGCACCGACCGGACCGAGGAGATCGCCCGGGAGCGCGGCCTCGAGGTGATCGCCACGGTCGACAACGCCGAGAAGAAGGCCGGAGCGCTCAACCAGGTCCTCGCCCGACTGCTCCCGGACACCGACGAGCACGACGTCTTCCTGGTCATGGACGCGGACTCGACGATCGCCCGGGAGTACCTCGAGGTGGGCTCGGGATGCTCGAGGCAGACGGGGACCTGATGGCGGTCTCCGGCCTGTTCTACGGCGAGGACGGCGGCGGCTTCATCGGCCAGTGCCAGCGCAACGAGTTCGCCCGCTACCAGCGCTACGTCTCCCGGTCGAAGGGGCGGGTGTTCGTCCTCACCGGCACCGCCTCGCTCTTCCGTGCCTGCGCCTACCAGGCCGTCTCCGACGCGCGCGGCACCCTGGTCCCCGGGCCACCCGGCAAGGTCTACGACACCCTCGCGCTCACGGAGGACAACGAGCTCACCCTCGCCCTCAAGACGCTTGGCGCGGCGATGCTCTCGCCGATCGAGTGCCGGGTGGTGACCGAGGTGATGCCGGACTGGCGCGCGCTCTACCGGCAGCGGCTGCGCTGGCACCGCGGAGCCCTGGAGAACATCGGTGCGTACGGCTTCACCCGGGCGACCGCCATCTACTGGTTCCAGCAGCTCGCGCTCGGGTACGGCGTGGTCGCGCTGCAGTCCTACTTCCTGCTCCTGCTGATCACCGTGCTCGCCGCCGACACGTTCACGATCTCGTGGTTCTGGGCGGTCATCGGCGCCATCTTCGTGGTCGAGCGGGTGGTGACCGCGTGGAGCGAGGGTTGGCGCGGCCGGCTGCTCGCAGCGCCGATCTTCCTCGAGCTGGGGTACGTCGTGTTCCTCCAGTACACCTTCCTGAGCGGGCTGGTGCAGATCGTCCTCGGCCGCCAGGCCGGGTGGAACTACGTCCCGAGGGAGGTGGGCACGTGACCGGACTCGGCATCCTGCTGCCGGTGGAGGTGCTGAGCAGTGGCTGGTTCCAGGTGCTGGCGGTGTTCGTCGCGATCAACACCCTCGTGTTCGCGGGGCTGAGCGTTGCGAAGCTGTTGCCGAAGCCTCGGTTCCGGGGTCTCAGTCCCGGTCAGCCCGGTCAGCGCTGACCGGACCACCCGGTGGCCCCGAGCTCCGAGACAAAGGCGAGCACCACCTCGTGCGCGGGGTCGATGACATGTCCTCGACCGACCACCACGTGACGAGCCCGGGAATTGCTGCGGCGAGCGCCTCGTCGACCGCGCGCGCCCGGGTACGACGCGTCCCCGGACAGGACGAGCGTCGGGACGTCGATCCCGCCCAGGTCGTCGGTGGTCGGCGAGAACGGATGGTCGCTCAGGTCGAGGCCTCGTCCCCGGATCTCGGCCACCATGGCTGCACCCCCGCCGGCCAGGACGTCGCGACCTCGCTGGGCAGATCTGGTCGCCCGTGCTGCGCCCGATCACGGTGGCCGGTGCCGCCTCGAGCAGGTCCAGCAGCGCCACCGCGTCGACGAGGTGGTCGTCGAGGTCCAGCGTCTCCACCGGGGCTGCCCCGGCTGCGGTGGAAGCCTCGTCGGTCGTAGGTCACGCAGCGTACGGCTCGGTCAGGCTCGTGCGGCCCGGACCTTCTCCCGCAGCGTCTCGGGGTCGTCGGCGGTGCCCCCGCGCCCGGCGATCCAGTCGTAGACGCCCTGCCGGTCCTCGTGGCACATCAGCCCGACCACGTCGCCCGGCTGGGCCTGGTCGACCAGTGCCTCCAGGCCCGCCACCTCGGTCGGGTACGACGGCACGTCCTCGACGCCCACACGTGCGGCGCCGGCCCGCAGCAGGTCGTCGAGCTCCTCCATCGTGCGCCCGCGCAGGTAGCGTGCCTTGTGCGCGATCACCACGAGGTCCGCGTCCCGGGCGCCGATCTCGCCGAGCTTGTCGACCAGCTCGTCCTGCCGGTCCCCCACGGCGCCCAGGCCGAGCAGGAGGCGTGCGCCCGGCCGGCGTACGCCGTTCATGATCTCCAGCAGGGCCTCGAGGCCGGCCTCGTTGTGCGCGAGGTCCACGACCACGCTCACCGCACCGACGGAGAAGAAGTTCATCCGGCCGGGGTTGTGCTCGGGGTCCGGCCGGAAGGTCTGGAGCCCCTTGGTCACGACCGCCTTGGGGATGCCGACCGCGAGCGCCGCGGACGCCGCGGCCAGGGTGTTCTCCACGTTGAAGCGGGACAGCCCGGCCAGCGTCATCGGCACGTCCACCAGCTCGACGAGGGGGTCGGGATCGGTGTCCGGCTTGAGCACCGAGACCCAGCCGTCGATCACGGTGGTCGCCCGGCCGCCGGACGACAGCACCTCGCGGATGGCGGGCGAGTCGGGGTCGCGGGAGAACACCCACGGCTGCGCCTTGATCGTGGTCCGCATCGCGTAGACCCGGGGGTCGTCCGCGTTGAGCACCGCCCAGCCGCCCGGCCGGGTGATCCGGGGCACCACGCCCTTGACCTCGGCGAGCTGGTCGACGGTGTCGATGCCCTGGAGGCCGAGGTGGTCGGCGGAGACATTGGTGACCACCGAGACGTCGTTGCGGGTCAGGCCGATGCCCTTGAGCAGGATGCCGCCGCGGGCGGTCTCGGTGACCGCGAGCTTCACGTTCTTGTGCGCCAGCACCCGCCCGGCCCCGCTGGGTCCCGAGTAGTCGCCGGCCTCGACCAGCTCGCCGTCGATGTAGATGCCGTCGGTGTTGGACCAGCCGACCATGGTGCCGTCGGTGCGGGCGAGGTGGGCGATCATCCGCGACGTCGTGGTCTTGCCGTTGGTGCCGGTCACCGCGACGACGGGGATCCGCGGGGTGATCGTGGTCGGTCCTGGGCCCGCGTCGGCCGCGGTCACGGTCTCCGCGGCCGCCGTGACCGCCTGCTCGATCTCGCCGCCGGGGATCGCGTCCAGCACGTCGGCGACCGCCCGGCCCAGGGCCTGCGCCCGGCCCCGGCGGCGCCAGGGGTAGGCGACCACGATCCGCAGCGGGTCACTGGTCGGGCGCACCCGCACCGCGAGCCGCGCCGTACCGGCCTCGGCCGCGACGGCGCGCACCAGCCGGGCCACCGCCCGCGTGGCGAACCGCTGCCGGAACCCCGAGCCGGCCTGCCCCGGCCGGGCGTTCTTCAACCCGATCCGGGTCGCGAACCGGCGCGCGGAGGCCTCGGAGACCTCGGCCAGCTCGGTGATGTCCAGCGTCAGCTTGATCGCCGCCCGCGGGAAGTAGAGGTTCGGGCCCTCCAGTACACGCAGCTCGATGAGTGAGGTCACACCGGCACGCTATCGAGTCACGCACCCATGGCGTGGAAGCCCCCGTCCACGTGCAGGATCTCGCCGGTGGTGGCCGGGAACAGGTCGGACAGCAGGGCCACGACGGCCTTCGCGGTCGGCTCGTGGTCGCCCTCGTCCCAGCCCAGTGGTGCGCGGTCCTTCCACATCGTCTCGAGGTCCTCGAAGCCCGGGATCGCCTTGGCGGCCAGGGTCTTCAGCGGACCGGCGGAGACCAGGTTGCAGCGGATCCCCTTCGGCCCGAGGTCGCGCGCGAGGTAGCGCGAGGTGGACTCGAGGCCGGCCTTCGCCACACCCATCCAGTCGTACGCCGGCCACGCGACGCCGGCGTCGAAGGTCATGCCGACGATCGACCCGCCCGGGGACATCAGCGGCAACACCGCGGCCGACAGCGACTTCAGCGAGTACGCCGACACCTGGACCGCCTGCGCGACGTCCGGCCACGGACCGTCGAGGAACTTGCCGCCGAGCAGCGTCTCGGGGTTGCCGTACGCGATCGAGTGCACCACGCCGTCCAGCCCGTCGACGTGCTCGCGCACGGCGTCCGCCAGTCCGGCCAGGTGCTCGTCGTTGGTCACGTCGAGCTCCAGCACCGGCGGCTCGGTCGGCAGCCGCTTGGCGATCCGCTTGGTGATGCCGAGCGCGCGCCCGAAGTTCGAGATCAGCACGGTTGCGCCCTGCTCCTGGGCCACCCGGGCCACCGCGAAGCCGATCGAGGTGTCCATGGTGACCCCGGCGACCAGGATCCGCTTGCCGTCGAGAATGCCCATCGTCCGTGTCTCCTTGCCGAAGCCTCAGTGTCGAATGCGTTGTCGAGTGCGGTGTCGATTGCGGTGCCGATGACGCGGATGGGTCAATGCCCCATGCCGAGTCCGCCGTCGACCGGGATCACGGCCCCGGTGACGTACGCCGCGCCGTCACCGGCCAGCCAGGTCACGGCCGCCGCGATCTCGTCCGGCGACGCGTAGCGGCCCAACGGGACCTGGTCCTTGATCTTCGCCTGCTGGTCGTCGGTGAGCACCGCGGTCATGTCGGTCTCGACGAAGCCGGGCGCGACGACGTTCGCGGTGATCGAGCGGGAGCCGAGCTCGCGGGCCAGCGACCGGGCCATGCCGACCAGGCCCGCCTTGGAGGCGGCGTAGTTGACCTGGCCGGCGGAGCCGAGGAGGCCGACCACCGACGAGATGAAGATCAGGCGGCCCTTGCGCTGCCGCAGCATCCCCTTCGAGGCCCGCTTGGCGACCCGGAAGGTGCCGGTTAGGTTGGTCTCGATCACGGTGTTCCAGTCGTCCTCGGACATCCGCAGCAAGAGCGTGTCCTTGGTGACGCCGGCGTTGGCGACCAGGACCTCGACCGGGCCGTGCGCCTCCTCGACCTGCGCGAACGCGGCCTCGACGGCGTCGGGGTCGGTGATGTCGCAGCGGACGTCGAGCGCTCCCTCGGGGGCGCCGCCGTTGCGGGTGGTGACGGCGACCTTGTCGCCCTGGGCCAGGAACGCCTCCGCGATCGCACGGCCGATGCCGCGATTGCCGCCGGTGACGAGGACTGATCTGCTCACGCTCAGTGACGCTAGCGACTACCCGCGGGTAGGCGAAAGCGGTCTCACTCGTCCTCGAGGCGGAAGCCGACCTTCAGCCCGACCTGGAAGTGCTCGACGGCCCCGTCCTTGACCTGGCCGCGCACCTGGGTGACCTCGAACCAGTCGAGGTGGCGCAGGGTCTTGCTGGCACGTTCGATGCCGTTCCTGATCGCCTGGTCGATGCCGTCCTGGGACGTGCCGACGATCTCGGTGACGCGGTAGGTGCGGTTGGACATCGGGAACCTCCGGGCTGGTGGGCTGGCGGCTGGAGTCCCGAGCCTAGCGACGTAGAGTGGGTCCATGGCTCTGCGGGACCGGCACCATGCACCGGAGGCGGTCCGTATCACCACCGCCCCGCGCTCCCGCGCCGACGACATCGCCGCGCGGCAGAAGCGCTACATCTTCTCGATGGGGTTGCGCACCGTCTGCTTCGTCGGCGCGGTCCTGACCCGGGACAGCTGGGCCATGTGGGCGTTCCTCGTCGGCGCCATCTTCCTGCCCTACGTCGCAGTGGTCATGGCGAACGTCGGGGCGGGCCGCGGGGACGAGGCCGGACTGCCCACGGCGGGCGATGTCGGGCGGGAGCTGCCGCCCTCCGGGACCGGACCGGACCGGCTCGACTGACACGCGTCCCGCAGTGCATTCGACACCCTGTCGTGCAACAATGAACCAGTGAGCTCAGCCTCCCCCGTCTGAGTTCACCTCGATGCCGGACGGCTCCCCCCGTGGTCGTCCGGCATCCCCCATTTCCAGGCTCAGCATGTCCGGAAGGTCGTGAATGTCCCCCGCGCCCGCAGCCGCCCCCGGCACCCCGTCCGGCCCCGAGGAGCTCACCTGCTCCGCCAAGGGCTGCCAGGCACCCGCCACGTGGGAGCTGCTCTGGAACAACCCCAAGCTGCACACCCCCGACCGGCGCAAGACCTGGCTCGCCTGCGACGAGCACCGCGACTCGCTGGGCGCCTTCCTCGGCGCGCGGGGGTTCCTCAAGGAGCGGCGCCCGCTCGGCTCCTGAGGCGGCTTCTAACGCGGGCCGCCGTACGGCCGCAATTGCAGCCGTGTGACGTGACCAGCGCGCTCGGAGCTGTCACCGGGCTGCAATTGCAGGCGTGCGTCACGTCGAGCGGCCGACGTGACTGCCATGCGGCTGCAATTGCAGCCGTGTGACGTGACCAGCGCGCTCGGATCTGTCACAAGGCTGCAATTGCGGGCTCACGACATCACGGGTGGCGGACCGCCCTGCAATGCGGCTGCAATTGCAGGCTTGCGTCAGCCCCCGATGGCGCTCATCGGGCGCGAGGGCTGCAGGAACGTCGGGTCGTCGATCCCGTGGCCGGGGCGCTTGCCGGCGACCGCGGCCACCCAGCGCTCGGCGAGCTCGTCGTCGGAGGCACCAGCCCGGAGGGGGGTGCGCAGGTCGGACTCCTCGCGCGCGAACAGGCAGTTGCGTACCTGGCCGTCGGCGGTGAGCCGGACCCGGTCGCAGTCGCCGCAGAAGGGGCGGGTCACCGAGGCGATGACGCCGACCGTGGCCGGGCCACCGTCCACGGCGAACAGCTCGGCCGGCGCACTCCCCCGCGGCTCGGCGGCGGGAGTCAGCGTGAACTCCTTCTCCAGACGCGTGAAGATCTCGTCCGCGGTGATCATCCGGTCGCGGTTCCAGGCGTGCTGGGCGTCGAGCGGCATCTGCTCGATGAACCTCAGCTCGAAGCCCTCGTCGACCGCCCAGCGCAGCAGCTCGGCGGCCTGGTCGTCGTTGACGTCGCGCAGCAGCACGGCGTTGACCTTGATCGGCCCCAGCCCGGCGTCACGGGCGGCGTAGAGGCCGGCCAGCACGTCGTCGAGCCGGTCGCGGCGGGTGACCTCGGCGAAGGTGTCGCGACGGATGCTGTCCAGGCTGACGTTGACCCGGTCGAGCCCGGCGGCCGCGAGCGCGTGCGCGTTGCGGGCCAGGCCGAGGGCGTTGGTGGTCAGCGAGATCTCGGGGCGCGGGGACAGCGCCGCGGTGCGCTCGACGATCCCGACCAGCCCGCGACGCACGAGCGGCTCACCGCCGGTGAACCGGACCTCGCGGACCCCGAGCAGCCGCACCGCGATGTCCGTGAGCCGGACCACCTCGTCGTCGGTGAGGACGTCGTCGTTGGGCAGCCAGTCGAGGCCCTCGGCCGGCATGCAGTAGCTGCACCGGAGGTTGCAGCGGTCGGTGAGCGAGACCCGCAGGTCCGTGGCCGTGCGGCCCCAGGCATCGGTGAGTGCGCTCATCCCCCCATCCTAGGGGCCGGACCCCAGCCCGGAGCCGCCGTCCACCCCAGACTTCCGGCCCCCTAGCATCGACGGCGTGAGGTCCCTGTCGTTCCTGCTGAGCCGACGCTGGATCCTCTTCGGCATCACCGTGGTCCTGCTCGCCTGGCTGGCGTGGTGGCTGGGCGAGTGGCAGTTCCACCGGCTCGACGAGCGCAAGGAACGCAACGCGATCGTCGAGCGCAACATCGCGGCCGACCCGGTGCCGGTCGCCGAGGTCATGCGCGACGGGGTCGAGCCGGGCGAGGAGTGGCGCGAGGTCACCGCGACCGGCGAGTACGACACCGGCAACACCGTGATCGTGCGGTACCGCACCCGCGACGGCGCCTCGGGTGTCGACGTCGTGGTCCCGCTGGTCACTTCCGACGGCACGGCGCTCCTGGTCGACCGTGGCTGGATGGCCACCGAGAACAGCGGCACCACCACCGAGGACGTCCCGGCACCGCCCGCGGGCCAGGTCGCGGTCACCGGGTGGGTACGCCGCGACGCCACCGGCGACTCCGCCACCGTGACCGACAAGTCCACGCGCGCCATCTCCAGCCGGAAGATCTCCTCGGCGCTCGACCTCACGACGTACCCCGGCTTCGTCGAGCTCGACGCCGAGGATCCGGCGCCCGGGCAACCGCTGGAGAAGGCCGAGCTCCCCGACCTCTCCAACGGGCCGCACTTCTTCTACGGGCTGCAGTGGTGGTTCTTCGGGCTGCTGGCGGTCGGCGGCTTCCTCTACCTCGCGTACGACGAGTGGCGCGGCGGCCCCGGCACCGCACGGCGTCGCAAGGCCGACCGGAGCGCGAAGCGGGCCGAGGCGACCGCCCGCCGGGCCGCGATCCGCGCGGCGATCGCCCGCGAGGAGGCTGCCCGGAAGGTCGGCCAGCGCCCCGGACAACGCCCCGGGCATCAGTCCGGGCAGCAGCGAACGCCCGGACCCACCGCGACCGAGGAGTCAGAGCGCTCGCAGCATGCCGCCGTCGACGGGCAGCATGATCCCGGTGACGAAGGATGACGCGGGCGACATGAGGAACGCTGCGACCCGGCCGAACTCGTCCGGCTCGCCGTAGCGCCCCAGCGGGATCCCGGCGACCGCCTTCGCCTTCGCGGCCTCGGGGTCGCCCGTCGACGCGTCCAGCTCGGCCACCCGTTCGGTGCCCACCCGGCCCGGCAGCAGGCCGTTGACCCGGATGCCCCGGTCGCCGAGCTCGTCGGCCAGCGACTTGGCCACCATCGCGAGGCCCGGACGCAGCCCGTTGGAGATGGTGAGGTTGGGGATCGGTGCCCGCACCGACGACGACAGCACGAAGGTGATCGAGCCGCCCTGCGGGAGCTCGGCGGCGATCTCCCGGGCCACCCGGACCCCGCCGAGGAACACCGACTCGAACGCCGCCCGCCAGTCCTCGTCGGTGGTCCCGGTCACGGTGCCGGTCGGCGGTCCGCCGACCGAGATCAGGGCGCCGTCGAGCCGCCCGAACGCCTCCCGCGCCGCGGCGACCAGCCGGCCGGGCGTCGCAGGGTCCGCGTTGTCGGCGGTGACGGCGACCGCCGCGTCCCCGAGATCCGCGACGGCCTGGGCCAGGGTCGCCTCGTCACGGCCCGAGAGCACCACCTTCGCGCCCTCCGAGACCAGCCGGTCCGCGGTGGCCCGGCCGAGTCCCCGGGCGCCCCCGGTGACGACGTACACGTGGTCGGTGAGGTTGAGGTCCATGGCCCCGATCCTGCCACCGTGTCGACGACGCCCCCGGGCGCGGGATACTGCCGGGATGACGGACCTGCTCGGAATCGACGACCTGCTCACCCCCGAGGAGCGCGACGTCCGCGACGTCGTGCGCCGCTTCTGCGCCGACCGGATCACGCCGTACGTCGGCGAGTGGTTCGACCGCGGCGAGGTGCCCGACCCACGCGGGCTCAGCCGGGAGCTCGGCAAGCTCGGCCTCCTCGGCATGCATCTCGAGGGCTACGGCTGTGCCGGGACCAGCGCGGTCGACTACGGCCTGGCGTGCCTCGAGCTCGAGGCGGCCGACTCCGGGATCCGGTCGCTGGTCTCGGTGCAGGGGTCGCTGGCGATGTTCGCGATCTGGAAGCACGGCAGCGAGGAGCACAAGCAGGAGTGGCTGCCGCGGATGGCGGCCGGCGAGGCGATCGGCTGTTTCGGGCTGACCGAGCCCGACCACGGGTCCGACCCCGCCGGGATGCGCACCCGGGCCCGCCGGGACGGATCCGGCGACGACGCGGACTGGATCCTCGACGGGGCCAAGATGTGGATCACCAACGGGTCGATCGCCGACGTGGCCGTCGTGTGGGCGCGCACCGACGACGGGATCCGCGGGTTCGTGGTGCCGACCGACACGCCCGGCTTCAGCGCCCGCGAGATCAAGCAGAAGATGTCGCTCCGCGCCTCGGTCACCGCCGAGCTGGTCCTCGACGGCGTCCGGCTCCCGGCAGGCGCCGTCTTCCCCGAGGTACGCGGCCTGCGCGGACCTCTCTCGTGCCTCAACGAGGCTCGCTTCGGGATCGTGTGGGGCGCGATGGGCGCGGCCCGGTCCAGCTTCGAGGCGGCCCGCGCGTACGCCGTCACGCGGGAGCAGTTCGGGAAGCCGATCGGCGCGTTCCAGCTGACCCAGGCCAAGCTCGCCGACATGGCCCTCGAGCTCGAGAAGGGCACCCTGCTCGCGCTCCACCTCGGCCGCCGCAAGGACGCCGGCACGCTGACCCCCGAGCAGGTGTCCTTCGGCAAGCTCAACAACGTGCGCGAGGCGATCGAGATCTGCCGCACCGCCCGGACCGTCCTCGGCGCCAACGGCATCTCGCTGGAGTACCCCGTGATCCGCCACATGAACAACCTCGAGTCCGTGCTCACCTACGAGGGCACCGTCGAGATGCACACCCTCGTCCTGGGCAAGGCGCTGACCGGGCTGGACGCCTTCCGGTGAGCGTGGGGCGGACGGTCCGGGCGCTGACCCTGCAGGACCGACCCGCGTTGGGGGCGCTCAGCGAGGAGGCCTTCGGGACGAGGACGAACCCGCCGCCTCCTCCGCCGCCCTCGTGGCCGCCCGCCGGGATGCACTCGGTCGGCACGTTCGTGGACGACCGGTTGGTCGCGAACGTGACCGGCCGGGAGTACGCCTCGTGGTTCGGCGGGACCCAGATCCCCACCTGGGGCGTGGCCGGCGTGGCGGTGGAGGCCGAGCACCGCGGGTCGGGCCTGCTCCAGACCCTGTTCGCCGAGTCCTTGGCCGAGGCTCGCCGGCGCGGGGCGGCACTGACCTCGCTGTTCGCCACCGCGACCGGGATCTACCGCACGTACGGCTACGAGCTGGTCGCCGACCGGATCACCCTGGAGGTGCCGACCGCGGCGCTCTCCGCACTGCGGTCGGCCGACGGGATCCGGCTGCGCCGCGCCACCACGGACGACGAGCACCTGGTCTTCCGCACCTACTCGGCGTGGGCGTCGCGGCACCACGGCCCGCTGACCCGGACCGGGCCGTGCTTCCCGCACGCCGCCGAGGGCGTGACCGAGGCCTGGACGGGCGTCACGCTCGCCGAGGACGACACCGGCTCGGTGGTCGGCTACGCCTCGTGGAACCGCGGCAGCGGCTGGGGCGCCGACTCCCGGATCACGGTGGGCGACCTGATCGGGCTGACTCCCGAGGCGACCCGGGCCCTGCTGCGGATGCTCGGCTCCTTCCGCACGGTCGCCGCGCGCGTGCGGATCCCCGCGTCGCGACCCGAGCAGGTCGACCTCGTGGTCCCCGGCCTGCCGCCGAAGGTGGTCGCCAACCAGCACTACATGCTGCGTGTGCTCGACCTGCCCGACGCGCTGGAGCCGCGCCGGGTCCCGCCGATGCTCACCGGGACCCTGGACCTGACCGTCACCGGCGACGCGTTCGGCGACCTCGACGGCGGCTGGCGGATCACCGTCGCCGAGGGGGCCGCCCGGTGCGCCCGGGTCGAGGACGCGGCCGGCCCGGTGCTGACCGTCGGCGGCCTGTCGGCGTTGTACGCCGGCGCGCTGGGCATGGCGGACCTCCGCCTGGCCGGGCTGGCCCACGGCGGGGACCCGACCTACGACGCGAACCTGGACGCGCTCTTCGTCGGTCCCGGGGTGCACATCCGGGACTTCTTCTGACCGGGCCTCGGATCAGCCCGCGGCCACCGGCAGGTCGTCGATGAACTGGGTGCGGTAGAGGTCGGCGTAGAGCCCGCCCTCGGCGAGCAGGCTGGCGTGCGTGCCGCGCTGGACGACCCGGCCCTCGTCGACGACGAGGATCTGGTCGGCCTGGCGGACCGTCGAGAGCCGGTGGGCGATGACCAGGCTGGTCCGACCCTCCAGCGCCGCGTCGAGCGCCCGCTGGACGGCTGCCTCGGACTCGGAGTCGAGGTGCGCGGTGGCCTCGTCGAGCACCACCACGGCGGGTGCCTTGAGCAGCAGCCGGGCGATCGCCAGCCGCTGCCGCTCACCGCCCGAGAGGCGGTAGCCGCGGTCGCCGACGACGGTGTCGAGGCCCTCGGGAAGCGACCGCACCAGCCGGGCGATCTGCGAGGCCTCGAGCGCCTCCCAGATCTGCTCGTCGTCGGCGTCGGGTCGGGCGTAGAGAAGGTTGGCGCGGATCGTGTCGTGGAACATGTGGGCGTCCTGGGTGACGTAGCCGACCACGTCCTCCAGCGACTCCAGGGTCACGTCGCGGACGTCGTGGTCGCCGACCAGCACCGCTCCCCCGCCGACGTCGTAGAGCCGCGCGACGAGGTGGGTGATGGTGGTCTTGCCGGCACCCGACGGGCCGACCAGCGCGACCATCTGCCCGGGCTCGGCCACGAACGAGATGTCGTGCAGCACCTGACCGGTGTCGCGGGTCTCGGTGCGGGCGACCGCCTCGAGCGAGGCGAGCGAGACGTCCTCGGCCCGCGGGTAGCGGAACGCCACGTGGTCGAACTCGACGCGGGCCGCGGTCGGCGGCAGCGCCACCGCGTCGTCCTTCTCGCGGATCGACGACGGCAGGTCGAGCACCTCGAAGACGCGCTCGAACGAGACCAGTGCGGTCATCACGTCGATGCGGACGTTGGACAGTCCCTGCAGGGGCCCGAGCAGCCGCAGCAGCAGCGTGGCCAGGGCGAGCATGGTGCCGACGGTCAGCTGCCCCTGGATCGCGAGGTAGCCACCGATGCCGTAGACCATCGCGGTCGCCAGCGCCGGCACGGTCATCATGGTCGAGCCGAAGATGCGGGTGATCAGCGCGATCCGGACACCGAGGTCGCGCACGTGGGCGGCCTTGCCGGCGAACAGTGCGTCCTCCTCGGAGCGCCGGCCGAAGAGCTTGAGCAGCATCGCGCCGCCGACGTTGAACCGCTCGGTCATCACGTTGCCCATGTCGGCGTTGCCGTCCATCTGCTCGCGGGTCAGGCCGGCGAGCTTGGCGCTCACCCAGCGCGAGGTCAGGAACAGCACGGGGAACAGCAGCAGGCAGGCCAGCGTCACCTGCCAGCTGAGCGCGATCATCGCGATGCCCACGACCAGCACCGAGATGATGTTGGAGACCGTGCTGGACAGGGTGGAGGTGAACGCGCGCTGGGCGCCGATCACGTCGTTGTTGAGGCGCGAGACCAGGGCGCCGGTCTGGGTGCGGGTGAAGAACGCCAGTGACTGCCGCTGGACGTGGGCGAACACCTGCGTGCGCAGGTCGTAGATCAGGCCCTCGCCGATGCGGGAGGAGAGGTAGCCCGCGCCGACCGCCAGCACGGCGCCGAACACGGCCACCAGGGCCATCGCGAGCGCCAGCCAGAGCACGAGGCCGACGTTCTGGTCGGGGATGCCGACGTCCACGATCCGCTTCACCAGCAGCGGGGTGACGACCACGAGACAGGCGTCGATCACGGTCAGCCCGAGGAAGCCGGTGATCAGTCGGCGGTGCGGACGGGCGAACGAGAAGACGCGGCGGACGGTGCCGCGGTCGAGCTTGCTCTGGGCGATGCTGCGGTCGGTGCGCATGTGGCGCCAGACCTGCCCCATGCCGGACATCCCGGACACGTCACCACCCCCTCTCGTCGGACCTGTGGCGCAACGTCGTCACACCCGTCATTGTTCCGCACGGCACCGACAAGCGGTCGGCGCCGCCGAGGTGCAGGGAACCATCAGACAACTTCAGGTCGACTTGAAGTCAATGCGGCCGACGCGGACGGGTCGATTCAGGCCAGCGCCACCAGGTCGGCGTACTCGTCGTTCCAGAGGTCCTCGACGCCGTCGGGCAGGATCAGCACCCGGTCCGGCTCCAGCGCCTGCACCGCGCCCTCGTCGTGGGTGACGAGGATGATCGCGCCGGCGTACGACCGGATCGCCTCGAGCACCTCCTCGCGCGACGCGGGGTCGAGGTTGTTGGTGGGCTCGTCGAGCAGCAGCACGTTGGCGCTGGAGACGACCAGGCAGGCCAGCGCGAGCCGGGTCTTCTCGCCACCGGACAGCACCGCGGCGGACTTGTGGGCGTCGTCGCCGGAGAACAGGAACGACCCGAGCACGCTGCGCGCCTCCGTGTCGGTGAGCTGGGGGGCCGACCCCTGCATGTTCTCCAGCACCGTTCGTCCGGTGTCGAGCGTCTCGTGCTCCTGGGCGTAGTAGCCGATCTTGAGGCCGTGCCCGGGCACCACCGAGCCGGTGTCCGGCCGGTCGACGCCGGCCAGGATCCGCAGCATCGTGGTCTTGCCGGCGCCGTTGAGACCGAGGATCACGACCCGGCTGCCCTTGTCGATCGCCAGGTCGACGTCGGTGAAGACCTCGAGCGAGCCGTAGGACTTCGACAGCTCCGCCGCCGTGAGCGGCGTCTTGCCGCACGGCGCCGGGGCCGGGAAGGCGATCCTGGCGACCTTGTCGGCCCGCCGCTCCTGCTCCAGCCCGGCCATCATCTTCTCGGCCCGCTTGATCATCGACTGCGCTGCCTGCGCCTTGGTGGCCTTGGCCCGCATCTTGTTGGCCTGGTCCATCAGCGTGGTGGCCTTGCGCTCCGCGTTCGCGCGCTCGCGCTTGCGGCGCCGCTCGTCGGTCTCGCGCTGGGTGAGGTACGCCGACCACCCCATGTTGTAGACGTCGACCTCGGCCCGGTTCGCGTCGAGGTGGAGGACCTTGGTCACGCACGCCTCGAGCAGTCCGGTGTCGTGGCTGATCACGATCAGGCCGCCCTTGTGGTTGCGCAGGAACTCGCGCAGCCACACGATCGAGTCGGCGTCGAGGTGGTTGGTGGGCTCGTCCAGGAGCAGCGTCTCCGCGCCGGAGAACAGGATGCGCGCCAGCTCGACGCGGCGCCGCTGGCCGCCGGAGAGGGTCTTCAGCGGCTGCGCCAGGATCCGGTCCTCGATGCCGAGGCTGTGCGCGATCTGCGCGGCTTCGGACTCCGCGGCGTACCCACCGCTGGCGTGCAGCTCGTTGTCGGCCCGGGCGTAGCGCTTCATCGCCCGCTCGGAGACAACCGGGTCCGGCGAGGCCATGTCGACCTCGGCCTCGCGGAGCCGGCGTACGACGTCGTCGAGGCCGCGCGCCGACAGGATCCGCTCGCGCGCGATGACCTCGGGGTCGCCGGTCCGCGGGTCCTGCGGGAGGTAGCCGACGCTGCCGGTCGTCAGCACCTTGCCCGACGCGGGCAGGGCGTCGCCGGCGAGGATCTTGGTGAGAGTGGTCTTGCCGGCGCCGTTGCGGCCCACCAGGCCGACCTTGTCCCCTGCCGCTACCCGGAAGGAGACCCCCTCCATCAGGAGGCGGGCGCCCGCGCGAACCTCGAGTTGCTGGGCAGTGATCATGAGGGTGGTTAGTGTACGGCGCGGAGGTACCGTCACTGGCACCAGGAGGGCCGAGCATGCGCTTCAACCCGAAGGCCCGTCTCGACACCGGCCAGGTCTCCGACACCGGCCGCGGCGGCGGTGGCCTCGGCGGCGGCGGGATGCGGCTCCCCATCCCCGGTGGCGCGGCCGCCGGCGGCGGGATCGGCGGCATCATCGTGCTGGTCCTCTTCGTGGTGCTGGTCTCCTGCGTCGGCGGCGGACTGCCCGGCGGCACCTCCGGAAGTGCCAGCGGGCTGGACCCGAGCCAGGTGCAGGACGCGGGCGGCGACACCGGCCGCTACGACCACTGCAAGACCGGCGAGGACGCCAACAACGACCCGGACTGCGCGCGGGTCGCGGTGGTCAACTCGGTCCAGGACTACTGGTCCGACGCGCTGCCCGCGATGACCGGGGTCGCGTACCAGGAGGCGGAGACGCACACGTTCACCGAGGCGACCTCCACCGGGTGCGGCCAGGCGTCCTCGCAGGTCGGTCCCTTCTACTGCCCGCAGGACGACACCGTCTACGAGGACACGGGGTTCTTCGACGAGGTGCTCGAGAAGCAGCTCGGAGGCCCGGACGGCGGCTTCGTCGAGGCCTACGTGCTCGGCCACGAGTACGGCCACCACATCCAGGACCTCACCGGCACCATGGGCCAGGTCCGCAGCCAGCAGGGCGCGAACAGCGACGCCGTACGCCTCGAGCTCCAGGCGGACTGCTACGCCGGGATGTGGGCCCGCAACGCGACGGGCACCGAGGACGCCACCGGCCAGGTGCTGATCAGCGAGCTCACCGACGAGGACATCCGGCTGGCGATCGAGGCCGCCGAGGCGGTCGGCGACGACCGGATCCAGCGCAAGACGTCGGGCCGGGTGAACCCGGAGTCGTGGACGCACGGGTCGGCCGAGCAGCGCCAGAAGTGGTTCATGATCGGCTACCGCAGCGGCGACTACCGGGCCTGCGACACGTTCTCGGTGACGGTTCTCTAGGCATTCACACGGTTCGCGTCGTCGAGCGCCTCGGCGATCTCGTCCTCGACGAGGTCCATGTTCACCATCGCGCCCACCTGGGTGCCGTGCGCCGCCGACGCCCCGACCTGCGCCATCGGCTGCGCGACGTCGCCGGCCGCCCACACGCCGGGCACCGTGGTCTCGCCGCGGACGTCCACGGTGACCTGGCTGCCGAACGGCAGCTCCGCGACCTCGACGCCGAGCCGGGCCGCTGCGCCGGCACGGGTGGCCAGCCGGGTCTGCACGGCCAGCGCGTCGACCGGGACCACCTCGCCGGAGGCCAGCACGACGCCGGTCAGCCGGTCGTCGCGGACCTCGAGACCGACCACCTCGTCGTCGACCACCCGGATGCCTCGGGCCTCGACCGCGCTCTGCTCCTCCCCGGTCAACGGCTGGCCCTGGCGGAACAGCGTGACGTCGTCGCTGAGCTGGCGGAAGAGCTGCGCCTGGTGCGTGGGCATCACCGCGCCCGCCAGCACGCCGATCCGGCGGTCCCGCACCTCCCAGCCGTGGCAGTACGGGCAGTGCAGCACGTCCGTGCCCCAGCGCTCGGCGAGACCGGGCACGTCGGGCAGCCGGTCGACGACGCCGCCGGCGAGCACCACCCGGCGGGCGCGCACGGTCGAGCCGTCGTCGAGGGACGCGGTGAACCCGCCCTTCACCCCGTGCAGGTCTGCCACGGCTGCCTCCCGCAGGCTCCCGCCGTACGACGCGAGGTCGGCGCGCCCTCGCCGCAGCAGCTCCAGCGGTGCGATGCCCTCGTGGCCGAGCAGGTTGTGCACCCCCGCGGCAGGCGCGTTGCGCGGACGTCCCTCGTCCACGAGGAGCACGCTGCGACGGGAGCGGGCGAGGCAGATGCCGGCGCTGAGGCCGGCGGCGCCGCCGCCCATCACGAGGACGTCGACGCGGTCGGGGTTCGGGGTCTCCTGGCTCATGTCCCGAGACTGCGGCCCATCTGCCCAAACTGGCAACTTCCTTTGCCGGAATGGCAAAGTGTGTCCATGGACGACCCCGCGCTGACCCAGGTAGGACCCCGCCTCAAGGCGCTGCGCAGCGAGCGCGACCTCACCCTCGCCGACGTCGCGGAGGCGACCGGCATCTCGGCGAGCACGCTCTCCCGGCTCGAGTCCGGCAGCCGCAAGCCGACCCTGGAGCTGCTGCTCCCCCTCGCCCGGACCTACCAGGTCGCGCTCGACGACTTCGTCGAGGGCGCCCCGACCGGCGACCCGCGCGTGCACCTCAAGCCGGTCCGGGCCCAGGGGCAGACGATCCTGCCGCTCAGCCGCCGCGCCGGCGGGCTGCAGGCGTTCAAGCACGTCATCGACGCCGGGCGGCAACGAGAGCCGGACCCGCGGACGCACGAGGGCTACGAGTGGCTCTACGTCCTCGACGGCAGGCTGCGCCTGGTGCTCGGCGACCACGACCTGGTGCTCGGGGCCGGAGAGGCCGCCGAGTTCGACACCCGGGTCCCCCACTGGTTCGGCTCGGCGGACGGCAGGTCGGTGGAGTTCCTCTCCCTCTTCGGCCCCCAGGGCGAGCGCGCCCACCTGCGGGCCGCGCCCAGGCGCCGTACCTCCTGACCGCCGACCGACCAGGTCTTGCGCCCCGAGCGGCCAGGTCTGGCGGCACCTCACGAGACCGTCGCTAGAGCAGGGCCTCGATCTGCGGGAACTGCCGCTGCAGCGAACGGAGGTACGGCGCGACGCTGGGGTGGCGGAACTTCCCGGCCAGGGCGCCGGGCCCGGCGGCGGCACGGGCCAGCGCCCACTCCGCCCGCGACAGCGCCGTGTAGACCGCGGTCACGCGGGCCCCGAGCAGGACCTCCTCGACCGTGGCCAGACCGGGGCGCAGGGCGGCGACGTACGCGTCGGCCAGCGGCTCGAACTCCTCGCGCGCCGACAGCGACCAGTACCCCACGTCGCCGCCGACCGGGCCGGTGCCGAGCTGTGCCCAGTCCAGCGCGATCACCCCGCGCTCGTCGTGCGCGTGCAGGTTGCCCGGCGTCGGGTCGCCGTGCTGGGTGACCACCGGCAGCTCGTCCAGCAGGTCGAGGTACCTCCCTCGCCGGTTCCAGAGGTGGTCGGCCACGTCGGCGACGGTGGTCCGGGCGAGGGTCGGCCAGCCGCCCCTGCGCTCCACGAGCCGCAACCGGTCCCGGAGCTGGTCGTGGGCCAGCCACGGCAGGTCGGGCAGCACGTGCCCGGCGAGCTCCCCGAGGCTGCGGGCGACGAACAACCCGGTCGGCGGCGCCTCCGGCACCTGCGGGAGCCACAACGTGATCCCCTCGTCGTCCTCCTCGACGCCGAGCGCGGCCGGCGAGCGCAGGCCGGCGGTGTCCTCGACGACGCCGCTCAGCGCCACGTCGGCGGCACGCCGCCAGTAGCCGACGTGCCGCGGGTTCGAGTAGAGCTCGGCGTCCCCCGGCAGCGGCGCGGCCAGGCGCTTCACCACCCGGTCCCCGGCGAGCCACACCCCGACCGTGGAGCTGCTGCTCCCCGACCCGAGCGGCTGCCATCCCGGCTCCGGCTGCCACATGGCGGTCATCCTGACAGACCGGGGCTCGCTATCCGTGGACGTCGCGACGAGCGAACGCGAGCTGGCCGGCCGCGGAGAGCGCGGCCGCGAGCGCCATCAGCACCAGCCATGGGGTCCAGGTGAACGGCTGGGCCGGCACCAGGGCCAGGTGCTCGAACGGCGAGAGGTCCTGGACACCCTGCGGGATCTGCAGCAGCTCGCCGAACAGCATGATCACGAAGCTGAAGACCAGCGCCAGCCAGGCCAGGCTCGCCCACCGCGGGGCGACGCCGTACAGCAGCCTCGCCAGCGCGGCCAGCACCAGCACGGGCGCGAGGTAGGCGAGCGTGGCCAGGGCGTAGCGGCCGAACGCCTCGCCGTCCCCGGTCACCAGCGCGAAGCCGGCGCCGAGGCCGACGCCGCCGCCGAGCACCACCACGACGGTGCCCAGCACGGTCACCGTGACGTGGCCGAGCAGCCACGCCCGCCGCGACAGCGCCGTCGCGATCAGCGACTCCACGCGCCCGTCGTCCTCCTCGCCGCGGGGTCGCAGCGCCGACGAGATGGCGTAGCCGGCGGCGATCATCGCGAGCATGAGGACCGCGGTCGCGTAGAACCCCTCGACGATGTCGCCGGACTGGACGAACAGGTCGCGCGAGGCCTGCGAGTCCCCCACGATGTCGCCCACGTCGTCACCCATCGCGCCGTACGACAGTCCGCCCAGCAGCAGCCCGATCCCCCACCCGAGGAACGCGCCGCGCTGCAGCCGCCAGGCCAGGCCGAGGCCGGTGCCGAGCCCGGGCGAGGCCCGGTCGGGTCCCGGGCGTACCGGGACCACCCCGGCGCCGTAGTCACGGCGCAGGAACACGACGTACGCCGCGACGACGCCGGCGGCCGTGCCGACGACCAGCAGCAGCGCAGGCCACCAGCGCAGGCCGGAGAACGCGTGCATCGCCTGGTACCACCCCATCGGCGAGAGCCAGCTCAGCGCTCCGTTGCCGATGTCACCGACGGCCCGCAGCAGGTAGGCGACACCGATCACGGTGCCGGCGATGCCGTACGCCGACCGGGTGCTGCTGGTGAGCTGGACCGCGAGCAGCGCGGTGCCGCAGAACACCCACCCGGTCAGGGTCAGGCCGACTCCGAGCGCGATCGAGTCGGGCACGTCGAGCGGGTAGGCGATCAGGCTGAGCGCGACCCCCAGGCCGGCCAGGACGTTGGCGATCATCGCGTGCAGCAGCGCAGCGGTGGTCGTGGCCTGCCGACCGATCGGGGCGGCCCGGAGCAGCTCGTCGCGGCCGGACTCCTCCTCGCCGCGGGTGTGTCGCCCGATGAGGAACATGCTCATCAACCCGGCCAGGATCGCCCCGAACGCCGTGGACTGCCAGGTGACCTGGCCGCCGATGGTGTTGAGCGCCCGGGCCGGACCGGCCATCGCGATGAACGCGGCGTTGTTATCCATCGCGGCCGCGGCGGTGTCGAACTCGGCCTGGCTCGTGTAGAGGCCGCCGACGCTGTAGGCCTGGCTCCAGTAGAGGATCGTGAGGCCGAGGGTCCACCAGAACAGGTGCCACTTGTCGCGGTACAGGAAGGACCAGAGCAGGATCCGGACGCCGGTCACGGCCGCTCGCCGTCCTCGGTCGGCGCTCCGTCCTCCACCTGGTCGCCGTAGTGGCGCAGGAAGAGCTCCTCGAGCGTGGGCGGCTGGCTGGTCAGCGACCGGACGCCGCCCGCGCGGAGCACGTCGAGCACTCCGTCGATCTGCGGGGTGTCGACCTCCAGCGCCACCCGGGTCCCGTCGACCTCGACGTCGTGCACGCCGGGAAGACCCGCGAGCCCGACCGGCGGCCGGGCGAGCTCGGCCTGGATCGACGTACGGGTGAGGTGGCGGAGGTCGCCGAGCGTGCCGGACTCGACGCACCTCCCGGCGCGGATGATGCTGACCCGGTCGCAGAGCCGCTCGACCTCGGCGAGGATGTGGCTCGAGAGCAGCACCGACCGTCCGCTGTCGCGGAAGTCGTCGACGCACTCCTGGAAGACGCTCTCCATGATCGGGTCGAGGCCGGTGGTCGGCTCGTCGAGGACCAGCAGCTCGACGTCGGCCGCGAGCGCCGCGACGAGCGCCACCTTCTGGCGGTTGCCCTTGGAGTAGCTGCGGCCCTTCTTGGTCGGGTCCAGCTCGAACCGCTCGAGCAGGTCGGCGCGCCGCTTCTCGTCGATCCCGCCGCGCAGGCGGCCGAGCAGGTCGATCACCTCACCGCCGGTCAGGTTGGGCCACAGGTTCACCTCACCGGGCACGTAGGCCAGCCGTCGGTGGAGGCTCGCCGCCTCGTGCCACGGGTCCCCACCCAGGAGGCGCACCGATCCCGAGTCGGCACGCAGCATCCCGAGGAGCACCCGGATCGTCGTGGACTTGCCTGACCCGTTGGGGCCGAGGAAACCGTGGATCTCCCCGGTCCGGACCGTGAGGTCGAGGCCGTCGAGCGCCCGCGTCGGGCCGAAGGTCTTCACGAGCTGGTGGATCTCGATGGGGTCGCCCATGGCAGCAGCCTACTCACTGTTCATGTATTTCTGAATGTTCTAGAATCCGTGACATGACGCACTCGGTGAACGACCTCCGCTTCGTGGAGCGGATGGGCGGCGCCCTCACCGACGCGGGCCTCCCCCGACTCCCCTCGCGGGCCTTCGCGGCGCTGCTCTCCGACGAGGACGGCCGGATGACGGCCGCGGAGCTGGCCGCCGCCCTGGAGGTCAGCCCGGCGGGCGTGTCCGGGGCGGTCAACTACCTCGCCCGGGTCGGCATGCTGCGGCGCGAGCGGCACCGCGGCTCCCGCAGGGACGTGTACGTCGTCGACGACGACGCCTGGCACACCGCGATGCTGCGCCGGGACCAGCTCTACGCCCCGATGGTGGGCGCGCTCGACGAGGCGATCGCCGACCTCGGTGACGACGACCCGCGCCGGGTCCGCCTGGTGCTGACCCGCGAGTTCCTGGTGTTCGTCGACGAGGAGCTCGCCGACCTCGCCACCCGCTGGGACGACCGCCGCCGCGCGCTCCTCCGCCGGTCTCGTTGAGTCGCGCCTCGCTGACCGTTGAGTCGCGCCTCGCTGACCGTTGAGTCGCGCCTGCCTTGCCCGGGCCGGGAGCGAGGCGCAACTCGAGCCCGAGGAAGACGCGACTCAACCCTCAGGGAAGCACGATTCAACCCTCAGGGAGGCGCGAGTCGACGAAGGGGGTCAGCGGCCCTCGAGGTGGCGGTCGAGGTTCTCCTGGACCCGCTCGGCGACCTTCTTGTCCTCGCGCAGCAGAGCGGACATCTCGTTGGCGTTGAGCACCAGCAACCGCATCGGGGTCTTCGCGACCACCGTGGCCGAGCGCAGGGAGTGCTTGAGGATGCCGATCTCCCCGATCAGCTCCCCGATGTCGGTGTCGCGGAGCACCTTGCCGTCCTTGCGGATCTCGGCGACCCCGTCGGCGATGATGAACGCCTCGTAGGCGCCCTCACCCTGCTCCGTGAGCACCCGCCCCGGCTCGACGTTCACCTCGTCGAGGTGCTGGTCGATCCGTGCGAGGTGCTTGTTCGACAGGCCGTCGAAGAACGGAACCTGGCGGAGCACGTCGATGCGCTCCCGCGGCACGCCGTGGCGTTGGAACATGGCCCTCCCCTTTCGCCTCCGCGACCAGAGTGGCAGCAAGCGCGGCGAGCAGGCAATGGCCCGGAGGGACGCGGCTCAGCGGTTGGTGACGGTGAACCGCGCGGAGGCGGCGTCGGCGACCGCGGCGTCGAGGACGGTACGGCGCGGGTCGGGGACCGCGAGCCACGGCTCGACCACGACTGCGCGCAGCGCCCGCAGCGACGGCTCCTCCAGGACTGCCGCGACCGCCGCGTGGTCTCCCCCGGTCACCAGGGCGGAGAGGGCAGGGCCACCTGCCAGGATGCGTGCGGCGTGCCCGGCCGCGGCCTCGTACGCCTGACGGGCCTGGTTGTCCCGGCGGCGGGCGAAGCGCTGCTGGCTCTGGCCCCCGGCCTTGGTCCGGCCCTGGACGTGCCGCTGGCCGATCTTGTGGTCGACCAGCTCGCCGCCGGCCAGCCGGGCGACCGCGAAGCCGCCCTTGCGGACCAGGAGCACGCCCCAGTGGTCGGGGACCGTGAGCGCCGCAGCGAACGCCGCGGCGTCGGCCGGCCCGTCGTACGGCGCGTCGAAGGGCAGGTGCGCAGCGAACGTCGAGCCGTCCTCGGCGACGCCGGTCAGCGCGCCGTCGCGCACCGCGAGCTCCGCCGACCCGTGCCGGTCGGCGAAGTTCGCGACCCAGCGCTCGACGCGCGCGGCCGGCACCGCGACCGTGGTCACGGCCGGTGCGTCAGACGTTGAAGCCGAGCGCGCGCAGCTGCTCGCGGCCGTCCTCGGTGATCTTGTCCGGGCCCCACGGCGGCATCCAGACCCAGTTGATCGCAACGTCGTTGACCAGGCCCTCGAGCGCGCCGTTGGTCTGGTCCTGGATGACGTCGGTCAGCGGGCAGGCGGCCGAGGTCAGGGTCATGTCGAGCACGCAGTTCGACGACTCGTCGAGGTGCACGCCGTAGACGAGGCCGAGGTCGACGACGTTGATCCCGAGCTCGGGGTCGACGACGTCCTTCATCGCCTCGGTGATGTCGTCCTCCGTGACGGTGGAGGTGCCGGTGGTCACCTCGGGAAGGTCGCCGTGGTCGACGGTCTGGTCAGCCATTGCTGGTCTCCTTGGTGGTGATGTCGTCCCCGACGGCCTGCGCGGTGGCGTCCTTCCACGCCATCCACGACAGTAGTGCGCACTTCACGCGGGCCGGGAACCTGGCGACGCCGGCGAACGCGATCCCGTCCTCCAGCACCTCCTCGTCCGGCTCCACCTGGCCGCGGCCCTGCATCAGGGCAAGGAACGTCTCGTGGATCCCCATCGCCTCGGCGACCGGCTTGCCGATCACCAGGTCGGTCATCACCGACGCGGAGGCCTGCGAGATCGAGCAGCCGAGAGCGTCGTACGACACGTCCTGCACGACCCCGTCGGAGACGTGCACGCGTAGGGTCACCTCGTCTCCGCAGGTGGGGTTGACGTGGTGCACCTCCGCCTCGAACGGGTCCCGCAGGCCCGCATGGTGGGGGTTCTTGTAGTGGTCCAGGATGATCTCCTGGTACAGCGCGTCGAGGTCCATGCAGTCACGCCAACTTGAAGTAGGAGCGGGCGTATTCCAGGCCCTCGACGAGCGCGTCGATCTCCGCCGGCGTCGTGTAGAGGTACGACGACGCCCGGGTAGAGCTCTGCACGCCGAACCGGGCGTGCGCGGGCTTCGCGCAGTGGTGCCCGGCCCGGACCGCGATGCCGCGGGAGTCGAGCACCTGCGCGACGTCGTGCGGGTGCACGCCCTCGAGCTCGAAGGCGACCGCTCCCCCGCGCTGGGTGGCGTCGAGCGGGCCGAGCACGGTCAGGCCGGGCACGGTGGCCAGGCCCTCCAGCGCGTACGCCGTGATCGCCTGCTCGTGGGCGTGGACGTTCTCCATGCCGAGGTGGGACAGGTAGTCCACCGCGGCGCCGAGCCCGACCGCCTCGACGATCGGCGGGGTGCCGGCCTCGAACTTGTGCGGGATCCCGGCGTACGTCGACCGCGCCATGGTGACGGTCTCGATCATCTCGCCGCCCCCGAGGAACGGCGGCAGCTGGTCGAGAACCTCGCGCTTGCCCCAGAGCACGCCGATCCCGGTCGGGCCGACCACCTTGTGGCCGGTGAACGCGAGCAGGTCGGCACCCGACGCGACCACGTCGACCGGCAGCTGCGGCGCGGCCTGCGACGCGTCGACGACGACGATCGCGCCGACCTCGTGCGCCCGGCGGGCGATCTCCGCGACCGGGTTGACCGTGCCCAGCATGTTGGACACCCAGGTCAACGAGACCACCTTGGTGCGCTCGGTGATCATGTCGTCGATGTTCGACGTGTCGAGGTGGCCGTCGTCGGTGAGGCCGAACCAGCGCAGGGTCGCGCCGGTGCGCTCGGTGAGCAGCTGCCACGGCACGATGTTGGAGTGGTGCTCCATCTCGGTGATCACGACCTCGTCGCCCTCACCGACCTGCAGCGGGCCCTTCCACGCGAGCGTGTTCGCCACGAGGTTGAGCGCCTCGGAGGCGTTCTTGGTGAAGACCACCTCGTCCCGCGACGGCGCCTTGATGAACGACGCCACCTTGTCGCGGGCCGCCTCGAACGCCTCCGATGACTCCGCGCCGAGCTGGTGCATGGCGCGGGCGACGTTGGCGTTGTGCCGCTCGAGGTGGTCGACCATGGTGTCGATCACGACCTGCGGCTTCTGCGAGGTGTTGGCGCTGTCGAGGTAGACCAGCGGGTGCCCACCCGCCAGCGTGCGCTGGAGGATCGGGAAGTCCTTGCGGATCAGCTCCAGGTCGGGCAACAAGCCGTCCATCGCGGTCTCCTTTCGTGCGGTCTGTTGTGGCAGGGCGGGGGTTTCGAGGCTCGGGCGCTGCGCGCCCTCGCACCTCAACCTCCTCGCTACGCTCGGACCTTCGTGTACTTGTCGTAACCCTCTGCCTCGAGCTGCTCCGCCAGCTCCGGGCCGCCCTCCTCGGCGATCCGGCCGGCCACGAACACGTGCACGAAGTCGGGCTGGATGTAGCGCAGGATGCGCGTGTAGTGCGTGATCAGCAGGACGCCGCGGTCCTCCTTGGCACGGAACCGGTTCACGCCCTCGGACACGGTCTTCAGCGCGTCGATGTCGAGGCCGGAGTCGGTCTCGTCGAGAACCGCGAAGGTCGGGTCCAGCAGCTCGAGCTGGGCGATCTCGTGGCGCTTCTTCTCGCCGCCGGAGAAGCCCTCGTTGACCGAGCGCTGCGAGAACGACGCGTCGAGGTCGAGCTGCTCCAGGGCGGTGTTGACGTCCTTGACCCAGGTGCGCAGCTTCGGGGCCTCGCCGTCGATCGCGGTCTTGGCGGTGCGCAGGAAGTTCGCGACGGAGACGCCGGGCACCTCGACGGGGTACTGCATGGCGAGGAACAGCCCGGCCCGGGCCCGCTCGTCGACGGACATCGCGAGGACGTCCTCGCCGTCGAGGGTCACCGTGCCGGCGGTGACGGTGTACTTCGGGTGACCCGCGATCGAGTAGGCCAGCGTGCTCTTGCCCGAGCCGTTCGGGCCCATGATCGCGTGGGTCTCGCCGCCCTTGATGGTCAGCGTGACGCCCTTGAGGATCTCCTTGGCCCCGTCCTCGGTGTCCACCGAGACGTGCAGGTCCTTGATCTCCAGCGTGCTCATCGTGTCGTTCTCTCTTCTCTCTCGAAGTCTGGGGGGTGGGGCGGCCGGCCGGTCAGTCGGGGCGTACGCCGTTGAGCGAGGTGGTGACGTCGACGTAGACGTCGCCGTCCCTCAGCTGCACGGGGAACGTCGCCACCGGCTCGGTCGCCGGGAGGTGGGTGGGCTTGCCGGTGCGCAGGTCGAAGCAGGAGCCGTGCAACCAGCACTCGACGGTGCCGCCGGCGACCTCGCCCTCCGAGAGCGCGACCGCGGCGTGCGAGCACTCGTTGCGGATGGCGAAGAACTCCTCGCCGTCCTTGGCGATCGCGACCTCGAGGTCGTCGACCAGCACGGCGAGGGCCTCGTCGGCGGACACCTCGTCCTGGGCGCAGACCCGCTCGAACGCCATCAGTCGAGCCCCTTCAGGACGTTCTTGGCGAGCTCGGCCTCGACGGTGGCGACCAGCTTCTCCTCGATCTGCGGCACGTTGATCTTGCGGATCAGGTCGTTGAAGAAGCCGTGCACGACCAGGCGGCGGGCCTCGTCCTCGGCGACGCCGCGCGAGCGGAGGTAGAACAGCTGCTCGTCGTCGAACCGACCGGTCGCGGACGCGTGGCCGGCGCCCTCGATCTCGCCGGTCTCGATCTCGAGGTTCGGCACCGAGTCGGCCTGGCAGCCGTCGGTGAGCACGAGGTTGCGGTTCTCCTCGTAGGTCTCGATGCCCTCCGCGACCTTGCGGATCAGCACGTTGCCGACCCACACGGTGTGCGCGCCCTCGCCCTGCAGCGCGCCCTTGTAGACGACGTGGCTCTTGGTGTGCGGCGCGGTGTGGTCGACGAACAGGCGGTGCTCGATGTGCTGGCCCTCGTCGGCGAAGTAGAGGCCGAGCATCTCCACGGACCCACCCGGGCCGGCGTACTCGGCGGTGGTGTCGTGGCGGACCACGTCGCCGCCGAAGGTGACGTCGACGTGGCGGAACTCCGCGTCCCGGCCGACCTGCGCGTGGCGGGTGCCGGCGCGGACCGCGTCGTCGGCCCAGTCGTCGATGTTGACCACGGTCAGCTGGGCGCCGTCGCCGACCACGAACTCGGCGAGGTCCGCGAGCGTCGCGCTGCCGGCGTACCGGAAGACCACGGTCGCCTTGCTGTGCGCCTCGGCGGTCACCACCACGTGCGTGGCGGAGGCGCCCTCGACGGAGGTGCCGGTCAGGTCGATGACGACCGGCTGGTCGAGGACGGTCTCCTTCGGGACGGTCACGGCGTACGCCGTCGCGGCGCCGTGCCAGGCCCGCACCGCGATCCGGTCGCGCGGCACGAACCCGCTCGACCCGCGCCGCTCGGAGTCGGCCGCGATCCGCTCGACCACGACGCCCTCGGGCGCGTCGAACTCCGCGCCCACGGTCGTCCCGTCCAGCGCGGCGTCCGCGTGCAGCCCACGCAGCCGCTTGAGCGGCGTGAACCGCCAGATCTCCTCGCGGCCGGTCGGCACCACGTGGGCGTCGACGTCGAACGACCCCTCCGGGTGCAGGTGCGACGACACCTTCGCCGTCTCGATCGCCTCGGCCACGGCCGGCGTCTCAGCAGTTGCAGTCACTACGTTCGCTTTCTGTCTTCACGTCTGTTCGGGGTGATGCACGGGCGGGCCACCTCCGACCGATGCCGAAGGCGAGGTCCCTCGCGCACTAAAGGGGCTTGGCCGCGGCGGCCGCAGCGGAGAGCAACCAGCAGCCGGCGTTGCCCGGCCGACGCGCCGCCCCCGCGCGAGGGACGTCGCCGTAGGCGGCGGTCGCCACGGGGCCGCGGAAGAGGGTCACCCCACAGCGCCTTCCATCTGGAGCTCGATGAGCCGGTTCAGCTCGAGGGCGTACTCCATCGGCAGCTCCTTCGCGATCGGCTCGACGAAGCCGCGCACGATCATCGCCATCGCCTCGTCCTCGGCCATGCCGCGGGACATCAGGTAGAAGAGCTGGTCGTCGGAGACCTTCGAGACCGACGCCTCGTGACCCATCGACACGTCGTCCTCGCGGATGTCGACGTACGGGTAGGTGTCGGAGCGGCTGATCTGGTCGACCAGGAGCGCGTCGCAGAGGACGTTGGACTTCGAGCCGTGGGCGCCCTCGTTGACCTGGATCAGGCCGCGGTACGACGTGCGGCCGCCGCCGCGGGCCACCGACTTGCTCAGGATCGAGGAGGAGGTGTGCGGCGCGGCGTGCACCATCTTGGCGCCCGCGTCCTGGTGCTGACCCTCGCCGGCGAAGGCGATCGACAGCGTCTCGCCCTTGGCGTGCTCGCCGAGGAGGTAGACCGCGGGGTACTTCATGGTGACCTTGGAGCCGATGTTGCCGTCCACCCACTCCATGGTCGCGCCGGCCTCGCAGGTCGCTCGCTTGGTGACGAGGTTGTAGACGTTGTTCGACCAGTTCTGGATCGTCGTGTAGCGGCAGCGGCCACCCTTCTTCACGATGATCTCGACGACCGCGGAGTGCAGCGAGTCGGAGCTGTAGATCGGCGCGGTGCAGCCCTCGACGTAGTGCACGTAGGCGTCCTCGTCGACGATGATCAGCGTGCGCTCGAACTGGCCCATGTTCTCGGTGTTGATCCGGAAGTAGGCCTGCAGCGGGATGTCCACGTGGACGCCCTTGGGCACGTAGATGAACGACCCGCCGGACCAGACCGAGGTGTTGAGCGCGGCGAACTTGTTGTCGCCGACCGGGATCACGGTGCCGAAGTACTCCTGGAAGAGCTCCGGGTGCTCCTTCAGCGCGGTGTCCGTGTCGAGGAAGATGACGCCCTGCTCCTCGAGGTCCTCGCGGATCTGGTGGTAGACCACCTCGGACTCGTACTGGGCGGCGACGCCGGCGACGAGGCGCTGCTTCTCCGCCTCCGGGATGCCGAGCTTGTCGTAGGTGTTCTTGATGTCCTCGGGGAGGTCGTCCCACGAGGCCGCCTGCTTCTCGGTGGAGCGGACGAAGTACTTGATGTTGTCGAAGTCGATCGTCGACAGGTCGGAGCCCCACGTGGGCATCGGCTTGCGGTCGAAGAGCTTGAGGCCCTTCAGGCGCAGGTCGAGCATCCACTGCGGCTCGCTCTTCTTGGCCGAGATGTCGCGGACCACGGCCTCGTTGAGGCCACGCTGCGCAGACGCGCCGGCGGTGTCGGGGTCGGCCCAGCCGAACTCGTAGCGGCCGATGCCCTGGAGCTCGGGGTTGAGCTCCTCGATCGTCGGGCCGTTGGCAGTGCTCGTCATGCGGAGTGCCGTCCTTACTTCTCGGGGGTCTCGTGGGCGGTGCCGGAGGCCGGCGCCGCGGGTGCGGTGTGCTGGTTCGGGGTGTGCGGGATGCACGTGGTGCAGACGCCGTCGCCGTGCGCGATGGTCGCCAGCCGCTGGACGTGGTGGCCGAGCACCTTGCCGATCGCCTCGGTCTCGGCCTCGCACAGCTGCGGGAACTCGTGCGCGACGTGCGCGACCGGGCAGTGCTGCTGGCACAGCTGCTCGCCGATCGGGATGTCCCGGACGCCGGCGGCGTAGCCGCCCCGGGTCAGCACCTCCGCCAGGGCCTGCGCCGGGCTGAGGTCCGGCTGCGCCTCGGTGACCTCGGCGAAGTCGGTCTCGATGAACGCCACCCGGCGGCGGGCGAACGCGACCACGGCCTCCTCACCGTGCGCCTCCGCGAGGTAGCGGAGCGCGTCGACCGCCAGCGCGTCGTACTGCGACTCGAAGCCGTCACGCCCGCTCTCGGTGAGCCGGAAGACGCGGGCCGGGCGGCCGCGACCGCGGGTGCCGTAGACCCGCTGCTCCCCCGCCTCGACGGTGCCCTCCTCGACCAGGTGGTCGAGGTGCCGGCGTACGGCGGCCGGGGTGAGGTCGAGCCGGCGCGCCAGGTCGGCCGCGGTGGAGGGACCGTTCTCGAGGATCGTCCGGGCCACGCGGGCGCGGGTCGGCGCGTCCCCCTCGGGGGCCGCGACCGGGGTCCTGGCGAATTGCACAACATCATTGTGACGTTAATGCCCGAGGCGCTTCAAGTAAGGGTTCCCTAAGGACCGTCAACGGTCCCGCACCCGCCGGTCTGGACCTCGATGGCAGCGGCGCGCGGAGCCGCAGTGCAATGAGGCATGGGCGACCGCGCGGGCGTGGTGGTGGTCGGCGCCGGTCAGGCCGGCCTCACGGTGAGCCGCGGCCTGCGTGCCGCGGGGGTCGACCACGTGGTGCTCGAGCAGGCCTCCGTGGCCGCGTCCTGGCGCTCGCGCTGGGAGAGCTTCACCCTCGTCACGCCGAACTGGACGCTCGACCTGCCGGGCGCGCCGTACGACGGGCCGGACCCGGAGGGTCACGTGCCCAGGGACGCCATCGTCGACTACCTCGTGTCGTACGCCGGAGGCGCCGGCGAGATCCGGACCGGTGTCCGCGTCGACCGGCTCGGCAGGGCACCCGGCCGCGGCTTCCGGGCCACGACCAGCGAGGGGCCCGTCGACGCCGACCAGGTGGTCGTGTGCACCGGCGCCTTCCCCCGGCCGTACCTGCCGGCTGCTGCGGCCGGCTTCCCCGCGTCCGTCAGCGTCCTCGACGTGACCGCCTACCACGACCCCGCGTCACTTCCCCCGGGCCGCGTGCTGGTCGTGGGGAGCGGCCAGACCGGCGTCCAGCTCGCCGAGGAGCTGCACGTTGCGGGGCGCGACCCGGTGCTCGCCTGCGGGAGGGCGCCGTGGGGGCCGCGCCGGATCGGCGATCTCGACCTCGTCACGTGGCTCGACCGGGTCGGGTTCTTCGGGCAGCCGCTGTCCGTGCTGCCCTCGCCCGCCGCTCGCCTGTGGGCGAACATCCAGGCCACGGGTGCCCACGGCGGCCACGACCTCCACTACCGGGTCCTCCAGGACCTCGGCGTCACCCTGGTCGGCCACCTCGAGGGCGTCCGCGACGGCACCGCGCGGTTCGCCGGGGACCTCGCGGAGTCGGTGGCCTTCGGCGACGCACGTTGGGCGGACGCCCACCGCCTGCTGCGCGGCAGCCTCGGCGATGCCCTTCCACCGGTCCCGGACCCGGCACCGTTCCGGGCGGACGCGCCGACCGAGGTCGACCTGTCCGGGTTCGGCGCGGTCGTCGTGACCTCCGGCTTCCGGCCTGACCACGCCACCTGGGTGGACCTGCCGGTGTTCGACAAGATGGGCTTCCCCGTCGTCGGAGAGGACCTGGCGACCGCGGTCCCCGGCCTGTGGTTCTGCGGCGTCCATTTCCTCCGCACGCGCGGCTCGTCGCTCCTGCTCGGCGTCGGCCGCGACGCGGGCACCGTCGTGGAGGGCGTCGTACGGCACGCCGCGGTCACCGCCTGAGGGCCTGGCCCCCGGAGGCCGGCGTGGCGCGCCGCGACCGGTCCGGACCGATGGCGGTCCGGGGTGGCGAAATGTCCGAATTTGGGTACGGGCGCCGCAGCGTTCATGATGATGGAGCACGTCCCCGCGGTCGACGACGCCCCTGCGGACGCCGCTCTCCCGGAGCCTCGGAAGGACCCCATGCAGCTCCGCTCCCTCCTGCAGTCCCGGACCGCGCTCGTCCTCGGAGTGGTGGTCAGCGTCCTCGTCCCCGTGCTGACCCTCCCCCGGATCCCCCACGTGAGCCCGTGGCCGGTCGCGCTGGGCCTGCTGCCGTGGGTGATCGGCAAGTACGTCCTCTGCCCGCTGCGCTGGCGTGCCGTGACCGATGCCGACCTCGGCCGGCGGTGGCACCTGCGCGCGTACGCCGAGTCCGAGCTGCTCGGCCTGCTCACGCCGGGTCACGTCGGGGCGGACGCGTGGCGCTACCACCGCCTGACCAAGGCCGGCCTGCGCCGCGGCGACGCGGTCGCGAGCGTCGGCACGGACCGCCTGCTCGGCGCGCTCGGCCTGGCTGCCTTCGTCGTCTTCGCCGGCTCCGAGCTGCCGCTGCGCATGCTCCTCCCCGCGGTCGGGCTCGCGCTGGCCGCACTCGTCGCCCTCGTCGTGGTCCGGCGGTTCCGGCCCGACCTGCTCCCGCGGCGCCCGCTGCCGCCTCCCCGCCGGCTGGCCCACGGCCTGCTGCTGTCCGCGGGGTACCAGCTGAGCATCGCCGGCCTGCTGCTCGGGACCCTGGCAGCCACCGGCCACTCCCTGTCGCCCCTGCAGCTGCTGGGGGCGTTCGGGGCCAGCCAGGTCGCCGGCGCGGTCCCCGGTCCGAACGGCGCCAGCCCGCGCGACGGCGCCCTCGTGGTCGCCCTCGTCGCGCTCGGCGTGCCGTGGGCGGCCGCTGCGGCCGCGGTCGCCATCAAGGCCGCTGTCGCGTGGCTGCCGGCGCTCGCGCTCGGCGGCGTCAGCCTGGTCCTCGCCCGCCGGGCCGCCCGCACCCCGGCTCCCGTGACCGCCTGACCCCTCGGCGTACCCGCCCGGGGGCCGGATGGGGGTCCGACTCGGGACCTTCGCCCCCGGCGACGGCCGCGTCGGCCTGCCCACGATGGAGGGGACGTTGCCGTGGCACGTCCCACCACCGACCGCGTACCTGCCGGAGGCAGCCATGGACATCTCGCGGGGCACTCGGCTGGCGCGGTCGCGCCTGGCCTGGGTCCTCGGGCAGGCGGGGCTGGTGGCGCTGGGCGTCTTCGTCTACTTCCGGGTGCGCGGCCTCACCGAGGGGGCTGAGGACACGGCGCTGGCACACGCCCGCGACCTCGCCGCTCTCGAGCAGCGGCTGGGGATCGCGGTCGAGGCCGAGGTGCAGGCGCCGTTCGAGTCCTCCCACCTCGGCGAGACGCTGGTCAACTGGGTCTACGTCTTCGGTCACTGGCCGGTCATCGTGCTGGTGATGGTCTGGACCGCCTGGCACCACCGCGAGGTCTTCCTCCGGCTCCGCGACGGGATGCTGGTCTCCGGCGCCATCGGGCTGCTGATCTTCGCGACGTACCCGGTGGCGCCGCCGCGGCTGGCCGACGACGGGCTGGTCGACACGGTGACCCGGAGCTCCGACGCGTACCGGGTGCTGCAGCCGCCGGCCTTCGTCAACCAGTACGCCGCGATGCCGAGCCTGCACTACGGCTGGGACCTGCTGGTCGGGATCGCGGTCGTCTCGGCGGCGACCACGGCCTGGCTCCGCCTGGTCGGCCTCGCGCTGCCGGTCGCCATGATGGTGGCGGTGGTGGCGACCGCCAACCACTTCGTGCTCGACGTCGTCGCCGGCGCGGCGCTCGCCCTGGTCGGGCACGCCGTGGCCCTGCGGCTCGAGCGGCGACGGCTGCGCCGGCGGAGGGAGGAACCATGAGCGTGCTGGCGATCGCGCACCGCGCCGGCAACTCGCTGGCCGGCCTGCACGAGGCCAACGCGCTGGGCGTCGACGTCATCGAGTGCGACGTGCACGAGCACCGCGGGCGGCTCGAGGTGCGACACCTCAAGACGGCCGGGCCGCTGCCGTTCCTCTGGGACCGGTGGGAGCTGGCCTCCGCCTCCGCGCCCCGCCTCGGCCTGCGCGAGCTTCTCGAGGCCGACCGGCACGGCACCACGTTCATGCTCGACCTCAAGGGCAGGCACACCCGGGCCGCCCGATCCGCGGCTCGGCTGCTGCACGAGCTCGGGCACGACCGCCCGCTGCTCGTGTGCGGGCGGCACTGGCCGTCCGTCGAGCTCCTGACGGGGCTGCCCTACGTGCGGCCCGTCCTCTCCGCCCGCACCCGCGCGGAGCTCGCCCGGCTGCGCACCCGGCTGGTCACGGGGAGCCGGGTGCACGGGGTGTCGGTGCACCGCAGCCTGCTCGACAAGACCCTGGTCGGGGAGCTCCTCGACCACGTCGAGGTGGTGATGACCTGGCCGGTCAACGACACCGGGGTGCTGGAGGGCCTGCTGACGATCGGGGTCAACGGCATCATCAGCGACGAGCCGGACCTGCTGGCCGCGCTGGTCGCCGGGCGGGAGTGACGCCCGGGCCAGCCCTGCTGCCCCTCCGGCTGCCCCGTCCTGGCTGCTCCGTCCTGGCTGCTCCGTCCTTGGCTGCCCCGTCCTGCTGCTCAGTCCTGGGTGCGGCGGCGGAACGAGCGGATCGCGAGCGGGGCCACCACCGCCGTGATCGCGATCGTCCACAGGACCGTCGAGATCACGGGGTACTGCAACGGGAGCGCCGCGTCGTCACCCAGCGGGGGCGTGTTGCCCCAGAGCTCCCGGCACGCCTGGACGAGTGAGGAGATCGGGTTCCATTCGGCGATGGTCTGGAGCCAGTCCGGCATGTTCTCGGTCGGCGCGAACGTGTTGGCGACGAACGTGATCGGGAACATGGTGGCGAACATGAGGCCGTTGACCGCCTCCACCGAGCGCATCGCCGAGCCCACCCAGATGCCGACCCAGATCATCGAGAAGCCCCAGAGCAGCATCAGGGCGTAGGCGAGGACCGCGTCGAGGAACCCGTCACGGATCCGCCAGCCGATGATCAGGCCGGTCACGGACATCACCACGATGCCGATGCTGGAGTGCATGAGGCTGGAGATGCTCCGGCCGACGAGCACCGCCGACGAGTTGATCGGCAACGACCGCATCCGGTCGACGATGCCCTTGTCGAGGTCGGCGGTGAGCCCGACGGCGACGACGAACGACGAGAACGCGATCGTCTGGCCCATGATCCCAGCCATGATCCACTCGTTGTAGCCGTTCTCCGACGAGGTCTTGATGGACCCACCGAACACGAGCGCGAACAGCAGCACGAACATGACCGGCTGGATGGTCACGTCGAGCAGCATCTCCGGCATCCGCTTGATGTGGATGAGGTTGCGGCGGGTGATCGCGAGCGACTGGCGCAGCAGTCCCGTCGGGCGGATCTCCGGTCGCTCGTCGCGCGTCTCGCTGCGGACGGCCTCGCTCTGCGTGGTCACGGGACCTTCTCCCCTGCGTCGGTAGTGCTGGTGTCGTCGGACGACTCGCCGTCCTGGGCGTCCTCGGCCCGGTGTCCGGTCAGGTGCAGGAACACGTCGTCGAGGCTCGGGCGCTTGAGGCCGAGGTCGTCGAGCTCGATCTCGCTGTGCGCGAAGACCCCGGCGATGCGGGTCATGTCGCCGAGACCGTTGGCCGGGGCGGTGAGCTGCCGGGCCCCCTCGTCGACGTGCACCTCGCTGACGTGCTCGCGGAGCATCCGCTCGGCGATCGGGAGGTCACCGGCGCGGGACACCGTGATCACCAGCGCGGCCGCTCCGGAGGCGTCCTTGAGCTCGAGCGGGGTGCCCTCGGCGATCACCGTGCCGCGGTCGATCACCACGATCCGGTCGGCGAGCTGGTCGGCCTCCTCGAGGTACTGCGTGGTGAGCAGCAGCGTGGTGCCCTCGCGCACCAGGCCGCGGAGGACGTCCCACAGCTCCACCCGGCTGCGCGGGTCGAGGCCGGTGGTGGGCTCGTCGAGGAACAGGACCGGCGGCCTGGCGATCAGGCTGACCGCGAGGTCGAGCCGTCGCCGCATGCCGCCGGAGTAGGTCTTGGCGATCCGGTCGCCGGCGTCCGCGAGGCTGAACCGCCCCAGGAGCTCCTCGCTGGCGCGCTTGACGTACGCCGGGGAGAGGCCGTAGAGCGAGCCGATCAGACGCAGGTTCTCCCGGCCGGTCAGGAGCTCGTCGACCGTGGCGGCCTGCCCGGTCAGCCCCATCGCTCGACGGACGGCAGCCGGCTCACGGACGACGTCGTGGCCGGCCACCCGGGCGGTGCCTGCGGTCGGCTCGGTCAGGGTCGTCATCATGCGCACGGTCGTGGTCTTGCCGGCGCCATTGGGACCGAGCATGCCGAGCACCGTGCCCTCGGGCACGGAGAAGCTCACCCCGTCCACCGCCACCGTCTCACCGAAGTGCTTGACGAGGTTCTCGGCTTCGATCGCCGCTCGTGGACTCATGCCCCCGACCCTAGGAGAGACCACCGACGACGCCGAACGATTTACGGCGGAGAGCAGGAACGGTCGGATAACGATTCGTCCGGACGAGATCCCCGCCACCTTCCCCGGCCTCCCGGGCCACCCGGAGCCGGACGGGCGCGTGCCCCGTTCCTAGACTATGCGCGTGCCCGCGTCGTCCTCCCCTGCCGTGGCGATCGAGGGACTCCACATGCGGTACGGCGAGACCCGCGCCGTCGACGGGCTCTCGCTCACCGTCGAACGTGGCACGGTCACCGCGGTCCTCGGCCCGAACGGAGCCGGCAAGACGACCACGCTGGAGACCTGCGAGGGCTTCCGGGCCGCGCAGCAGGGCACCGTGCGGGTGCTCGGGCTGGACCCGGTCCGCGAGCGGAGGGCGCTGCTGCCCCGGATCGGCGTGATGCTGCAGTCCGGTGGCGCGTGGTCGGGGGTCCGTGCGGTCGAGATGCTCGAGCACGTGGCCCGGCTGCACGCGAACCCGCTGCCGGTCCCGATGCTGGTCGAGCGTCTCGGGCTCGCCGAGTGTGGCCGCACGCCGTACCGCCGACTCTCGGGCGGGCAGCAGCAGCGGCTCGGCCTCGCGATGGCGGTGGTCGGGCGGCCCGAGCTGGTGTTCGTCGACGAGCCGACGGCCGGCATGGACCCGGCCGCGCGGCGCACCACCTGGGAGCTGGTCGAGGAGCTCAAGGCCGACGGCGTGACTGTGGTGCTCACCACCCACTACATGGAGGAGGCCGAGCGGCTCGCGGACACCGTCCACGTCATCGACCGCGGCCGGGTGGTCGCCACCGGGTCGCCGTTCGAGCTGACCCGCGCGCGCGGCCAGGCCACGATCCGGCTGGTGGTGACCGAGCCGTTCCCCCGGGAGGCGCCGGAGTCGCTGCGCGCCACCCTCGGCAGCGGCACCGAGGTCACCGAGATCAACCAGCAGAGCCTGCTGATCACCGGGCCGGCCGACGCCTCGACGCTCGCGAAGGTGTCGGCGTGGTGCGAGGAGCAGGGTGTGCTGCCCGAGTCGCTCAGCCTCGGCCAGCGCACCCTGGAGGACGTATTCCTGCAGATCACCGGGCGGGAGCTGGCGCCGTGAGCCCCGCGACCGGCACCTTCACGCCCGCGCCGGGCGCCGCGCCGTACCTCCGCATGGTCCGGGCCCAGGCGTCCATGGAGACCCGGCTGCTGCTGCGCAACGGCGAGCAGCTGCTGCTGGCCGTCGTGATCCCGGTGCTCGCGCTGGTCGGAGGGGTGCTCGGTGCCGAGCGAATGGGGCTCGACCTCGCGCACCGGCCCGTGGACGTCCTCACCCCGGGCGTGCTCGCGCTGGCGGTGATGTCCACCTCGTTCACGTCGCTGGCGATCGCCACCGGGTTCGAGCGACGCTACGGCCTGCTCAAGCGGCTCGGCGCCTCGCCCCTGCCCCGCTCGGGCCTGCTGCTCGGCAAGGTCGGCTCGCTGCTCATCGTCCAGGGACTCCAGGCGGTCGTCATCTGCGCGGTCGCGTTCGCGCTCGGCTGGGACCCCGGCGGCGGCGTCACCGGCTGGCTCGTGGCGCTGCTCGGTGCGCTGCTCGGGACGCTCGCGTTCGCCTCACTCGGGCTGGCGCTGGCCGGCACCCTCCGTGCGGAGGCCACGTTGGCCGCCGCCAACCTCGTCTACCTGCTGCTCCTGACCGGTGGCGGGGTGGTCGTGCCCCGGTCGACGTACGGCGCGGCCGAGGCTCCGCTCGCCCTGCTGCCGTCCGGGGCCCTCGGCGACGTCCTCCGCAACGCCCTGCTCGAGGGCACCGTGGCCGGGAGCGCCCTGCTCGTCCTGATCGCCTGGGCGGCCGTGGGCTCCGTGCTCGCCGCCCGACTCTTCCGGTGGGAGTGACCGTGCCGACCCTGACCCGTGGCCCCCGACGCCTCCTCGAGCGCGCCGGGGACGGCCTGGTGCCGTACCTCCCGCACCTCGCCGTGGCCAACCTCGTCGTCAACGTGCTGATCGTGGTGACCGGCGGCGCCGTACGCCTGACCGCGTCGGGCCTCGGGTGCCCGACCTGGCCGCGCTGCACCGACGAGTCCTACGTGCCGCACGGGGAGCTCGGGTTGCACGGGGCGATCGAGTTCGGCAACCGGATGATCACGTTCCTGGTGACCGCGGTCGCGCTGCTCTGCATCCTCGCCGCCTGGCGGGCCGGCAACCGGCGGGTCACCTGGCTCGCGCTCGGCGTCGCCTCGATCGTGCCGGCGCAGGTCGTGATCGGCGGGATCACCGTGCTCACCGACCTGAACCCGTGGGTGGTCGCGTTCCACCTGCTGGTGTCGATGCTGATCATCCAGCTGTGCGTGTGGCTGCTCGTGGAGGTCGCGGACTGGGCTCCGTCGTACGTCGCGGGCAGCGCCGCTCCCCCGATCCATCGGCGCGTGCAGAAGCTGGCCGGGCTGGTGTACGGCGCCGGCTGGCTCGTCCTGTACCTCGGCACCGTGGTCACCGGGTCGGGCCCGCACGCCGGCGACCACGGGGCCGCGCGCACCGGCCTCGACCCGCAGCTGTTCTCGCACGTGCACGCGTTCGCGGTCTACCTGCTGGTCGCGCTGACCTTCGGCCTGGTCTTCCTGGCCCGGCGCGGCGGCGCCACCAGCGTCGAGACCGCCGCGCTGGTGCTGCTCGCGGTGGAGATCGGGCAGGGCGTCGTCGGGTTCACGCAGTACGCCCTCGACCTGCCGGTCGGCCTGGTCGCCCTGCACATGCTGGGCGCCGCACTCACCTCGGCCGCGCTCGCCTGGGTGCTGCTGGCCGCGCGCCGTACGCCGGTCTGAGTGGCGCCGCGGGCTGCCCGCCGGACGTCCCGCGCAACGTCATACGGTCCGGTCGCCCGAACAGCCCGAACAGCCAGGCCGTATGCCGTCCGGCGCGAACGCAGCCGGACATGATGACGGCGGCGGGCCCGCACCCCCGTGCCCGGGCCTACCGCCGTTCATCTCCCTCTGACGTCACGGTGGCCCATTTGGTGGCCCGCGGTCACCGATTTCCCGCGAGGTCGGCCCGGGCGCGCCCGGAAATGACCCGTTCGGGGCACTTGTCCGTACCGCTACCCGGGCGGCGCGAAGACTCGGGTGCTGGTCCGGTCAGCCGATCAGCGGGTCGAGGGCGACCGCGACGAACAGCAGCGAGAGGTAGAGGTTGGAGGAGTGGAAGAGCCGCATCGGCTTGACCACGCTGAGCTCGTTGCTGCCCCTGGCCCGGCCCCACATGCGGTGCGCCTCGACGAGGAAGAACGCGCCGAGCGCGACCGCGGCGACCGGGTAGAACCATCCGGTGTCGGCGACCGGCCACAGCAGCAGGGAGGTCGCGACCATCGCCCAGGAGTAGAGCACCACCTGGCGGCCCACCTCGGAGGCCGAGGCGACCACCGGCAGCATCGGGACGTCGACGTTCGCGTAGTCCTCGCGGTAGCGGAGCGCGAGCGCCCAGGTGTGCGGCGGGGTCCAGAAGAACACGACGGCGAACAGCACGACCGGCTCCCAGGCCAGCTCGCCGGTGACTGCCGTCCAGCCGATCAGTGCCGGGAAGCACCCGGCCAGCCCGCCCCACACGATGTTCTGGGTGGTGCGTCGCTTGAGCACCATCGTGTAGACGAGCACGTAGAACGCGTTGGCCAGCACCGACAGGGCCGCCGACAGCGGGTTGACCCAGACGTAGAGCACCACCGTCGACACCACGCCGAGCACCAGACCGAAGGCCAGCGCCGCCCGCGGCGACACGATGTGCCGGGGCAGCGCCCGGCGACGGGTGCGCCGCATCTGCTCGTCGATGTCGCGGTCGTAGACGCAGTTGAGCGCCGACGCAGAGCCGGCCGACAGTGCACCACCGATGACGGTGGCGACCACCAGCCCGAGCGGCGGGACGCCGCGGGCGGCGAAGAACATCACGGGAACCGTGGTGAGCAGCAGCAGCTCGATCACCCGGGGCTTGGTGAGGCCGACGTACGCCGCGACGACGTCGCGGATGCCCGCCCGGCCCTCGGCCCGCTCGCTGGTCGCACCCTCCACGGGTCCAGCCTCCCCGACCCGCTCCGGCGACGCGTCCCCGGGGGTGGGTCGACCCCGCAGCTGGGCGGCGGCCGGCTGGCCGGCGTGGGACACGGATACCTCGGGTGGGGTGGGGTACGGGCAGGGTCGAGTCTAACGTCTGGCATGAGTAGGCTCGGCGGTGCCGCCCGTGATTCCCCGCACTGCACAGGAGTGATCCGTGAGCCCCCTCCCCACGTCCCTCGACTGGTCCGACGTCGACGACAAGGCGGTGGACACCGTCCGCGTCCTCGCGATGGACGCCGTGCAGAAGGTGGGCAACGGCCACCCCGGTACGGCGATGAGCCTCGCGCCCGCGGCGTACCTCCTGTTCCAGAAGGTGATGCGGCACAATCCGGCCGACCCCGACTGGGCCGGCCGCGACCGGTTCGTGCTCTCGTGCGGGCACTCGAGTCTGACCCTCTACATCCAGCTCTACCTGGGCGGCTGGGGCCTCGAGCTCGACGACCTCAAGGCGCTGCGCACGTGGGGCTCCAAGACCCCTGGGCACCCGGAGTACGGCCACACCGCGGGCGTCGAGACCACCACCGGCCCGCTCGGCCAGGGCGTCGCGAACGCGGTGGGCATGGCGATGGCGGCCCGACGCGAGCGGGGCCTGCTCGACCCGAACGCCGACGAGGGTGCCTCGCCGTTCGACCACCACGTCTACGCCTTCTGCTCCGACGGCGACATCGAGGAGGGCGTCAGCGGCGAGGCCTCCTCGCTGGCCGGCACCCAGAAGCTCGGCAACCTCACCGTGATCTACGACGACAACAAGATCTCGATCGAGGACGACACCAACATCGCGCTGTCCGAGGACACCGCGGCCCGCTACGAGGCCTACGGCTGGCACGTGCAGACCGTCGACTGGACGCACGGCGGCCGCGGCTACCGGGAGGACCTGTCCGCGCTGTACGACGCGATCCGCCAGGCCGAGCAGGTCACCGACCGGCCCAGCTTCATCGTGCTCCGGACGATCATCGCCTGGCCCGCGCCGAACGCGCAGGGCACCGGCAAGGCGCACGGCTCGGCGCTCGGCGAGGCCGAGGTGCGCGCCACCAAGGAGGTCCTCGGGTTCGACCCCGAGCAGACCTTCGAGGTCACGGCCGAGGTCATCGAGCACACCCGCGGCGCTGTCGAGCGCGGCAAGCAGGCACAGGCGGAGTGGGACAAGGCCTTCCAGCACTGGACCACCAAGCCGTCGGCCGACCTCGCGCTCTACGAGCGGATGCGCACCCGCACTCTCCCCGAGGGCTGGGCCGACGACCTGCCGACGTTCGACGCCGACCCCAAGGGCATCGCCACCCGCAAGGCGTCCGGCGCGGTCATCAACGCGCTGGCCCCGCGCATCCCCGAGCTGTGGGGCGGCTCCGCCGACCTCGCCGAGTCCAACAACACCACGATCGAGGGTGCGCTCTCGTTCATCCCGAAGGACCGCTCGAGCAAGATGTTCGAGGGCGACCCGTACGCCGGACGCGTGCTGCACTTCGGCATCCGCGAGCACGCCATGGGCGCGATCATGAACGGCATCGCCGTCCACGGAGGCACCCGTGTCTTCGGCGGCACCTTCCTCACCTTCTCCGACTACATGCGCCCCTCGGTGCGCCTGGCGTCGATCATGCAGCTGCCGGTGACCTACGTCTGGACGCACGACTCGATCGGCCTCGGCGAGGACGGCCCGACCCACCAGCCGATCGAGCACCTCGCCGCGCTGCGCGCCATCCCCGGCCTCGACGTCGTACGCCCGGCGGACGCCAACGAGACCGCCGCCGCCTGGCGGACGATCCTCGAGCACACCGACCGCCCGGCCGGCCTGTGCCTGACCCGGCAGAACGTCCCGACGTTCCCCCGCGGCACCGACGGCTTCAGCGACACCTCCAACGTCCACCGCGGCGGCTACGTCCTCCTCGACACCGACGGCGTGCCCGACGTGGTGCTGATCGGTACCGGCTCCGAGGTCCAGCTCGCGGTCGAGGCGCGCGCGCTGCTCGCCGAGAAGGGCGTCGCCGCCCGGGTCGTCTCGATGCCGTGCCGCGAGTGGTTCGACGCGCAGGAGGAGTCCTACCGCGAGACCGTGATCCCGCCGATCGTGAAGGCCCGGGTGTCGGTCGAGGCCGGCATCGCGATGGGCTGGCGCGAGGTGGTCGGCGACCACGGCCGCATCGTCTCCATCGATCAGTACGGCGCGAGCGCCGACTTCGCCCGCATCTACGCCGAGTACGGCGTGACCGCGGCAGCCGTGGCCGCCGCGGCCGAGGACAGCATCGCCGCCGTCAGCTGACGGCGACCAACGAAAAGGGAGGTTCCATGTCCGAGCGTCTGAAGGCCCTGTCCGACGCAGGGGTGTCGATCTGGCTCGACGACCTGTCGCGCGAGCGGATCGAGACCGGCAACCTGGCCGACCTGATCAAGAACTCCTCCGTGGTCGGCGTGACCACGAACCCGACGATCTTCGCTGCGGCGCTCAAGGAGGGCGAGCGGTACGACGCCCAGGTGCGCGAGCTGGTCGCCTCCGGCGCCGACGTGGACAAGACGGTGTTCGCGCTGACCACGACCGACGTACGCGACGCCTGCGACGTGCTCGCCGACACCGCGGCGGCCACCGGCGGCACCGACGGCCGGGTCTCGATCGAGGTGGCGCCGGACCTGGCGTTCGACACCGACGAGACCCTCGCGTCGGCCCGCACGCTGTGGGCCGAGGTCGGGCGCGACAACCTGTTCATCAAGATCCCCGCCACCACCGAGGGCGGCCCGGCGATCACCGACGCGCTCGGTGACGGGATCAGCGTCAACGTCACGCTGATCTTCGGGCTCGACCGCTACCGCTCGGTCATGGAGGCCTACGTCGCGGGGCTGGAGAAGGCGCACGCGGCCGGCCGCGACCTGTCGAAGATCCACTCGGTGGCGTCGTTCTTCGTCAGCCGGGTCGACACCGAGATCGACAAGCGGCTCGAGGCGATCGGCTCCGACGACGCGCTGGCGCTCCGCGGCCTGGCCGGTGTGGCCAACGCGCGGCTCGCGTACCGGGCGTACCAGGAGTTCTTCAGCGGCGACCGCTGGCAGGCGCTGGCCGATGCCGGCGCCAACACGCAGCGCCCGCTGTGGGCGTCGACGGGCGTGAAGAACCCCGACTACCGCGACACGATGTACGTCGCCGACCTGGTCGTGTCCAACACCGTGAACACGATGCCGGAGAAGACCCTGCAGGCGTTCGCCGACCACGGCGAGGTGGACTCGGGCGACCAGGTCACCACGAAGTACGACGACGCGCAGTCCGTGATGGACCGGCTCGCGGCGGTCGGCATCGACTATGACGACGTGATCGCGACCCTGGAGAAGGAGGGCGTCGACAAGTTCGTCACCTCGTGGCACGAGCTCCTCGACACGGTCGAGGAGCAGCTCGAGGCAGCCCAGAGCGCGCGGTGAGCGAGCCGCCGGTCGACCCGACGACGACGGAGGCGTGGGCCCGGCTGGCCGCGCTCGCCGACGGCTTCGTCCCCGACCTCCGGTCGTGGTTCGCCGACGACCCCGGCCGGGTCGACCGGCTGACGTTCACCGCCGGTGACCTCCACGTCGACCTGTCCAAGAACCTCCTCGGCGAGCAGGTGCTGGACGCGCTGCTCGCGCTCGGCGAGGAGGTCGGGCTGGCCGCGCGGCGGGACGCGATGTTCGCCGGCGAGCACATCAACGTCACCGAGGACCGCGCGGTGCTGCACACGGCACTGCGCCGGCCCGCGGGCGAGCCGCTCGAGGTCGACGGCCAGGACGTCGACGCCGACGTCCACGAGGTGCTGCGCCGGGTCTACGACTTCGCGGACCGGGTCCGCTCCGGGGCCTGGACCGGGGTCACCGGTCAGCGCATCCGGACGGTGGTCAACATCGGCATCGGCGGGTCCGACCTCGGTCCGGTGATGGCCTACGAGGCGCTCGCGCCGTACCGCCAGGACGGCCTGCAGTGCCGGTTCATCAGCAACATCGACCCCACCGACGCCGCGCAGAAGCTGGCCGGGCTGGACCCAGCGACGACGCTGTTCATCGTGTCCAGCAAGACCTTCGGCACCCTGGAGACCCTGACCAACGCGCGGCTGTGCAAGGCGTGGCTGCTGGACGGGCTGCGTGCGGCCGGAGCGATCGGGGACGACGACGCGGACGCCGTCGCCCGGCACTTCGTAGCCGTCTCGACCGCCCTCGACAAGGTGGCGGCATTCGGGATCGACCCGGCCAACGCCTTCGGGTTCTGGGACTGGGTCGGCGGGCGCTACTCCGTGGACTCCGCGATCGGCACCTCGCTGGTGGTCGCGATCGGCCCCGAGCGGTTCGCCGAACTGCTGGCCGGCATGCACGCGATCGACGAGCACGTCCGGACCGCCGACCCCGCCGCGAACGTGCCGGCGCTGATGGGCCTGCTCAACGTCTGGTACGTCAACTTCCTCGGCGCGCAGACCCACGCGGTGCTGCCCTACGCCCAGCTGCTGCACCGGTTCCCGGCGTACCTCCAGCAACTGACCATGGAGTCCAACGGCAAGGGCGTGCGCTGGGACGGCACGCCGGTCACCACGGAGACCGGCGAGGTGTTCTGGGGCGAGCCCGGCACCAACGGCCAGCACGCGTTCTTCCAGCTCCTCCACCAGGGCACCCTGCTGGTGCCGGCCGACTTCATCGCGGTCGCCGACCCGGCGTACCCCCTGACGGACGGCGACACCGACGTGCACGGGCTGTTCCTCGCGAACTTCTTCGCGCAGACCAAGGCACTGGCGTTCGGCAAGACCGCCGACGAGGTGCGCGCCGAGGGCACCGCCGAGGCGATCGTGCCGGCCCGGGTCTTCGAGGGGAACCGGCCGACCACGTCGATCATGGCGCCGGCGCTCACGCCCTCGGTGCTCGGCCAGCTGATCGCGCTCTACGAGCACATCACGTTCACCCAGGGCGTGGTCTGGGGCATCGACAGCTTCGACCAGTGGGGGGTCGAGCTCGGCAAGCAGCTCGCCCAGCAGGTCGCGCCGGCCGTCGCCGGCGACGCCGAGGCGTTGGCCGAGCAGGACCCGTCGACCTCCGCCCTCATCTCCTACTACCTCGGGCACCGCGACCGATGACGGATGCCGCGCCCAACCCCCTGCGCGACCCCCGCGACCGACGGCTTCCCCGCATCGCCGGACCGTGCGGGCTGGTGCTGTTCGGGGTCACCGGCGACCTGTCCACCAAGAAGGTCATGCCGGCGATCTACGACCTCGCGAACCGCGGTCTGCTGCCGCCCGGGTTCAGCCTGGTCGGGTTCGCGCGACGGGACTGGGCCAACCAGGACTTCGCCCAGATCGTGCACGACGCGGTCAAGCGGCACGCCCGCACCGAGTTCCGCGAGGAGGTGTGGAAGCAGCTCGCCGAGGGCATCCGGTTCGTCCCCGGCGACTTCGCCGACGACGTCGCGTTCGCGAAGCTGCGCCGGACCATCGAGGAGCTCGACCAGGAGCGCGGCACAGCCGGCAACCACGCGTTCTACCTCTCCATCCCGCCGAAGTTCTTCGGCGACGTGGTCGGCCAGCTCAAGGAGCACGGGCTGACCGAGCGCGACGAGGGCTCGTGGCGTCGGGTGGTCGTCGAGAAGCCGTTCGGCCACGACCTCGCCTCCGCGCGCGAGCTCAACGCCGTTCTCGCCGACGTGTTCCCGACCGGATCGGTGTTCCGGATCGACCACTACCTCGGCAAGGAGACCGTCCAGAACATCCTGGCGATGCGGTTCGCCAACGAGCTGTTCGAGCCGATCTGGAACGCCAACTACGTCGACCACGTGCAGATCACGATGGCCGAGGACATCGGGATCGGCGGCCGCGCGGGCTACTACGACGGCATCGGCGCAGCCCGCGACGTGATCCAGAACCACCTCCTGCAGCTGCTCGCGCTGGTGGCGATGGAGGAGCCCACGTCGTTCGCCGCGGACTCGCTGCGGATCGAGAAGCAGAAGGTGCTCGAGTCCGTGGTCCTCCCCCGGCGGCTCGACCTCAGCACCGCGCGCGGCCAGTACGCCGCGGGCTGGGCCGGCGGGGAGAAGGTGCGCGGCTTCCTCGAGGAGGACGGCGTCAAGAAGTCCTCCACGACCGAGACGTACGCCGCGGTGAAGCTGCTCGTGGACACCCGCCGCTGGGCCGGGGTGCCTTTCTACCTCCGCACCGGCAAGCGGCTCGGCCGGCGGGTCACCGAGGTCGCGGTCGTCTTCAAGCGGGCTCCGCACCTGCCGTTCGGGCCGACCGCCACCGAGGAGCTCACCCACAACGCGCTGGTGATCCGGGTGCAGCCCGACGAGGGGATGACGCTGCGGTTCGGGTCCAAGGTGCCCGGAACGCAGATGGAGATCCGCGACGTGACCATGGACTTCGCGTACGGCGGCTCGTTCACCGAGGCGTCGCCGGAGGCCTACGAGCGGCTGATCCTCGACGTGCTGCTCGGGGACCCGCCGCTGTTCCCGCGGCACGAGGAGGTCGAGCTGTCCTGGAAGATCCTCGACCCGATCATGGAGCACTGGGCCGGGCAGGGCCGTCCCGAGCAGTACGAGCCCGGGATGTGGGGCCCGTCCACCGCCGACGAGATGCTGGCCCGCGACGGGCGCACGTGGAGGCGGCCATGACCGCGGAGGTGCTCGCGTGATCGAGCTTCTCGACACCACCGCCGCCGGCATCGCCGCCGCGCTGGTCAAGGCCCGAACCAGCGCCGGCTCGCCGGTGATGGGCATGGTGCTGACCCTGGTCATCGTGGTCGACGAGGACGAGGCGGAGGCCGCGATGGACGCGGCCAAGGCCGCCTCGCACGAGCACCCCGCGCGGGTGCTCGGCGTGATCCTCGGCGACGGCCGCGGCACCGGACGGGTCGACGCCCAGGTCGCGACCGGTCAGGGCTGGTCCGGCGAGACCGCGATGATCCGCATGCGCGGCGAGGTCTGCCGGCACGCCGAGTCCGTGGTGCTGCCGCTGCTGCTGCCCGACGCCCCGGTCGCGGTCTGGTGGCCGTGCGACCCGCCGGACGACCCCGCCACCGACCCGCTCGGCGCCCTGGGCCAGCGGCGAATCACCGACGCCGCGGCCGCGACCCGGGCCCGCACGAAGGCGATGGAGATCCAGTGCGCGTCGTACGCCCGCGGCAACACCGACCTCGCCTGGACCCGGCTCACCCGCTGGCGCGCGCTGCTCGCAGCGGCGCTCGACCAACACCCGCTCAAGGTGCGACGCGCCTCCGTCGAGGCCGAGCGGATCAGCCCGAGCGCCGACCTGCTGGTGGCCTGGCTGCAGGACCGGCTCAAGGTGCCGGTGGAACGCCGGAGCTCCGAAGGGCCCGGCATCACCGAGGTGGTGCTGGAGACCGGTGAGGGCGACATCCGCATCGCTCGACCGTCCGGCGGCCTGGCGACCTTCACCTCCCCCGGCCAGCCGGACCGGCCGGTGGCGCTGCCGCGACGGGCGATCCCGGAGCTGCTCGCCGAGGAGCTGCGCCGGCTCGACGAGGACGAGGTCTACGCGGCCACCGCGCGCCGGCTGGCCGGTCGTGGCGCGACGAAGCGGGCCCAGCGGCGCTCGACCGGGCGCCGTACCACCCGACGTACGGGAGGGAAGACGTCGTGAGCGACCCCACCATCCAGCGGCACGACACGGCCGAGGAGCTCGCCGAGTCCGTCGCCGCCGCCCTGCTGCAACGGCTCGAGCGGGCGCAGGCCGCCGGGGAGGTCCCGCAGATCGGGCTGACCGGCGGCACCATCGCCGACCACGTGCATCAGGCAATTGCCCGGCTCTCCCCCGGCTCCTCGGTCGACTGGTCGCGGGTCGTGGTCTGGTGGGGCGACGAGCGGTTCGTCGCGCCGGACTCCCCGGACCGCAACGCCAGTCAGGCGCGTGCGGCGTTCCTCGACGACGTCGGCGTCGACCCGGCCAACGTGCACGAGATGCCGTCGACGGCCGACTCCGCCTCCGTGGACGACGGCGCGGAGGCGTACTCGCACACGATGCGCGAGCACGGCGCCGGCGCGTTCGAGGTGCTGATGCTCGGCGTCGGCCCCGACGGCCACATCGCCTCCCTCTTCCCCGGCGACGCGGCGCTCGACGTCGACGACCGGATCGCGGTCGGCATCACCGACTCCCCCAAGCCGCCGCCGGAGCGGGTGACGCTCACGTTCGCCGCGCTCAACCACGCGAAGGCCGTCTGGTTCCTGGTCTCCGGCGACGGCAAGGCCGAGGCCGTCGCCCAGGCCCTTGGGGGTGCCGACGTGCACGAGATCCCCGCCACCGGCGTGGTCGGCGAGGACGAGACCGTCTGGTTCCTGGACGAGGCCGCCGCTTCCCGCCTCTGACCCGTCTCCGGCTCGGGACCAGCAGGCCAGACCAGCTCCTTCCCACGAGTCGCGACCGGTGCCAGACTCCGAATCGCGGGGTGGTGTGACTGCGTGGACGCCGGGCACTCCGCGGACACGGAGGTGAGAGCCATGCACGAGGTGGACCAGACGACCGAGCAGATGGTGCGCAGCGTCCTTGCGTACGCCGAGAACCGGCTGCGGATGAACCCGGTTCCCCTCGACAAGGGAACCCTCTCCGCAACCGACCTCTACAAGCGGCTGGACGGCCTGATCAGCGACACACCGCGGCATCCCGACGAAGTGCTCGGCGTCTACGCGTCGGTGATCGCACCGAGTGTGATCTCGGCCGACAGCCCGCGCTTCCTCGGGTTCATCCCGGGCGCACCGACCAAGGCGAGCCTGCTGTTCGACATGCTCGTGTCGTGCGCCTCGATCCAGGGCATCTCCTGGCTGGAGGCCTCCGGTGCCATCGCCGCGGAGAACACCGTGCTCCGGATCATCGCGGACGAGGCCGGGCTCCCGGACACGGCCGGTGGCTGCTTCGTCTCGGGCGGCTCGGCCGGCAACCTCTCCGCGCTCGCGGTCGCCAGGGAGACCGCCAAGAAGGCGCGGAAGGCAGACGAGCCGACGCGGCTGCGCGTCGTCGTCGGCACCGACGCGCACTCGTCGATCGTGAACACCCTGCGCCTGCTGGAGATGGACGCGCTCGTCGTCGAGACGCCCGACCACCGGCTGACGGCCGAGGCGGTCCAGAAGGCGGTCGACGCGGAGGACGACCTCAGCGACGTGGCCGCCGTCATCTGCACCTCCGGCACCACCAACGCCGGGATCGTCGACGACCTGGCCGGCGTCGGCGCGATCGCCCGGGAGCACGGCTGGTGGTTCCACGTCGACGGTGCGTACGGCGGCTCCGGCATCTTCGCCCGCTCGATCCGCTCGAAGTACGACGGCATCGAGCAGGCGGACTCGTTCATCCTCGATCCGCACAAGTGGCTGTTCACGCCGTTCGACTGCTGCGCCCTGATCTATCGCAACCCCGAGCTCGCCAGGGCCACGCACACGCAGGACGCGTCGTACCTCGACGTCATCCACGTGTCCGACGGCGAGTGGAACCCGACCGACTACGCCTACCACCTGACCCGCCGCGCGCGGGGGCTGCCGCTCTGGTTCTCGCTCGCCGTGCACGGGGTCGACGCCTACCGGGAGGCCATCGAGGTCGCCGTCTCGCTGGCCCGCCAGACCGCCGACCTCGTCGAGGCCGCGCCCCACCTCGAGCTGATCCGCGAGCCGGACCTGGGGGTGGTCCTGTTCCGCCGGGTCGGCTGGAAGCCGGAGGACTACGACGCCTGGGCGAACGAGCTGCACGACGAGGGCGTCGCCTTCATCCCGCCGAGCAAGTGGGAGGGTGAGACCGTCGGCCGCTTCGTCTTCCTCCATCCCGACACGAGCATGGACCTGGTCCGCGAGATCCTGGCCCGGACCGAGTGACGCGCCCGTGAACGACCTGCTCTCGCTCTTCCCGGCAGGGAGCGCGCTCGACGACGACGGGACACTCGTCGTGGGCGGGTGCCGCGCGGACGCGCTCGCCGCGGAGTTCGGTACGCCGGTCCTGGTGGTCGCCGAGGCGGCGCTGCGGGCGCGCGCCCGCGAGTACGTCGACGAGCTGACGGCCCGGTGGCCAGGAGGGCGGGTGGTGTTCGCGTCGAAGGCGTTCCCCTGCACGGCGGTCCAGCGGGTGATGGTGGAGGAAGGCCTCGGCCTCGACGTCGCCGGAGGCGGCGAGATCCTGACCGCGGTCAAGGCCGGCGTCGACCCCGCCCTGGTGGTGCTGCACGGCAACGCCAAGAGCGACGAGGAGATCGGCATCGCCGTCGAGCACGGCGTCGGCCTCGTCGTCGTCGACAACGCCGACGACGTCGACCGGCTCGAGGCCATCGTGCCCGCAGGCTCGACCCAGGACGTGCTGGTGCGGATCATTCCCGGGGTCACCGCCGACACGCACAGCCACGTGCTGACGGGTCACGAGGGGTCCAAGTTCGGCCTCGCACCCCGGGACGCCGCCCCGCTCATCAGGCGCATCGAGCAGAGCGCGAAGGTCCGGATGCTGGGCCTGCACGTGCACGTGGGCTCGCAGATCCTCGACGTCGAGCCCTTCGCCGAGTCGGTCGCACCGGTCGCCGCACTCGGGGAGTTCCCCGTCTACGACCTCGGGGGCGGGCTGGGCACTCGGTACACCTGGGCCGACGAGCCGCCCTCGGTCGCCGCCTACCTGGACGCCCTCATCGGCGCCGCGAAGGAGCACCTGCCCCGCGACTCGCGGGTCATCATCGAGCCCGGCCGGAGCATGGTGGCCGAGTCGGCCTGCACCCTCTACGAGGTGACCACCGTCAAGCGTGGCGCGATCACGTTCGTGGCCGTCGACGGCGGGATGGGCGACAACCTCGAGGTGGCGCTGTTCGAGCAGCGGTTCGAGGCCGGCATCGTCGGCCGCTTCGACGGCGCCGGTGCCGAGCGGGTCACGGTCGTCGGGCGGCACTGCGAGAGCGGCGACGTGCTCGTCGACGGCGTCGACCTGTCCACGCCGGCGGTGGGCAACCTCCTCGCCGTACCCGCGACCGGGGCGTACTGCTTCACGATGGCCAACAACTACAACGGCAACCGTCGCATCCCGGTGGTCTTCGCCAAGGACGGCGTGGCCCGCCTCGTCGTACGCCGGGAGACGTGGGACGACCTCATGGCGCGCGACGTCGACTGACCCGCGTCACGTCTCCCCCGGTGGGGTCCCGTCGTGGCCGGGCCAGGGGCGCGCCGCCACCCGGCGATCGGTCCCCGTGCCGTACGTCGGGTGGCTACCCGGGACGTGCACCTCGCAGGTCGCGGCCCGGGCGACGTACAGGCGGAGGGCGTCGCCGGTGAGCTCGTCGACCGTGAACGCGCGGGCTCCGCGGATCTCGCGGAACGCGCGCCCGACGTGCGCGGCGAGCTCGCCGGCCGGCACCTCGCGCGCCGTGCCGGAGCAGTAGACGGCTCGGGTCTCGCGCACGGTCACGCTCGAGTCGAAGACCACCCAGGACACGGCAGGCCGCGCGGCGACGTTCGCGGAGTGGTGCGAGCCGGGGTGCGACACCCAGTAGAAGTCGCGGTACCGGTGCACGCCGTAGAACACCGGCGACACCCGGGGCGTGCCGTCGGGCTCGCTCGTGCCCAGCACGAGGAACACGTTCGCGTCGATGACCTCGCGGGCCATCCGGTCCAGCTGACCGTCTCCCATGCCTGCATTGACCTCCCGTCCCGTCCCCACTCATCGCCGAGGTGCCTATTCTCGATGGCCGAGGTGCCCGGACTTGTGGTCGTGGCGCGCAGCTCGGGGCACCTCGGCACGCAATTCCGGGCACCTCGGCGTACCCCGTTGGTTGAGGAGCGAGCGCCAGCCAGCGTCTCGAAACCGCCACCACTTCGCACGGCTCGCGCCACCACTTCGCACGGCTCGGCGGGGCCTCCTCAACCGGCGACCCCGGGTCAGGGGTGGGCGGCGCGGAGGCGGCGGGACTCGGCGTTGCCGGAGGTCATCGCCCAGCGGATGGAGGAGGTCGCGGCGTGGCCGCAGGCGTGGGCGACGGTGCGGTCGACGCGGGGGCGCAGCGGGAGGCCGAGCGGCTCGCGGCTCCAGTCGGGCATGAGACCGATCGCGGCGGTGCGCACCATGGCGTACGCCGGGCGGGCGACGGCGGGGAGCGGCGGCCGCCAGAGCACGTCGTACACCGCCTCTCGTGCCTCGGGCGTGCCCCGCAGCTCCGGGCGGAAGGAGTCCAGCAACGCGGCGAGGGCCGCCTCGGTCTGCGGCGGGTCGACGACGCCGAGGCGGGCAGCCACCTCGCCGGCCTGCGCGACATAGGCGTCACGACCGGCGGCGTCGAGCGGCGTGTGGCCGTAACGCTGGTGCGCCCGCAGGAAGCTGTCGATCTCGGCGGCGTGCACCCAGGCCAGCAGGTGCGGGTCGGACGCGGCGTACGGCGTGCCGTCCGGCAGCGTGCCGGTGACCGCGACGTGGATCCGCCGCACCAGCGCGACCGCCTCCTCGGCGTCGTCGACGGTGCCGAACGTGGTGACCGCGAGGAAGTGGCTGGTGCGGGCCAGCCGGCCCCACATGTCGCCGCGGTAGCCCGAGTGCTCGGAGACCGCCCGCATTGCGGCCGGGTGCAGGGTCTGGAGCATCACCGCCCGCATGCCGCCGACGAACATCGAGGCGTCCCCGTGGACGCGCGCGATCGCGCTGTCGGGCGGGAACCAGCGCGGTCCCGGCGTGCCGTGGATGCGGCGCCGGTGCTCGGCTCCCTCGGGTCCGGCGACGCGTGCGAACACGGCGGCACCGATGCGGTCGCGGAGAGCCCCCATGCGCCCGACGATAGCCGGGCGGCGAAGGGCCTCGGCGGGTCAGAAGATGATCTCGCCGTTCTTGCGGCGCGAACGCAGCAACTGCAGGGCCTCGTCCAGGATGTCGGCCGCCTCGGAGTCCGAGCGGCGCTCCTTCACGTAGGCGAGATGCGTCTTGTACGGCTCGATCTTCGGTGCCGGGGGCGGGTTCTCGGAGTCGAGGCTCGCGGGCAGCCCGCAGCGTGGGCAGTCCCACGCCTCCGGGATCGCCGCCTCGATCGAGAACGTCACCACCGAACGGTGGTCGTGCGAGCAGTAGTAGGTGACACTCTGCCGGGGCGCGGCCTCGCCACGCTCGGCCTCACCCATGGGCCCCGCACCGACCCGGCTACCGCGGATCGCGTTTCCTCCACCAGCCACGCTGCTTCCCTCCCTGCTCAGATCCCACCGTAGGCCAGCAGCAGGCCCAGGGCGATGACACAAGCGAACCAAATCACGCCGATACCGACGGTCAGGCGGTCCAGGTTCCGCTCCGCCACCGACGAGCCGCCCAGGCTGCTGGAGACGCCGCCTCCGAACATGTCGGAGAGGCCGCCACCGCGGCCCTTGTGCAGCAGCACCATGAGGATCAGCAGGCAGCTGGTGATGACCAGCAGTGCAGTCAGGATCAGAGTCACGGTCGACAACCCTAACCGAACGTGCCTGCGATCACAGCACCGGCATCTCGTGGAACCGGCAGATGCCGCCGAACTCGTCGGGCTGCAGGCTGGCACCGCCGACGAGGGCCCCGTCGATGTCGGGCCTCTCCATGATTCCCGCGATGTTCGCGGCCTTCACGGACCCGCCGTAGAGCACGCGTACGGCGTCCGCGGCGGCGTCGCCGTGCACCTCGCGGACCCGCTCGCGGATCGCGGCGCAGACCTCCTGCGCGTCGTCCGGGGTGGCGACCTCGCCGGTGCCGATGGCCCAGACCGGTTCGTAGGCGACGACCAGGGCGCCGACCTGCTCGGCAGTCAGCCCGGCCAGGGAGCCGTCGAGCTGGGCCAGCGTGAAGGGCACGTGCTCGCCGGCCTGGCGGACCTCCAGACCCTCGCCCACGCACACGATCGGGACCATGCCGGCCGCGATCGCCTTGCCTGCCTTGGTGTTGACGAGCTGGTCGGTCTCGGAGTGGTACTCGCGGCGCTCGGAGTGGCCGACCACGACGTAGGAGCAGCCGAGCTTGGCCAGCATCGCCGCGGAGATCTCGCCGGTGTAGGCGCCGCCGTCGTGCTCGGAGACGTCCTGGGCGCCGTACTTGATGGAGAGCCGGTCGCCGTCGACGAGCGTCTGCACGGACCGCAGGTCGGTGAACGGCGGGAGCACCGCCACCTCGACCTTGCCGTAGTCGTGCCGCTTGTCGGACAGCGTCCACGCGAGCTTCTGCACCAGGACGACGGCCTCCTGGTGGTTGAGGTTCGACTTCCAGTTGCCCGCCATCAGCGGGGTGCGCTTGGCACTCATCTGTTCTCTCAGTCCTCCAGGACGGTGATCCCCGGGAGCTCCTTGCCCTCGAGGTACTCCAGGCTGGCTCCACCGCCGGTGGAGATGTGGCCGAACGCCGCCTCGTCGAAGCCGAGCTGGCGCACCGCGGCCGCCGAGTCGCCGCCGCCGACGACCGACAGGCCGTCGACCTTCGTCAGGGCCTCGGCGACGGCACGGGTGCCGTCCGCGAACGCCGCGGTCTCGAACACGCCCATCGGGCCGTTCCAGAAGACCGTGCGGGCGCCGGCGAGCGCGGCCGCGAACGCGGCACCGGACTCCGGTCCGATGTCGAGGCCGAGGCTGTCCTCGGGGATCCCGGAGGCAGGTACGACGCGGGGCTCGGGCGCGCGGTCGCCGGACGGGAACGCGGTGTCGACGACGATGTCGGTCGGCAGCACGATCTCGACCCCGGACTCCTGCGCCCGGGCGAGGTAGTCGCGGCAGGTGTCGAGCTGGTCCTCCTCGAGGAGGCTGGTGCCGACCTCGTGGCCCTGGGCCTTGAGGAAGGTGAACACCATGCCGCCACCGATGAGCAGCTTGTCGGCCTTGCCGAGCAGGTTGTCGATCACCCCGAGCTTGTCGGAGACCTTGGACCCGCCGAGCACCACCACGTAGGGGCGCTCCGGGTCGACGGTCAGCCGGCGCAGCACGTCGATCTCGGTGGCCACCAGCTGGCCCATCGCGTGCGGCAGCCGCTGCGCGACGTCGTACACCGACGCCTGCTTGCGGTGCACCACCCCGAACCCGTCGCTGACGAACCCGTCGGCCAGCGACGCGAGCTGGTCGGCGAACGCGCCGCGCTCGGCATCGTCCTTGCTGGTCTCGCCGGCGTTGAACCGGATGTTCTCCAGCAGGGCCACGTGGCCGTCGGGGAGGTTCCCCACCGTCTCCTTCGCGCTCTCCCCCACCGTGTCGGTGGCGAAGGCGACCGGGGTGCCCAGCAGCTCGCCGAGGCGGGCGGCCACCGGCTCCAGGGAGTACGCCGGGTCCGGCGAGCCCTTGGGCCGGCCCAGGTGGGCGGTCACGACCACCCGGGCGCCGGCGTCGGCCAGCGCCCGGATGGTCGGCACGCTCGCCCGGATCCGGCCGTCGTCGGTGATGGTGGTGCCGTCCAGCGGCACGTTCAGGTCGGAGCGGACCAGGATCCGCTTGCCCTGGAGGCTGCCGCCGAGGGCGGCAGCCAGGGTGTCGAGCTGTGCCATCCGGGTCAGAGCGTCTTGCCGACGTACTCGATCAGGTCGGCGAGCCGGTTGGAGTAGCCCCACTCGTTGTCGTACCAGCCGACGACCTTGACCTGGTTGCCGATGACCTTGGTCAGCGGGGCGTCGAAGATGCAGGACGCCGGGTCGGTGACGATGTCGGAGGAGACGATCGGGTCGGTGGAGTACTTGAGGAAGCCCTTGAGCTCACCCTCGGCCGCCGCCTTGACGATCCCGTTGACCTCGTCGACGGAGGTCTCGCGGCCGGCCTCGAAGGTGAGGTCGGTGGCGGAGCCGGTCGGCACCGGGACCCGCAGCGCGTAGCCGTCGAGCTTGCCCTTGAGGTCGGGCATGACCAGGCCGATCGCCTTGGCCGCACCAGTGGAGGTGGGCACCACGTTCAGCGCCGCGGCCCGCGCGCGACGCGGGTCCTTGTGGATGTTGTCCAGGAGGTTCTGGTCGGAGGTGTAGGCGTGCACCGTGGTCATCAGGCCCTTGACGATGCCGAGCTCGTCGTGGAGGGCCTTGGCCATCGGGGCGAGACAGTTGGTCGTGCACGACGCGTTGGAGATCACGTGGTGGTTGGCCGGGTCGTAGTCGAGGTGGTTCACCCCCATCACCGTGGTGAAGTCCTCGTTCTTCGCGGGGGCCGAGATGATCACCTTCTTGGCCCCGGCGTCGATGTGGGCGCGAGCCTTGGTGGCGTCGGTGAAGAAGCCGGTCGACTCGACGACCACGTCGGCACCGATGTCGCCCCACTTCAGCGCCGAGGGGTCACGCTCCGCGAACGCGGCGATCTCCTGGTCGCCGACCTTGATCGCGTTCTCGGTCGAGGTCACCTCGGCGTCGAGGCGACCCAGGATCGTGTCGTACTTGAGGAGGTGGGCCAGCGACGCGTTGTCGGTGAGGTCGTTGACACCGACGATCTCGATGTCGGCACCGGACGCGCGCACGGCGCGGAAGAAGTTGCGGCCGATCCGGCCGAAGCCGTTGATGCCTACGCGAACAGTCACGGGAGTGCTCCTCGGGAAAGACGGTCTGGTCGGCCCGCTGTGCGGCGGGCCACATCGATCACGACCCTATCGCCCGCGTGCAGGCGCGGCGACAGGGCGTTCGTCCTACGTGCGGGTAACCGAACGGCCCGGGGCTCAGGCCTCCTCGGCGAGCATCTCCGGGGTCAGCGAGGCTTCGGTGTCGGGGATCCCCATGTCCTCGGCTCGCTTGTCGGCCATCGCGAGCAGCCGGCGGATCCGGCCGGCGATGGCGTCCTTGGTCAGCACCGGGTCGTGCAGCTGCCCGAGCTCCTCGAGCGAGGCCTGCTTGTGCTCGAGACGGAGGTCACCGGCCATGCGCAGGTGGTCGGGCACCTCGTCGCCGAGGATCTCGAGGGCCCGCTCGACGCGGGCCCCGGCGGCGACGGCCGCGCGGGCGGAGCGGCGCAGGTTGGCGTCGTCGAAGTTGGCGAGCCGGTTGGCGGTGGCGCGGACCTCGCGGCGCATGCGCCGCTCCTCCCACGCCATCAGAGTCTCGTGGGCACCGAGCCGCGTGAGCAGGGCCCCGATCGCGTCGCCGTCCCGGATCACGACCCGGTCGACGCCACGGACCTCGCGGGCCTTGGCCTGGATGCCGAGCCGCCGGGCGACCCCGACCAGGGCCAGCGCGGCCTCGGGCCCGGGGCAGGTGACCTCGAGCGAGGAGGAGCGCCCGGGCTCGGTGAGCGATCCGTGCGCGAGGAAGGCGCCCCGCCAGGCGGCCACGGCGTCGCAGCCGCCACCGGAGACCACCTGCGGGGGCAGGCCGCGGACCGGCCGGCCGCGCTGGTCGAGCAACCCGGTCTGGCGGGCCAGCGCCTCGCCGTCCTTGACCACGCGCAGGACGTAGCGGCTGCCCTTGCGGATGCCGTTGCCCTGGACCACCGCGACCTCGGCGGTGTGCCCGTAGATCTCGGCGATGTCCTTGCGGAGCCGGCGGGCCGCCGCTCCCGTGTCCAGCTCGGCCTCGACCACGATCTTCCCGCTGACGATGTGCAGGCCCCCGGCGAACCGGAGGGTGGTGGAGACCTCGGCCTTGCGACAGCACGTCTTGGTGGTGGTGGTGCTGGCGAGTTCCGACTTCACCTGTGCCGTCATTGCCATGCGGCCGATCCTGTCACACGACTCATGATCGCGCGGCAGGCTTCGGCAAGCAGCTGCGCATCGTGACGCGGCGTGCCGTCGCTGGTCCGGACCTCGGCCAGCACCAGCTCCCCGCCGCTGCTGGCGACCGTCCCCTCCAGCACCGTCCGGTCCGGAACGGTCGAGGGGTCGGCCAGCACGGTGTCGATGCGCAGGTCGGGCGCGTGCTCGAGCAGCGCGGCGAGGTGGTCCTCCGCGGCGTACCCGCTGGTCTCCCCCGCCTGCTCCGCCAGGTTGAGCACCACCAGCACTCGCGCGTCGGTCTCGACCAGGGCCCGGCGCAGCTCGGGGACCATGAGGTGCGGAAGCACGGAGGTGTACCAGCTGCCGGGGCCGAGCACGACCCAGTCGGCCTCGCGGACCGCCTGCACCGCCTCGGGGCAGGCGACCGGGTCCTCGGGGTCGAGCTGGATGCCGACGAGCTGGCCGCCGGTGGTGGCCACCTGCACCTGGCCGCGGACCAGGTCGACCCGCTCGGGGTCGGCCGGGTCGACGCCACGCACCCGGGCGGTGATGTCCATCGGGGTGATCGCCATCGGCAGCACCCGGCCCCGGGCGCCGAGCAGCCGGCCGACCCAGGCCAGGCCGTCGACGTGCTCGCCGAGGAGCTCCCAGAGCGCGACGATCAACAGGTTGCCCACGGCGTGACCGTGCATCTCGCCGTTGCCGGCGAACCGGTGCTGCAGCACCTTCGCCCAGGTCTGGCCCCAGTCGTCGTCGCCGCAGAGCGCGGCCAGCGCCATCCGGAGGTCGCCGGGCGGGAGCACCCCGAACTCGTCGCGCAGCCGCCCGGAGCTGCCGCCGTTGTCGGCGACCGTGACCACCGCGGTCACGTCGTCGACCACGTGCCGCAGCGCGGAGAGGGTGGCCGCGAGGCCGTGCCCTCCCCCGAGCGCGACCACCTTCCGCGGCAGCAGCCCGCCGGCCGCCGGCGCGACCGTCCCCTCGGTCATTCGCGTCCCAGGTCGCGGTGCGTGGCCCGCGCGGAGTAGCCGAGCTTGCGCAGCCGCGCGGTGATCTCCTCGGACATCGCCACGCTGCGGTGCTTGCCGCCGGTGCAGCCGATGGCCACGGTCATGAACCGCTTGCCCTCGCTCAGGTAGCCGCCGGCGGCGGTCTCCAGCACCGGGACGTAGCGGTCGAGGAACTCCTGCGCCCCCGGCCGCTCCTTGACGTACGTCGCGACCTCCGGGTCCTGCCCGTTCTGGTCGCGCAGCTCCGGCACCCAGAACGGGTTGGGCAGGAACCGCATGTCGGCGACGTAGTCGGCGTCGACGGGGATGCCGTACTTGAAGCCGAAGCTCACCACGGTGATCTTGAGGCTGGTCGAGTGCGGCGAACCGAACGCCTCGGCCACCTTGTCGGTGAGCTGGTGGACGTTGAGGCTGGAGGTGTCGATGACCACGTCGGCACCGCTGCGCAGGTCGCTGAGCACCACCCGCTCGCGCTCGAGCCCGTCGAGCAGCCGGCCGCCGCCCTGCAGCGGGTGCGGTCGGCGGGCCGCCTCCTGGCGGCGTACGAGGACGTCGTCGTCGGCCTCGAGGAACAGCAAGGTGGTGCGTCGGCCGGTGGCGCCCTGCGCCAGGTTGGCCTGGAGCGAGTCGAAGAAGGAACCGGAGCGCACGTCGACCACGACCGCGATCGGCTGCTGGACGCCCTTGCTCTCGTCGACCAGCCGGACCACGTCGCGGAGCAGCTGCGGCGGGAGGTTGTCGACCACGTAGTAGCCGAGGTCCTCGAGCTCCTTGGCCGCGGTGCTGCGCCCGGCTCCGGTCATCCCGGTGACCACCACGACCTCGCCGCGCGGGTCGTCCTCCTGCTCCGGCGCGCTCATCAGTGCTCCTCGATCTCACCCGTCGACGTGTTGACGGAGACAGTCTTGCCGGTTCGTTCGGCCACCGCATCCTTGATCGCCCGGGCGGTCGCCGGGCCGATGCCCGGGACCTGTGCGATCTCCTCGACCTCCGCCGCCCGCAGCTTGCGCAGCGAGCCGAAGTGCTTGAGCAGGGTCTTGCGGCGCACCTCGCCCAGACCCGGCACGTCGTCGAGCAGGCTCTCGACCATCGTCTTGGAGCGCCGGGACCGGTGGTGGGTGATCGCGAACCGGTGCGCCTCGTCGCGGATCCGCTGGAGGAGGTAGAGCCCCTCGCTGGACCGCGGGAGGATCACCGGGTCCTCCTCGGACGGGAGCCAGACCTCCTCGAGCCGCTTGGCCAGCCCGCACACCGGGATGTCGTCGATGCCGAGCTCGTCGAGCGCCCGCTGGGCTGCGGCCACCTGCGGCGGACCGCCGTCGACGACCACCAGCCCGGGCGCGTAGGCGAACTTGCGGGGACGCCCGGTCTCGGGGTCGACCAGCATCGGGCCCTCCTCCCTCTCATCGACCCCGTCGCCGTCGGCGCCGCCCGTGTCGAGCGCGCCCTGCCTGGCCTGCTCGTCGAGCAGCCGCCGGAACCGGCGCGTGATCACCTCGTGCATCGAGGCCACGTCGTTCTGGCCGTCGACGCCCCGGATCACGAAGCGGCGGTACTCGCCCTTGCGGGCCAGGCCGTCCTCGAAGACCACCATGGACGCGACCACCTCGGTGCCCTGCAGGTTGGAGACGTCGTAGCACTCGATCCGCAACGGCACCTCGGACAGGCCGAGCGCCTCCTGGATCTCCTCCAGCGCCCGGTTGCGCGTGGTCAGATCGCTGGCCCGCTTGGTCTTGTGCAGGCCGAGCGCCTGCAGGGCGTTGCGGGCGACGGTCTCCTGCAACGCCTTCTTGTCGCCGCGCTGCGGCACCCGGAGCGCGACCTTGCCGCCGCGGAGCTCGCCGAGCAGCTCCTCCATCGTCGCGGGGTCGGGCGGCAGGGCCGGCACCAGGATCTCGCGCGGGATGGTGTCGCGGCCGTGCTCGCCGGCGTAGAGCTGGAGCAGGAAGTTCTCGACGAGGACGTCGGTGTCGCCCTCCTCCACCCGGTCGGCGACCCAGCCGCGCTGACCCCGGACCCGGCCGCCCCGGACGTAGAAGATCTGGACGGCGACCTCGAGCGGGTCCTCGGCCAGCGCGATCACGTCGGCGTCGGTGCCGTCGCCGAGCACCACGGCCTGCTTCTCCAGCGCCTTGTTGAGGGCGCCGAGGTCGTCGCGCAGTCGGGCCGCCTTCTCGAAGTCCAGCGCCTCGGAGGCGGCGTACATCTCCTTCTCGATGCGGCGGACGAACGGCCGGGTCTGTCCGGCCATGAAGTCGCAGAAGTCGTCGACGATCGCCCGGTGCTCCTCGGCGGTGACGCTGCCGACACAGGGCGCCGAGCACTTGTCGATGTAGCCGAGCAGGCAGGGCCGCCCGATCTGGCCGGCCCGCTTGAAGACGCCGTTGGTGCACGAACGCATCGGGAAGACCCGCAGCAGCAGGTCGACGGTCTCGCGGATCGCCCAGGCGTGGCTGTAGGGACCGAAGTAGCGGGTGCCCTTGCGCTTCGCGCCGCGCCCGACCATCACCCGCGGGAACTCGTCGCCCACGGTGACCGCGAGCCAGGGGTAGGACTTGTCGTCGCGGTACTTCACGTTGAACCGCGGGTCGAACTCCTTGATCCAGGAGTACTCCAGCTGGAGCGCCTCGACCTCGGTCGCCACGACCGTCCACTCGACGCTGGCCGCGGTGGTGACCATGGTGGCCGTGCGCGGGTGGAGGTTGCCGAGGTCCTGGAAGTACGACGAGAGCCGGGCGCGGAGGTTCTTCGCCTTGCCGACGTAGACAACCCGGCGGTGCGCGTCGCGGAACCGGTAGACCCCCGGCTGGGTGGGGATCGACCCGGTCTCCGGGCGGTACGTCGTCGGGTCGGCCACGCCTCAACCCTACGGGCCGGCAGGGACAGCCCACGGCTCCCCCGACGCCGGACGACACGCCCGCGTGGAATGGCCTTCATTTAGTCTAGTGAGTTAGTTTACTTACATGCGCACGGTGGACGGCTACGGCCTCGAGCTCACCGCGAGCCGCGAGGCGGCCGCGGCGTACAACCGCGGCGTCGACCGGGTGCTCCGGCTGCGGAACGGGGCGGTCGACTCGATCGCGATGGCGGTCGCACTCGACCCCACGTTCGCGCTCGGGCACGCGGCGCTCGCGCTGCTCGGGCACGAGATGTGCGCCCAGGTCGACATCCCCGCCCGCCTCCGCGACGCCCAGCTGCACGCCCGGCGGAGCACCGTCCGGGAGCGCAGCCACGTGCACGCGATCGTCCAGCACCTCCGCGGCGACTCGACCGCGCTGGTCGCACACCTCGAGCGGCACCCCGGCGACGCGCTGCTGCTGTCGACCGCGGTCCCCACCATCGCCTTCGCCGGGGTCACCTCGGTGCCCGAGGAGGCCTGGGAGATCGTCGAGCGAGCGGCGCCGGCGTACGGCAACGACTGGTGGTACGCCGGCCTGCTGGCGTTCATGCGCCAGGAGCAGGGCCGGTTCGACGAGGCGATGGACCTGGCCTGCACGTCCCTGGCGGAGGCGCCCGACGCCGGGCACTCCGCGCACGCCCGGGCGCACGCGCACTACGAGACCGGCGACCACGCCGCCGGCCTGGCCTGGATGGACGGCTGGGTCACCGGCGACGGCGCCGCCACCGACAGCCTCAGCCACTTCTCCTGGCACGCCGCCCTGCACGAGCTCTCGACCGGTGACCTCGACGCCGTACGCCGGCGCTACCACGACCAGCTCCGCCCGGAGCGCGGGCTGGGCTGCCGGGCCCTGGTCGACAGCGGGTCGCTGCTCTGGCGGTGGGCGCTGACCCCGGGCGCGTCCGACGTACCGCCGATGGAGGAGGTCGCCCGCAGTGTCGACGACGAGTCGATCACCCGCCCGGCGACGCCATTCCTCGGGATGCACGCCGCGGTGGCCCTGCTCGCGCTCGACGACGCGGCCGGGCTGGAGCGCCTGGCCACGTGGACCGGGGGCCACCGGGACCGGACCCAGGCCGAGGTCGTCGCGCCGCTCGCCCGGGCGATGGGGCTGATCGTGCGCGGCCGGTGCTCCGAGGCGGCCGACCGGCTCGCCGCGCTCGGCCCCCAGGTCTGGCGGGTCGGCGGCTCCGACGCCCAGCGCGAGGTGGTGGAGGAGACCCGGATCGCGGCGCTGCTGCGAGCCGGCCGCTACGACGAGGCTCGAGACGTGCTCGACCGGCGGCTGGACCGCCGTCGATGTCGTCGCGACGAGGCGTGGCGGGCGGCGGCTACGCCGTCGTGACGTCCTGACCGTCGACGGTCACCTTGGTCTCGGGCAGCGCCGAAGGAGCCGGTCCGGCCTGCACGGAGCCGTCGCTGATCGAGAACTTGCTGCCGTGGCACGGGCAGTCGATGCTCCCGTCGGTCACCTTGGTGACCTCGCAACCCTGGTGGGTGCACTTGGAGCTGAACGCCTTGAACGTCCCCTGCTCGGGCTGGGTCACCACCAGCCCCTCCTTGGCCAGGATCACGCCGCCACCCACCGGGACCTCGCTGGTCGTGGTGAGCACGGTGCCCGACGTCGGCGCCTTCGCCTCGGCTCCACCACTGTCCTCCGAACCGCAGGCGGCCAGCAGCGGCACCCCGACACCGAGGGCGGCAGTGCCACCGAGGACGGAACGGCGGCTGAACGTGGTCTCGTCGGTCACGTGGTCGTCTCCTGGGTCGAGGGTGCGGTCAGCGTAGCGACGCGCCGGTGACCTCACGCCTCGACCACCTGCCCGCCGACCACCTTGACCGCGGTCTCGGGCAGCGGCGACGGGGCGGGGCCGCTCTGGACGGAGCCGTCGTCGATGGAGAACCGGCTGCCGTGGCACGGGCAGTCGATGGTGCCGTCGGCCACCGCGTTCACGGTGCACCCCATGTGGGTGCAGGTGCTGCTGAACGCCTTGAAGGTGCCGGCCTCCGGCTGGGTGACGACCAGCGCCGGGTTCGTGAGGATGACGCCGCCCCCGACAGGGACGTCGCCGACGGCGACGATGCCCTGGCCGGCCTTCGCGCCGGCACCGGGCGACCCGGACGGGGTCGACCCGGAGGTCGTGCCCGAGGACGTCCCGGACGAGCCCGACGACCCGCTGTTGCCGCCGCAGGCGGCGATCAGGGGTACGCCGACGCCGACCAGCGTCGCGCCGGCGAGGGCCTGGCGGCGGGTGAGGGGTTCCACGTGAGGTCGCTCCTCGGGGTCGGCCGGGTCGTTCCCCTCGAACCTAGCCCGGCACACCGGGTCGCCCCATTGTCCGGTGGTACTAGTACCGGACCGGGGCTACTTCCTGGTCGCGGCCTTCCTCGCAGCCGCCTTATTCGCCGGCGCCTTCCGTGCGGTCGCCTTCCTTGCGGTCTTCGTCGCGGGAGCCCGCCGCGGCTTCGCCGGCTGCTGGGCGGCCCGGCCCTCGAGCATCGGCGCCAGGAACCGGCCGGTGTGGCTGTCGGAGTGCTCGGCGACGTCCTCGGGGGTGCCGGTGGCGACCACGGTGCCGCCCCGGGAGCCGCCCTCGGGGCCCATGTCGACCAGCCAGTCGGCGGTCTTGATGACGTCGAGGTTGTGCTCGATCACCAGCACCGTGTTGCCGGCGTCGACGAGACGGCCGAGCACCAGCAGCAGCTTGCGGATGTCCTCGAAGTGCAGGCCGGTGGTCGGCTCGTCGAGGACGTAGACGGTGCGCCCGGTGGAGCGCTTCTGCAGCTCGGAGGAGAGCTTCACCCGCTGTGCCTCGCCGCCGGACAGGGTGGTCGCCGGCTGCCCGAGCCGGACGTAGCCGAGCCCGACCTCGCACAGCGTCTTCATGTGCCGCGAGATCGCCGGCACCGCCGCGAAGAAGTCGGCCGCCTCCTCGATCGGCATGTCGAGGACCTCGGCGATGGTCTTGCCCTTGTAGTGCACCTCGAGCGTCTCGCGGTTGTAGCGGGCGCCGTGGCAGACCTCGCACGGGACGTAGACGTCCGGCAGGAAGTTCATCTCGATCTTGATCGTCCCGTCGCCGGCGCACGCCTCGCAGCGGCCGCCCTTGACGTTGAAGGAGAACCGGCCCTGGAGGTAGCCCCGCATCTTCGCCTCGGGGGTCGAGGCGAACAGCTTGCGGATGTGGTCGAAGACGCCGGTGTACGTCGCGGGGTTGCTGCGCGGGGTCCGCCCGATCGGCGACTGGTCGACGTGGATCACCTTGTCGACGTGCTCGGTGCCGGAGATCCGCCGGTGCCGCCCGGGGACGGTGCGCGCGTTGTAGATCTGCTTGGCCAGCGCGGTGTAGAGGATGTCGTTGACCAGCGTCGACTTGCCGGACCCGGAGACGCCGGTGACCGCCACGAACAGGCCGAGCGGGAACGAGACGTCGACGTCCTGGAGGTTGTGCTCCTTCGCCCCGTGCACCGTGAGCTCACGGCCGACCGTGCGCGGGCGGCGTACGGCGGGGACCGGGATCTCCTTGCGGCCGGAGAGGTACTGGCCGGTCGCGGAGTCGGGGTGCTCGAGCAGCCCGGTGACGGTGCCGCTGTGCACGACCTGGCCGCCGTGCTCGCCGGCGCCCGGGCCGATGTCGACGACCCAGTCGGCGGTGCGGATGGTGTCCTCGTCGTGCTCCACGACGATCAGGGTGTTGCCGAGGTCGCGGAGCCGGACCAGGGTCTCGATCAGGCGCTGGTTGTCGCGCTGGTGGAGGCCGATGGACGGCTCGTCGAGGACGTAGAGGACGCCGACCAGGCCGGCGCCGATCTGGGTGGCGAGCCGGATCCGCTGCGCCTCGCCGCCGGACAGCGACCCGGACGGCCGGTCGAGGGTGAGGTAGTCGAGGCCGACGTCGAGCAGGAAGTTGAGCCGCTCCTGGATCTCCTTGAGCACCCGCTCGCCGATCTGGCGCTCGCGCACCGACAGGTCGAGGTTGCGCAGGTGGTCGGCGGCCTCGCTGATCGGGAGCGCGCAGACCTCGGCGATGTTGAGGCCGCCGTTGTCGCGGCTGCCCAGGGTCACCGCCATCGACACCGGCTTGAGGCGGCTGCCCGCGCAGGCCGGGCACGGCACCTCGCGCATGTAGCCCTCGAACCGCTCGCGGCTGGTGTCGGACTCGGCCTCGCGGTGCCGGCGCTCGATGTAGGGGCGGACGCCCTCGTAGGCGGCGTAGTAGGACCGCTCGCGGCCGTAGCGGTTCTTCGAGCGGACGTGGACCTTGGTCGGGTGGCCGTCGAGGATGACCGTGCGGATCCGCTGGGGCAGGTCCTCCCACGGAGTGTTCAGGTCGAACCCGAGCTCGTCGCCGAGCGCGCCGAGCAGCCGGACGAAGTAGTCGGCGACGTGGGCACCGCTCCACGGCTGGATGACGCCCTCGCCGAGCGTGGCCTGCGGGTCGGCGACCACCAGCTCCGGGTCGACCTCCATGCGGGTGCCGAGGCCGTGGCACTCCGGGCAGGCGCCGAACGGGGAGTTGAACGAGAAGGAGCGCGGCTCGAGGTCGTCGGTGTCGAGCGGGTGGTCGTTGGGGCACGACATCTTCTCGGAGAAGCGGGCCTCGCGGTCCTTCGCCTTCGCGTCACGGTCGACGAAGTCGACGAGCACCAGGCCGGAGGCGAGCTGCAGCGCGGTCTCGATCGAGTCGGTGAGCCGGCGCTTCGAGGACTCCTTGATCGCGAGCCGGTCGACGACCACCTCGATGGTGTGCTTCTTCTGCTTGTTGAGCGTCGGCGGGTCGTCGAGCTGGTGGATCTCGCCGTTGACCCGGGCCCGCGAGAATCCCTGGGACTGCAGCGACCGGAACAGCTCGACGTACTCGCCCTTGCGGCCGCGGATCACCGGCGCCAGCACCTGGAACCGGGTGCCCTCCTCGTTGGTCATCAGCCGGTCGACGATCTGCTGCGGCGTCTGCCGCTCGATCGGGGACCCGCAGACCGGGCAGTGCGGCCGGCCGGCGCGGGCGTAGAGCAGGCGGAGGTAGTCGTAGACCTCGGTGATCGTGCCGACCGTGGACCGGGGGTTCTTGGAGGTGGACTTCTGGTCGATCGACACCGCCGGCGAGAGGCCCTCGATGAAGTCGACGTCGGGCTTGTCCATCTGGCCGAGGAACTGGCGGGCGTACGCCGAGAGCGACTCGACGTAGCGACGCTGGCCCTCGGCGAAGATGGTGTCGAAGGCCAGGCTCGACTTGCCGGACCCGGACAGGCCGGTGAAGACGATGAGGGAGTCGCGGGGCAGGTCGAGCGAGACGTCCTTGAGGTTGTGCTCGCGGGCGCCGCGGATGATCAGCTGGTCGGCCATGAGGTCTGTGGGGTTCCCGTCTCGATGCCTGATGATGCACGCCTGTGCTGCGTCGTGGTCGTGCCTAGCACAGACTACCGACAGTTCGAACAGGTGTTCGCACGACGCGCGGGGTCGACGGTCGTGGAAGGCTGTGCCCATGACCCTGCCCATGAGCGGCGTGCCCCCGACCGACCGACTGGCCGACGTCTACGACGCAACGACACGCTACCTCCGCACCCTCGACGGGCTCACGCCGGAACGGCTGGCGGAAGCCTCGCCGCTCCCCGGCTGGTCCCGGGCCCACGTCGTCGCCCACCTCGCCCTGCACGCGCTCGGCACCACGCGGGCCCTGACCGGGCTGGTCCAGGGCGAGCGGCTGCCGGTCTACGACAGCGCCGAGCAGCGGGCCGCGGACATCGAGGCGACCGCCGAGCTGCCCGCCGACGAGCTGCGTGAGCTCTCCTTCGACGCCTGCGACCGGTGGAAGGACGCGATCGAGTCGGTCAAGGACTGGGACGCGGTCATGGAACGGACACCGGGCACCGGTGCGTTCACCGCCGGCGAGTGCGTGCACATGCGCTGGCGCGAGGTCGAGATCCACCATGCCGACCTGGACGCCGGCTACACGCCGGCGGACTGGCCGGCCGCGTTCACGACGTACCTGCTCGACTACCTGGCCGACGACCGCGGCCGGGACCACGACCTGACGCTGCGCTCGCCGTCGCGGGAGCTGGTGCTCGGCTCCGGCGGACCGGTCGTCGAGGGTTCCGAGCACGACCTCGCCTGGTGGCTGCTGGGACGGGGCTCGGGTACCGGCCTGTCAGGAGAGGTTCCTACGCTGGGCCCATGGCGATGAGCGACCAGACCTACACCGGCGAGGTCGAGCCGGGCGGAGGCTCCGACGTCCGCGAGCTCGAGCACCTCACGATCACCAAGCTGGCGGTCGACCCGCAGATGTCGAACAACTGCTACCTGCTCACCTGCCGGGCCACCGGCGAGTCGGTGCTGGTGGACGCCGCCGAGTCCGGCGACGCGCTGCTCGGCCTCTGCGACTCCACGCTTGAGGGCGTGATCACCACCCACCAGCACTGGGACCACCACCGGGCGCTGGCACAGGTGGTGGAGGCGACCGGGGCGACGACGTACGCCGGGGAGCCGGACGCCGACGCGATCACCGACCAGACCGGGGTCGCCGTCGACGCCCGCCTCCACCACGGCGACCGGATCCCGGTCGGCGACCAGGTGCTCGAGGTGATCGCGCTGGCCGGACACACGCCCGGCTCGGTGGCGCTGCTGTACGACGACCCGACCGGGCACCCGCACCTGTTCACCGGGGACTCACTCTTCCCCGGGGGCGTCGGCAAGACCTGGTCCGACGAGGACTTCCGGACCCTGGTCGACGAGGTGTCGACCAAGGTCTTCGACCGGCTCCCCGACGAGACCTGGTTCTACCCCGGCCACGGCAACGACAGCACGATCGGTGCCGAGCGCCCTCACCTCGCTGAGTGGCGCGCCCGCGGCTGGTGAGCGCGTTCGGGCCGGACGCGCCACGTCGTCGACGACTTACCGCCTGAGGGCTGCTCTCACACGACGTCTCCGGGGTTGACCTTGAACTCGTGGTCGTCGCCACGGTTCATCTGCGCCTCGTGCAGGTCGTCACCTGGGCGCTGGCTCTCCGTTCCTCGGCGGCGTCGGCAAGACCGGGTCGGACGAGGAACTTCCGGACCCTGGTCGACGAGGTGTCGACCAAGGTCTTCGACCGGCTCCCCGACGAGACCTGGTTCTACCCGGGCCGCGACAACGACTCGGCGCTCGGCGCCGAGCGCCCGCAGCTGCCGGAGTGGCGCGAGCGCGGCTGGTAGGCGCTCACCTCGACGTCACACTGTCTCGAGGGACATCAGGTAGGCGCTGAGCCGGGCGTCGATCTCCTCGCGCGGGATCTCGCGCTCGCGCAGCTCTGCGAACCACCCGGCCGCCACCTCGTTGGGCGTGCTCAGCTCGAGCGCGATGTGGTCGGGGTCGCGGAAGTTGAGGTGGGAGCCGAGCTCCATGTCGCGGATCGGCGTGTACTCCACGCCGAGCTCCTGGAGCCGGCGCTCCCAGACGACGAGCTCGTCGCGGCTGTCCACGAGGAAGCCGAGGTGGTCGAGCCCGGTGGCGAGCTCGGTGAACCGGCCGCCGTCCGCCGCCTCGTGCCGGACCAGCCCCAGCACGAACGACGAGGCGCGGTGGCAGAGGATCCGGGCGTACCCGAAGTCCGCGAGCCGGAGCAGGCCCAGCACCTCGGTGTAGAACCGCTCGCTGCAGTCGAGGTCGCTGACGGTGAGGCTGACGTGGTCGACGCCGGTGAGCCGGGGCATCAGCCGAGCCTCCGCGCGTCGGCCGGCGGGCGGAGGCCGGGGCGGGGCCGCGCCAGCGGGGCGACGTACCAGGCCGTGCAGTGCGCCCAGGCCGACCAGGTGAAGAGGCGCTCGAGCTTCCCTACGATCGGGGGTGATGTCGGCATCTGGGCCTCCTTCGGACGACGCGACTCCGGTCGAGCGTGGCACCGGGGTCGGCGCCGTCGCGTCCGGTGAATCCCCCAACCCGGGGCCCCTCCTGGTGGGCCGGGAGGCCGAGCTCCACGAGCTCCGCACCCTGCTGGCGGACGCGGCCGCGGGGCGCTGCCGGGCGCTGCTGGTCGAGGGCGAGCCGGGGGTCGGGAAGACGACGTTGCTCGGGGCGGCCCGGTCGCTGGCGGACGGCTTCACCGTGCTGACCGCCCGCGGCGTCGAGGCCGAGGCGGGCCTGGCCCATGCCGGGCTGCTCGAGCTGCTGCGCCCGGTCCGCGACCTGGTGGCCGAGGTCCCGGACACGCAGGCGGCGGCGCTCGGGTCCGCGCTCGGCTGGTCGCCCGGCCCGGCCGCGGCCGACGGCTTCCTCGTCGCGGCGGCGACGCTGTCCCTCCTCGCGGCCCGGGCGGAGCGGGGGCCGGTCCTCGTCCTCGTCGACGACCTGCAGTGGGTGGACCGGGAGTCCGCGGCTGCGATCCTGTTCGCAGCGCGCCGGCTGGGCCCGGACCCGGTGGCGTTCCTGCTGGCCGGGCGGTCAGGGACTCTGACGCAGGAGACGCCCGAGGGCGTTCCGGTCCTGTCCCTGGGCGGGCTGGCCGCGCCCGAGGCGACCGCCCTGCTCCCGGCCGGTACGGCGCACCCGGTGCTCGAGGCGCTCGTCGCCGGCACCGGAGGCAACCCGCTCGCGCTCCTCGAGGCCGGGCGTCGGCTCGACGACGCCCAGCGGATCGGCGCCGCGCCACTGCCCGACCCGTTGCCGCCCGGGGAACGGCTGAACCGCCTCTACCGTGCGACCCTGGGCGACCTCTCCCCCGCCGCGCGACGCGCTGTGCTGCTCCTGGCACTGTCCGGGACCGGGGACGCGGACCTGGCCGCGGTGGCCACGGTGCTGGTCGCGTCCGGCGTCGACCCGGCGGCGGCGTGGGACGAGGCGCGCGGGTACGGCGTACTGGTGCGGGACGGCGCCCGGCACGGGTTCCGGCACCCGTTGATCCGCAGCACCGTGCTGGAGGACGCCGGCACCGCCGAGCTGGTGTCGGCGCACGCCGCGCTCGCCGCCGCGCTTCCAGCCGGGCACCCGGCCCGGGTCTGGCACCGAGCCTCGGCCGCGACCGGCACCGAACCGGCCGTGGCCGAGGACCTCGCCCTGCACGCGGCCGCCGACCGGGTCCGCCTCGGTCACGCGGCCGCCTCCCTGGCCCTGGAGCGCGCCAGCGCGCTCACCCCCGACCCGGACCTGGCGGCCCGGCGCCTGGCCGAGGCCGCGCACGACGCGTTCCTCGCCGGCGACGTGGCCCGGGTGCGCGCCCTGGTCGACCGGGTCCTCGCCGACGGCGCACCGGACGACGTACGGGGCGAGGCCCTGCTCACGCTCGGGACGCTGGAGCAGTACGCCGGCTCCGTGCCCCGCTCGGTCGAGCACCTCACGCTCGCGTCGTCCCTCCTCACCGGTCCCCCGCTGGTGCGTGCACTCGCCGAGCAGGCGATGGCGCGGTTCCGCCTCAACGACGTGGCCGGCTTCGCGACGTGCGCCGACCAGATCGACGCGGTCGCGGACCCTGACGACCCCGAGCAGCGGCTGCTGGCCGCCTTCTGCGGCGGCGTGGCCCTGATGCTCGCCGGCGACCTCACCGCCGGGCCGCCCCGGCTCGCGGAGGTGCGCCGACTGGCGGACCTCCCCAAGCTCCGCGCCGACCCCCGGGCGCTGCTGCTGACGGCGCTCGCGGCCGGCTTCACCGGGGAGGTCGGCGACGCCATGACCGTCGGGGCACCCCGGGTCGAGGAGGTACGCCGACGTGGCACGGTCGGCCTGCTGGTGCCCCTGCTGGCGATCCGCGCGGCCGGACGGGCCTGGCTCGGCGACCATGCCGGCGCCTTCGCCGACGCGGGCGAGGCGGCCGAGCTCGCCCACCACCTCGGTTACGCGGCGGACGCGTCGGTGGCCGTGGAGATGACGGCCTGGCAGCAGGCGGCCCGCGGCCTGCACGACGACGCCCGCGCCTCCCTGGACCGGGCCCGCGCGCTGACCGACCGGGCCGGGACCACCGGCGCCGCTGCCCACCAGGCCCTCACCGCCGCCTTCTGCGCGCTCTGCCGCGACGACCTGCCCGGTGTCGTCACGGTGCTCGAGGCACGGCTGGCCGTCGACGGCGGGGTGGGGGCTGTAGGCGAGCCGCTCGGCGTGGCTCCGCTGCTGGTCGAGGCGTACGTCGGGCTGGGACGGCTCGACGACGCCCGGGCGCTGGCGGCCCGCTTCGCCGAGGTCACGCCCCCCGCCGCTCCCCCGCTCTCGGTGGCGCTCGTGCACCGGTGCCACCTCCTGACCGCGGCGGACGATGCCACCGCCCGGGCCTCCTTCGACGCCGCGGTCGAGGCGCATTCCATCGCCTGGGACCCGTTCGAGGCCGCCCGCACCCGCCTGCTCTTCGGCGGCGGGCTGCGCCGCGCCGGCGAGCGGGTCGCCGCCCGCGAGCACCTGGCCGCCGCCCGCGACGTGTTCGCGTCCATGGACCTCACCCACTCGTCGACCCGGGCGGACCAGGAGCTCGCCGCGACCGGGGCCACCGCCCGGCGGCGTACCGGTGCCGGGGAGGACGCGCCCCTGACCTCCCAGGAGACCCGCGTGGCGCTGCTTGCGGCGCAGGGACGGTCGAACAAGGAGATCGCCGCGTCGCTGTTCCTCAGTCCCCGGACGGTCGAGCGGCACCTGGGGAACGTGTTCCGCAAGCGCGGGTTCCGCACCCGGACCGAGCTCGCCGCGACGTTCGTCCGGGAGGCCGGCCCACCGGTGGGCCGCAGCTGATCACTCGCGCCGGCGCAGCGTGCCGTGGTCCCGCCCGTCGCTGGGCGGGGCCACGGCACGACCCCTTTCCACCCGTCCGCGCCCGGGTCAGGCGTTCTTCCACATGTCGGTGAAGTGCCTCGCGTAGGTCTTCACGATCGCCGGGTTGGCGTTGCGCAGGATCACGTCGTCGAGCTTGAGCGCCCACGGGCTCCAGTTGTGGGAGCCAGTCCACACGAATTGCGCGTTGTTGTTGCCGCCGTAGGCGCCGCGGACGATCAGCAGCTTCTGGTGCGTCTTGATGCCGCGGTGCGTCGACGTGGCGAGCGGGATGCCGGCGCCGACGAGGGTCTTCCGGATCTCGGAGCCGAACGCGTCCCCGTGGAAGACCTTGACCACGCACCCGTTGTCCGCGAGCGCAGCGACCCGGTTCGCGATGGCCTGGCCGCGGGGGCCGTACCACGCGTGGGCCGAGATGAGGACGCGGGTTCGCGGTGCCGGCTCCGGACGACGGCACGTGATCGGGCCGAGCGCCTTCAGCACCGGGTCGCCGTACTTCGCGGTGTCCTGGGGCATGATCAGCGCGAGGTTCCTCCTCGAGGCCTCGACGATCCGGGGATCGCTGACCGGGCGGTCGAACTTCAGCTGCTCGAACCAGCGGCGGAACGGTGCGTACATCTCCGGGTTGTTCCGGAGCGTGATCAGGTCGCTCCACTGCTTCTCGGCGTTCGTGCTGGTCATGTTGTTCGAGCCGACCATGGTGACGTAGCGGGCCGTGCCGGCCCGCCCGAACATGTAGACCTTGCCGTGCATCTCGCCCCCGTCAGCCCGGCAGCTGTTGTGGCACAGGATCGCGAAGGACCGCCTCCCCGGCTTCTTGCCGAGCGCCCGCTGGAGCCGTTGCTCGGCCGGGAACACGTGGTGGTCGTCGAACACCAGGCGCACGCGGACCCCGCGGCGATGGGCCCGGATCAGGTTGTCGGCGGTGCGCCCGTCGGAGAACGAGTAGACCGCGATCCGGATCACCGAGCCGGACGGGGTGCTGTTGATCGCGCGGTTGATGTGGGTGAACAGGCGGTACTGCTGGGACTTCCTGCCGATCGGCCGGTTGAACCGGGCGCCGGCGGGCGGGGTGTAGTGGTCGGGGGCGCGCAGGGCGAGCGGGGCGGGTGCCGGAGCCGGGGCGGCCTGCGGAGCCGGCGCGGCGACGACCAGGCCGGCGGCGGCGGTCGCCAGTCCGACGGTGACCACGGCCAGCCGGCGGGCCAGGCAGGTGGGGTGGGGGCGGGTGGGGTGGGGGCGGGTGCGGTGGGTGGGCCGAGATGACACGGGGGCTCCCTTCACGGGCCGCGCACGACGCCGGCCGAGCGCATCAGGAATCACTTCCACCACTCATGTCACACGAACCACACCGGCGACCGCAAGGTGTCGGCGGGAACTACAGGGCTGTAGTTGCCGGATCCCGCGGTCAGTCCAGCAGCCGGCCGACGCCGTTGGTCAGCCGCACGACGTAGAAGCCGGTGTTGGCGTCGGAGTACCAGATCGACCGGCGACCGACGTCCCAGGCCGGTGCGGACATCGCGTAGGCGCCCTCGGCGTTCGGGAGGGTGACCTTCTTCCCCGGCATCAGCGGCCTGTTGAAGTAGGCGACCTCGCGCGGGTGCCGGACGTCGCGGATGTCGAAGACCCGCAGGCCGGACAGGATCATCGAGCAGCCGACCAGGTTCGGAGCCTTGCGTCGGGGCAGCGAGCAGTAGTGGGCGGCGTACCCCTGGGCGGGGAACGAGGCGCCGGGGTCCCCCGTCTGCCCGGCCCGGCGGTCCGGTTGGTGCGCCTCGAGGCGGATGTCGGAGACCACCCGCGGGTGCCGCGGGTCCTCCACGTCGATGATCCGGGCGGCACCGACCGGCGAGCTCACCGGGTCGGTGAGGCCGCTGAACGAGAACAGGTCGGTGAACTCGTCCACTTCGAGCAGGTAGTCGCGGCCGTCGCGGCTGAACGGCTCGGCCACCTGCGGGATCGAGCGCTCCCGCCAGGTCAGGTCGCTCAGCACGCCGACCTGGGGGTCCGGCTCGTGGTCCTGGACCTCGCTGACGTCGAGGATGCGCAGGCCGCCCCCGGTGACGCCGGTGGGGCCGGGCGAGCCGATGTTGGCGGCGTACAGCTCGCGGCCGTCGGCCGAGAGCCGCATCCCGTGGTACTGCACCCCGAGCTGGGAGAACACCGGCGTCGGCAGCCTCGGGTTGGTCACGTCGACGGCGACCAGCGAAGCCACCGTGCTGCTGCTCCAGAACGTCCTCCCGTCCGGGGACCAGCCCGACTCGTGGCCGAGCAGGCCGGACGGCGTGGTCGAGAGCAGCCTGGGGTGCCGGCAGTCGGTGCGGACGTCGTAGATGTCGAGGACGCCGGGGTACGTCGCGGCGGTGCCGAGGACCCCGGCCAGCAGCCCCCGCCTGCGGTTGAGCAGGAGGGTCTCGTGCGGGCTCTCCATCGCCGGTGTGGTCAGGGTGGCGGTCTGCCGCGGCCGCGCGGGGTCGGTCATGTCGAGCACGACCACGCCGGTGCCGCTGGCGGCGTTCGCCAGCACGTCGCGCGGGAAGACCAGCGTGGAGTCGTAGAACGCGCAGGTGTTGCCCTTCCGATCGGTGTAGCGGTGCACCTTGAAGCCGCCGCTGGTGCCGTGGTGGGCGATCTCGCGGGTGTTGCAGCGGTAGCCCTTCGCGGCCCGGCCGGTCGTGTAGTCACGGGCCGGCACCCGCCCCTGGTACGAGGTCTCCGGCCGCGCCCCGGGCCCGCACTGCGCCTTGGGGGTCGCCTCGGGGAAGTCGTACGACGAGCCGAAGCTGGAGGCGGCGGTCAGCGCACCGGCCACCCCGGCCACGAGGACCAGGGCGACGGCCAGGCGGCGAACGGCGGGCTGGCGGCGGGTCGGCGTCACGGGTCCTCCGGGCGGGCTGGGTCATCGGCTGGGTGGGTCCTCCCCCGTCCAACGCCCCAGCCCGCCCGGGGTCACGCCCGCCTCCGTCGCGGTGCCGCTCAGAGCATCCGGGCCAGCAGCCGGTCCCGGTCGACCAGCGTGTGCTTGAGCACCAGGCCCAGATGCGCCGCCAGGGCCGCGAAGAACACCACGTGCGCGGTGACGTGGGCGGCCAGCCAGTCGTCGTCGACGAGCACCAGCACCAGCCCGGTCGCCGGCACCACGAACAGCATCGCGAGCAGCACCCGCTCGGTGACGTGGGCCATCCGCCGCTCCCGCGCGGACAGGGTCTCCGCCCACGACGGCAGGCCGTCGACCCGCCGCCACACGACCCGGACCAGCGCCACCAGCAGGATCGCCAGCCCGAGCGCCACATGGGCGGTGAGCAGCGACCAGCCCTGCTCCACCAGGCCTTCGTCGTCGTGCCCGCCACGGCCGCGCCCTCGGCCGTGCCCGCCTCCGTCGTCGCCGCTGCGTCCCCGCCCCCGACCCCGCCCGCGACCCCGGCCGCCGTCCTCGGCCTCCATGACGTAGCCGATCGTGAACTGCGCGACGAGCGCGGCGACGGTGAGCCAGTGCAGGAGCTTCGCGACCCGGCCGTACCCCTGACGCGCCGTGGCGGGATCCGTGGTCGTGGCCATGCCGGGCAGCCTAGGCTGCCGCCATGCCCGACACCCGGCAGCAGGACGGCGGCGAGCGGCCCGACATCCGTCTGGTCGCCTTCGACGACGAGCACGAGGCCCCGTTCGTCGCGATGCTGGCCGACCCGGACGTCACCCGCTTCACCCCGCTGCCGTGGCCAGTCCCGCCGGGCTACGCGAAGACCTGGCGGCAGCGCTACGACGCGCACCGCCCGGCCAGGGAGAACTTCGCCATCGAGGACTGCGCCGACGGCCGCTTCCTGGGCATCGCGGTCGCACCGCACGTCGACCGGGAGGCCCGCACCGCGGAGCTCGGGTACGCCGTCGTACCCGAGGCCCGCGGACGCGGCGTCGCGGTCGAGGCGCTGCGCCAGCTCACCGAATGGGCGCTCGGGCTCGGGATGCGCCGCGTCTTCCTGCTGATCTCGGTCGACAACACCGCGTCGAAGACCGTCGCACGCCGGGCCGGGTACCGCTTCGAGGGCGTGCTCCGGCAGACCTACTCCCGGCCGGGGGTCTGGGAGGACACCGAGAGCTGGTCGTACGTCGCCCCCGACCCGGTGCCGGCGCCGCGGGGAGGCCTCGTCCGGTGAGCCTGCCGATCGGCCCGACCGACCGCGACGCCCTGGCCCGGGCGATCGAGGCCGAGGGACGGGCGGTCGGCGGGATGCTGCACGCCGCCCGGCCGGTGAACGGCCGCGACTCGGTCCCCGGGCTGGAGTGGACGGTCGCCGAGACCGCGGCTCACCTGCTGTCGGTGGTACGCCGCGCGCTCGGCGACCGCCGCCGCAGCAGCACCCCGCAGGACACCGCCCGGGTGAACGCCGAGTCGCTGGCGGCGCTGCCGTCCCGCGACATCCTCACGCTGGGCATGGAGCTGATCCGCGACACCGCGGTGGTGGCTCGGCGGATCCTGCCGCACGTCCTCGACGGAGAAGTGCTGATCCCGTTCCAGGCCGGCATCCGGGTGCGCGCGCTGGACGCCTTCGGCTGCCTGCTCGGCGAGCTGGTGGTGCACGGGCACGACCTGGCCGCCGGGCTGCGGAGGCCGCACGCGGTCCCGCCGGAACGCGCCGTCCTCGCCTACCGGGCCACGCTCGGGGTCGCGCACCGGTGGCTCGACCCGGCGCAGGCGGTCGACCCCCCGCGCCGGTTCGTGCTCGACGTCGCGGAGGCGCCGTACGTCGCGGAGGCCCGGGTCTCCGCTCGGGGCCTCACCGTCACCTGGTGCGAGGACCGTCCGGCCACCGATCGGGTCGACCCCACCGCCGCACTGCTGTCGCTCGCGCACCGCGGGCCGAGCGGGGACCCGGGCGTCGACGGGCTGGCGGACCTGCTGCTGCCGTTCTGAGCCGACCCAGCGGGCGCCGGGTCGGGGGTCCCTCGGCGCCGGCGCCGGATCTGTCACGCGGCTGCAATTGCAGCCGCATGACAGCGCGCGACGCGTGCCGCCCTGCCGCAAGCCCGCAATTGCGGCCGTATGCCACGGAATCGGCCGCCGGATCTGTCACGCGGCTGCAATTGCAGCCGTATGGCAGAGCGCTGGTCCGCCCGCCCTGTCACAAGGCTGCAATTGCAGCCGTACGACGGCGCAGCCGCCTGGCCCTGGCTCACTCCCCCGGTGTGGCGGTGTGGTCGGGGTGCCCGGGCGTCCGGCGCTGCTCCTTGAGCTCGGCCTCGGCGAGGTGACGCCGGCCGCCGACGAGGGCCTCGCGGACCTCGCGCTCGGCGGCACGGACCGCGGACCAGTACGTGTCGTCGTACTCCTCCGTGAGCTGGAAGGTCCACCGCCCCCCGATCACGTTGCGGCCGACGATCTCGCGCTCGAGGCGGTCCGCCAGCCGGGTGTGTCCGGCCTCGCGCAACTGGTCGGCTGCGTCGCCGAGCTTGAAGTCCGCCTCTCCGGTCAGCTGGTGGAACGAGTAGAGGTGGCCGCGGGCCCGCTCGACCGTCTCGAGCGCCTCGGTGAGCCGGCCGACCGCCTCGACCGTGGCGTCGTCGACGCCGTCCGGGCGGCGGTGGTCGGGGGTGGGCAGGTCGGTCATGCCCGGTCCGTAGCCCGCGACGGGCACCGGCAAACGCCTCAGAGCTTGCGCTGCATCTCGAACGCCCGCGCCATCACCCGGTAGCCGAGCGCCTCGTTGATGCCGATCATGTGGTCGTTGCTGGCGGCGTTCCAGGTGTCGATCGTGGCCACCTGCGGCTGGGTCTCGGCCAGCCACTGGAGCATGTCCACCTTGAGAAGGAGCCCCAGCCGGTGTCCGCGGTGGGCGCGCACCACGGAGGTGTCGTGCTGTCCGGCGATCTCGGGGCGCTCCGCCGACACCACGACCACGGTGTGCCCGGCCAGCTCCCCGGTCTCCCGGTGCCGGGCGAAGACCCGGTGCAGAAGGTAGCCCTGCGCCATCTGGGCGTGCTCGTAGGCCCGCACCCGCTCCGCCGAGAACACCTCGTCCTCGATGTCGAGGTCGTCGATCGGGGCGTCGTTGATCGCGGCCGCCATGCCCGCGATCGCGGCGAGCTCCTCCGCGGGGCTGGCACCGAGGCGGCGCACGATCTCGTAGTCCGCCGCGTGCGGCTCGGCCTCGCGCCGCAGCGCCGCCAGCGTCTCCGCGTCCACCTCGCCGGGCAGCTGCCGCCGGGCGACGTCCGTCGCTGCGACCTCGAACCCGTGCCGCGCGGCGAAGGGACGGGACGCCGGCACGTCGTACGCCTCGACCAGGACGGTGGTCTTGCCGTCCTCGCGGGCCCGTTCGACCATGCGCTCGAGGAGGACGCTGCCGTGGCCGCGCCGGCGGCAGGTGGGACGGACCCGTACCTCGGCCAGCGCCACGTGGTGGTTGTCCCACCGGATCACGGCGTACTCCGCGACGCCCACGACGGTCCCGTCGACCTCGCCCAGCCAGGCAGTGAACGGGTCGTCCTCCCAGCCGTGCCGGAGGCCGCCCCGGGACTGCGCGATCGTGGTCGGGTGCTCCCACGGCGTGTCCGCGGCGCGGACCTCGTTGGTCACCTCGACGTACGCCCGCACCGCGTCGACGTCGTCGGGATCGACGCGGCGCAGGGTCAGGGTGGCGGTCTGCATGCCTCCAGCGTGCCGCTCCGCGGTGGGCCGGCGCACCCGGTTTTCGTTCTGCGTCGTGGGACCCCGTTGGAGCCGGTTGGGACCTTCGACCCGGGCGGCGCGCCGAGCGACCTAGCCAGACTGGGAGCATGCGGAGCCAGACCCGGATCTGCGACCTCGTCGCGACCACGCCGGCCGACCGCAACCGGGCGGTCGACCTGGTCCGCGCGAGCGCGGTGCTGGCCGTGGTCGCCGGGCACTGGCTGATGGCGGTCCTCTGGCTCGACGAGGACGGCGGGGTACGGCGCAGCAGCCTGCTCGGCCTGGCGACGTGGACCCACCCGCTGACCTGGCTGTTCCAGGTGATGCCGTTGGTCTTCGTGGTCGGAGGCTTCGCCAACGCGTTGTCGTGGCGGCACGCCGTGGCCGCCGGGACGCCGTACGCCGCGTGGCTGCGACACCGGCTGCAGCGCCTGGTCGGCCCACTGGTGCCGCTGCTGGTGCTGTGGCTGCTGCTGCCGGGGCTGCTGCGCCTCGGCACCTCGGCGCGGGCGCTCCGGATCGCCGACCGGGCGTCCCTGGTGCCGCTCTGGTTCATCGCGACGTACGTCGTCGTGGTGGCGCTGGTGCCCGCGACGCTGGCGCTCTGGGACCGGATCGGGCTGTGGTCGGTGCTCGCGGGTGCCGCCGTCGTGGTGGCCGTCGATGTCGCGAGCCTGGCCGCCGGCCTGCCGCTGGTCGCCGCGGTGAACGCGCTGGTGGTGTGGGCGACGCTGCACCAGCTCGGGTACGCGTGGCTGGACGGCCGGGTCGCGGGCGTGCCCCGGAGGCTGCTGCTGACGGCTGCAGGACTCGCGGTGCTCGTGGTGCTGACCCACCTCGGGCCGTACGCCACGTCGATGGTCGGCGTCCGCGGCCCCGAGATCGGCAACACCGCGCCGCCGCGGACCACGCTGGTCGGGCTCGGCGTGGCCCAGGCGGGGGTGGCGATGCTGCTCGAGCCGCTGCTGGGCCGGGTCGCGCGGGTGCGGCCGGTGTGGGCGGCGACGGTGGCGGTGAACGCCCGGATCATGACGCTCTACCTGTGGCACCTGACCGCGGTCGGTCTGGTGGCGCTGGGCGTGCCGGGGACCCCGCTCGCGGCGCTGCTGGAGGTCCCCTACGGCACCGCCGGCTGGTGGTGGTCGAGGTTCTGGTGGTTCGCGTTGGTGGGCACGGTCACTGCCGGCCTGGTGCTGGCGCTCGGCCGGTTCGAGCACCCGGCTGGCCCACCCGGCGCCGCACCCCCGGTCGTCGTCCCGCTGCTCGGGGTGACCGCGACCTGCGTCGGGCTGGCCCTGCTCGCCTGGCGGGGCGTGGTGTGGCCGGACGGATCCGTGCACCGCGAGGTCGTGGTCGGACTGCTGGTGCTGCTCCCGCTGCTCGGGCTGGTCACGTGGTCGCCCCGGGGTCGGCTCAGGGGCAGGTCAGGGGCGCTCCCCGATGCCGGGGAGGCGCTCGGCTCGGCAGGCTGACGGGCATGATCACAGCCCATGCCCTGACCAAGCGGTTCGGCACCACGACGGCCGTGGACGGCGTCGACTTCACCGTCGAGCCCGGGCGGGTCACCGGCTTCCTCGGACCGAACGGTGCCGGCAAGTCGACGACCATGCGCATGATCCTCGGGCTCGACCGGCCGACCAGCGGCTCGGTGACCGTCAACGGCCACCGGTACGCCGCGTCCCCGGCGCCGCTGCGCGAGGTCGGCGCGCTGCTCGAGGCGCACGCGATCCACCCCGGCCGCTCGGCCCGCGACCACCTGCGGTGGATGGCGGCCAGCAACGGCATCCCGACCACCCGGGTCGGCGAGGTCCTCGACCTGGTCGGCCTCGACGGCGTCGCCGGCCGGCGGGCCGGGAGGTTCTCGCTCGGCATGGGCCAGCGGCTCGGCATCGCGGCCGCCCTGCTCGGTGACCCGCCGGTGGTGATCCTCGACGAGCCGGTCAACGGCCTGGACCCGGAGGGGATCCGCTGGGTCCGCTCGCTGGCCCGCAAGCTCGCCGACGAGGGCCGCACCGTCTTCATCTCCAGCCACCTCATGTCCGAGATGGCGCTGATGGCCGACCACCTGATCGTGGTGGGCCGCGGCCGGGTGCTGGCCGACTCCTCCATGGAGGAGTTCATCGCCGGGCACGCCACGTCGTTCGTCCGGGTGAGGGCGCCGCGCCAGTCGGAGGTCGCCTCCCTGCTCGCGGGCCGCGGGCTCGACGTCACCGCCGTGGCCACCACCTCCGGTGAGGAGCTGCACGTGACCGGCGCCGGCGCCGACGCCGCCGGCGTCGGCGACCTGGTCGGTGCGCACGGACTGGTGCTGCACGAGCTGACCCTGGTCCGGTCCTCGCTGGAAGACGCCTTCATGACCCTGACCGCCGACAGCGTGGAGTACCACGCGCACCTCGATGCTCCCGAAGGAGTTCCGGCATGAGCACCGCTCTCGCCCCCGACACCACCTCCCGTACGACCGCGCCGGACCGGACCCCCGGGTTCGGCGCGGTCCTCCGGGCCGAGTGGCTCAAGCTGGCCAGCGTCCGGTCGACCTGGTGGACCGTCGCCGCGATGGTCGTGCTCGGCGCCGGCCTCACCGTCCTCATGTGCTGGGGCAACGCCGACTGGCTGGCCTCCGACGACGCCGACGAGTCGCCCGGCTCGTTCATCACGTGGGGGATGATGATCGCGCAGGTCACCGCGATCGTCCTGGGCGCGCTGGTGGTCACCACGGAGTACGGCACCGGCATGATCCGTACGTCGCTCGCGGCGGTGCCGAAGCGCGGCCGGGTGCTGGCGGCCAAGGCGGTCACGCTGGCGGGGCTGCTGTTCGTGACCGGCACCGCCACCGCGCTGCTCGGCTACTGGGGCGGCAACCACTTCCTCGACCGCGAGGGCATCGGCCTGCCGCTCGAGGGCGACGTGCTGCGCGCGATGTACGGCTCCGGGCTCTACATGGCCGGGCTCGGCCTCCTGGCGCTGGGCGCCGGGTTCCTGCTCCGCCACACCGCCGCGGTGATCTCGATCGTGATCGCGCTGGTGTTCGTGGTCGGCACCATGGTGATCCTGGTGCCCGGCGACCTCGGCCTCTGGCTGGAGCGGCTGATGCCCGGCAACGCCGGCGGCGTACTGGCCGCGCCGGTGCCGTTCAACCCCGACCTGCTCGGTGCCTGGCCGTCGTTCGCCGTGTTCGCCTCCGAGGTCGCGGCGGTGCTGCTCGCCGCCTGGTGGGTGCTGCGCCGCCGGGACGCCTGACCAACCCGCTCGCAGCGCCTCGCCGAGTCGCCCGTTCAGGCGGCGCCGGGCTGCCGCTCGTCCTTCCGGGGACGGCCCCGGCCCCGCTTGAACGGGACCACCTCGCCGGCCATCAGGATCTGGCCGCCCCACACGCCGTACGCCTCGCCGCGCTCCAGGGCGCCGGCGAGGCAGGCCTCGCGCAACGGGCACCCGGCGCACAGGCGCTGCGCCTCGGTGAGGGCGCGCGAGTGCTCGGCAAAGAACAGCTCCGGACGGGTCTGGCATGGCAGGACGGACAACGTTGCTCCCCTCGTTGTCCCTCAGCGTGGCCGTCTGAGGTAGTCCCGGGCATCAGGAAGATGCCTTAGATACCCCTGAAGGGCTGTCCGAAATGGCAGGATCGCGGCCGTTCCTGTCCGGATCGGGCGCGTGGCATGGGTCATACCGGGACGGCCGGGCGCGCTGCTAGGTTCCGCCCCATGACCGGCTCCCCACGCAGCGCCAAGGACTTCTTCGCCCCCCTCGCGGTGGGCGCCCCCGCTCCCCTCCGGGAGATCCCGGCCCGGCCGTCGCGGGCCATCCACTTCTTCGACCCCAGCAACCCGAAGATGGCGGCCAAGGTGCCCGACATGGTCGGCACCGTCGACGTGCTGCTCGGCAACCTCGAGGACGCCGTCAAGGCCGACAACAAGGAGGCCGCGCGCGAGGGCCTGGTGACGATCGCCCGGGAGACCAGCTTCGGGCCCACGCAGCTGTGGACCCGGATCAACGCCCTGGACTCGCCCTGGGTGCTCGACGACCTGACCACGCTGGTGCCGGCGATCGGCGACAAGCTCGACGTGGTCATGGTCCCGAAGGTGCAGGGCGCCGAGGACATCCACTACGTCGACCGGCTGCTCGCCCAGCTCGAGGCGAAGGCCGGGCTCGACCGCCCGATCCTGGTGCACGCGATCCTCGAGACCGCCCGCGGGGTCGCGAACGTCGAGGAGATCTGCGGGGCCTCCCCGCGCATGCAGGGGCTCTCGCTCGGCCCGGCCGACCTCGCCGCGGACCGCCGGATGAAGACCACCCGGGTCGGCGGGGGCCACCCCGGCTACCTGGTCCGGCGGGACCCGAACCCCGACCAGCCCGACGCCGTACGACCGACGTACCAGCAGGACCTGTGGCACTACACCATCGCGCGGATGGTCGACGCCTGCGCGATGCACGGGATCTACCCCTACTACGGCCCGTTCGGCGACATCGCCGACGTGGTGGCCTGCGAGGACCAGTTCCGCAACGCGTTCCTGCTCGGCTGCGTCGGGACGTGGAGCCTGCACCCGAAGCAGATCGCGATCGCGAACAAGGTGTTCAGCCCGTCGGTCGAGGACATCACCCACGCCCGCCGGGTGGTCGCCGCCATGGGCGACGGCACCGGCGCGGTGATGCTGGACGGGAAGATGGAGGACGACGCCTCGCTCAAGCAGTGCCTGGTGCTGGTCGAGCTCGCCGAGCAGCTCGCCGCGATAGACCCCGAGCTGAAGAAGCAGTACGACGCGATCGAGGTGCCCGCCGGTGAGTGACCACCCCAGCCGGATGCTCGCTCCGCTCCGCTTCGCCCGGGGGCCCCACCATGCATGATTTCCGCCCCCGCCGCTCCGTGCTCTACATGCCCTCGTCCAACGAGCGCGCGCTGGAGAAGGCGAAGACGATCCCCTGCGACGGCCTGATCCTCGACCTCGAGGACGCCGTCGCCCCCGATGCCAAGCCGGCCGCCCGCGACGCCGCCTGCGCGGCCGCCGCGTCCGGCGAGTACGGCGCCCGCGAGGTCACCATCCGGGTCAACGGCATGGACACCCCGTGGCACGCCGACGACATCGTCGACGCCAGCGCCGCCGGGCCGGACGCCATCGTCGTACCGAAGGTCGGCTCGGCCGACGAGGTCCGCGCCCTGGTCGCCTCGATGGAGAAGGCGGGCGCCCCGGAGCGGACACGGCTGTGGGCGATGGTCGAGACCCCGGAGGCGATGTTCAACGCTCGTGAGATCGCCGCTGCGTCCGATCGCCTGGCGGTGCTGGTGATGGGCACCAACGACCTGGTCAAGGAGCTCTACGCCGAGCACGTCCCCGGCCGCGCCCCTCTGCTGGCCTCGCTGTCGCTGGCGCTGCTCGCCGCCCGCGCCGCCGGCAAGGCGATCCTCGACGGCGTCTACAACGACGTGAAGGACACCGACGGCTTCCTCGCCGAGTGCCGCCAGGGCCGCGAGATGGGCTTCGACGGGAAGACCCTGATCCACCCGGGCCAGGTCGACGGCGCGAACGAGGCGTTCGCGCCGTCCGAGCGGGCGGTCACCGACGCCCGTGGCATCCTCGAGGCCTGGGAGGCGCGCGACTCGGGCGTGGTCACCTACCAGGGCCGGATGATCGAGAACCTGCACGTCGAGTCGGCGCAGCGCACGCTCGCCGTCCACGACGCCATCCGCGCCCTCTCCTGACGCGCGGGGTCAGGCGGGTTCGAGGCCGCGCAGGAACGCGATCACCTTGGCGCCCGGCATCTCGCAGGGCCTGAGCAGGTCCTCCTCCGCGGTGCGGTAGACGTTCGCGCTGACGACGTCGGTGCCGCCCAGCTCCTCGGCGTACAGGCTGATCGCGTGACCGTCGACGGCGCGCGTCCTGGTCACGCCGTACGTCCGCCCGTCGAAGGTGACCCGGCTCCAGCCGTCGGGGAGTCGGTCGAGCAGAGCGGCGAGGTCGGTCACCACTCCATCATGGCGCGGGCGCGGCCCCGACCCAGGCAAGCCCGTGCGTCTCGGTGTCCCCGCTGGACGAGGTCACCCGGACCCTGCCCCGCACGACGTCGATGTCCACCTCGAGGACACGGTCGTCACCGTCCGCCAGCGGGTCGGTGCGCCACGTCCGGTCGTCGCCGACCAGCCAGGCTGTGCCTCCCCACCCCATCGACCGGCCGCGTGCAGTGAGCCCGAGTCCGTACGTCACGGAGCGCTCGTCGGTGAAGAGCTCGTCGGCGAGGTCGCGCGGGTCGACCTCGACGACGTAGGTCCCGTCGTCACCGGTCCGTGCCGAGGCGTCGTACCCACCGTCGTCGAGGTAGTCGGCGTGGCGACGGCCATCGGGGCTACCCGGCTTCTCGAGGCGCACGGACACCCGGACCCCGCTGACCGGCTCGCCGTCGGCCAGCACGCGCCCGCGCACGAAGGCGTCGCTCCTCCGCTCGTCCCGGGACGGCGTCTCGCCGTTCGACGCCGTGCAGGCGGTCGCCCCGGCGACCAGGAGCGCCATTGCCAGCAACCGCCACCCCATGCCGACCTCCCCCATGCCGACCTCCCCCGTGCCTCCCGCCACCCGCGGCGGGACCAGGAGCCGAGCATGGCACGGGTCAGCCCGCCGAGCGCAGGAACTCCTCCAGGATCGGGCCGGCGGTCTGCGACCCGGACTGCCCGCGGTCGACGAACACGGCCACCGCAAGGTCGCCACGGATCGCGATCATCCACACGTGCGTGGGCAGCGGGTCGCCGGTGCCGAACTCGGCGGTGCCGGTCTTCGCGCCGATCGGCGGCCCCGGTACGTCGGCCAGGAACGCACCGCTGCCGTCGGTGACCACCGCCCGCATGAGCTCGCGGAGCACCTGCGCCTCCCCTCCGGTGAGCGGCTCGGCCGGCTGCTCCCGGCTGGCGTCGTGGTCGGGCAGCAGCCGCGGCAGCACGGTCTTCCCCTGCACGACGGACGCCGCCACGGTGGCCATCGCCATCGGGGAGGCGAGCACCTTGCCCTGGCCGATGAGCGAGGCGGCCTTCTCGGTCTCGGAGGCGGCCTTGGGCACCGAGCCGAAGTACGCCGGGAACCCGAGGTCGTGGTCCACCCCCAGCCCGAGCGCCGCGGCGGCCTGAGTGAGGTCTCGCTCGCCGAGCTTGCCGTGCTGGGAGATGAAGGCGGTGTTGCAGGAGTTGGCCACGGCGGTGCGCAGCGCGATGTCACCGAGGGCGGAGGACGGGTAGTCGTCGTAGTTCTCGAACCGCTTGCCGTCCACGACGATCGACGGCGTGCAGGGCACGGTGGTGGACGGCTGCAGCCCGGCCCGCAGGAGGGCAAGCGAGGTGACCACCTTCATCGTGGATCCGGGGGCGTACTGCCCGAAGGTCGCGGTGTTGTACCCGTCCGAACCCGGCCCGCTGGCCGCGGCCAGGACGTCGCCGGTGGACGGGCGGATCGCGACCACGGCGCTGGCCGGGCCGATGCCGGCGAGCGCCGCCTCCGCATCGGTCTGCAGGCCGGGGTCGAGGGTCGTGCGCAGCGGCTCGCCGTTGGTCTCGTCGGCCGTGAACAGAACCCGCTCCTCCTTCCCACCGACGGCCTGGATGCGGATGCCCGGGGTGCCGCCCAGCTCGTCGTCGTACCTCGCCTGCAGCCCGGACAGGCCGACCTCGTCGCCGGGGCGCACCGCGCCGTCCGACTTCTCCACGATCTCGGCGGTGGCCGGCCCGACCCGGCCCAGGATCGGGGCCGCGAACTCGCGGGTCGGCGCCAGCGGCATCTCGCCGCCGATGCCGACGGCACCGGGGATCGCGTCCAGCCCGGCGCCGCGCACGGACCCCGCGTCGGACTCGCGCAGCACCAGCGCCTCGACGAAGGCCTGGGGGCCGGCGGCCTTCACGAGCTTCGCGTACGGCGTGGGGTCGACGTCGAGCAGCCCGGCCAGCGCGCGGGCCGAGACCGGGGCCTGAGCGGCCTTGACCTTGGTCTTGTCGATACCGAACCGGACCACGGGCCGCGCCGTCACCAGCGGCTCGTCGCCGGCGCCGAGGATGTCGCCGCGGCGGGCCCGCAGCGTCGTGCTCTCGAGGCGTTCCCCCGACGCCAGCGAGGGCTCGACGAGCGACGGCACCCAGGTCACGAGCCAGTCGTCGCCGTCCGGCTCGAGGGTGGCCTCGGCGTCGTACTCCCAGGGGCCGGCGGGGGTCTGCCACGCCCAGTGCAGCATCGCGGTCCCCGCGTCGTCGGCCACCTCGACGTCCCCGGCGCTGACCTCCACGTCGTACTCACCGAGGTCGCCAAGCGTCCGGTCGAGGTCCTCCTGGCCGCCGCCGGAGACCGTCAGGTCGCCGAGGTCGCCCTTGGTCAGGGCGGCGGCGAGGTCGGCTGCGTACTCCTCGGCCGCGTCCTGGCGGGCACCGTCGTCGGTGCACGCCGTCAGCGTGCCGAGCTGGAGCACGATCGCGGCCGTCGTGACGGGAACCCGGATCCCGAGCCTGCGCATCAGTCGATCGCCCCCCGGTAGGCCTGGCTGGTCGGCTCCGACGGCCGGAACCCGAGCTTCTGGTAGAGCCGGCTCGGCGCCTCGCCGGCATCGGCCAGGATCACCCAGGTGTGCACGCCGCGGCCGGCCGCCCACGCGCCCGCCTCGCCGAGCAGGTGCGAGGTGAGCCCGCGCCGGCGGTGCGAGGCCTTGGTCATGACGTCCTGGTAGCGCGCCACCCCGCCCCCGCAGTCGAGGATGCCCTGGTCGGCGGCCAGCTCGTCGCCGGCGAAGGCGCCGAGGAAGACGGCGTCCCCGGACCCGACCAGCCGGCGCCGGGCCTCGGTCGAGCCGTGCTCGTGCTCGACGCGTCCCGGACGGCCCCGTTCCTCCTCGGTCAGGTCGGCCAGGCGCAGCGCGTGGGACTGGGCCCAGTCGTCGTCGGTCTCGAGCGGCCGGACGGCGTACCCCTCGGGCAGCGGCCGCCGCTCCGGCCGCGCGTCCCGGACCAGCACGTCCTCGTGCTCGATCCGCATCCCGAGGGCCTCCCACGAGGCGTGGTCGCCCGGGTCGGCCGCCAGACCGATCGCACGGTGCCGGGCGTCCGGGAAGCAGGTCGCGAACAGCGCGTCCCACCTCGACGCGTCGTCGACCGCGGCGCGGTCGGTGACCAGCACGAAGTTGCCCCAGTGGTACGCCGGGTTGGCCGGCGTGCGCACCACGAGGTGGTCGGCGTGCTCCTCGACCGACGAGCCGGAGGCAGCCAGTACGGCGAGGTCGGTGTGCCAGCTCAGGGGGGCGTCCACGCGGACGACCCTAGCGACCGTCCGGGTGCTCCTCGTGGTGGCGCCCGGCGTAGCGCCCGTCGACGAACAGCAGCGGGTGCTCGGCGTCGGTGGTGCCGAGCCCGACCACCCGGCCGATCACGACGTGGTGGTCGCCGCCGTCGTGCACCGCCTCGATCTCGCACTCGACGTGGCCGAGGATCCCGGACAGCAGCGGCGCGCCGGTCACCGGCGCCGGGGTCCAGGACAGCCCGGCGAACTTGTCGATGCCCCGGGTCGCGAAGGTGTCGGAGACGTGCTCCTGGTCGCGGGCCAGGAGGTTGACCGCGAACACCCCGGACCGCTCGATCGACGGCCAGGACCGGGAGGTGCGGGCCGGGCAGAACAGCACCAGCGGCGGGTCCAGCGAGACGCTGGTGAACGACTGGCAGGTCAGGCCGACCGGGCGCCCGTCGTCGGTCGAGGTGACCACGGTGACCCCGGTGGCGAACCGGCCGAGGGTGTCGCGGAAGGAGCGGGCCGCGGCCGGGTCGTGGACCGGGCTGTCCTCGCCGGGCCGGAACTGGAAGCCGAAGTCGCCCTGCCAGGACTCCACGATCCACTGGCTGGGCCACGTCTCGGCGTCTCCGACGGGCTTGCTCATGCCAGCGGGGACCCGCCCGGGATCGGCGCGGCGGGGTCGTAGGGCGAACGGGTCAGGATGAACGTGGCGAGGTCCAGGTGGCTGACCGAGCCGTCGTCGTTGCGGACGACCTCCAGCTCCTCGCCGTGCATGTAGCCGCTGCTGCCGACCAGGCGACCGTCCCGGAGCTGGTGCCGGTAGGCCTCCACGCCGGCCCGGCGGGTGACCAGCGCGTCGCCCTCCCAGGTCATGGTGATCACCGAGGTCCCCCAGTGCCACTGGCCGAGCACGTCGCGCACCGCGTCGGGTACCGAGGTCGACGGCGTCCACGCGGGCGGGATGGTCGGCTCGCAGGCCTCGAGCTCGGCGAGCAGGTCGATCGCGACCTGGCCGGCGGGCATCCCGGCGGTGGCGTTGGCCATTGCGACCACGCCGGTGCGCCGCTTGCGGTCGACGAAGCAGGTGGCGATGAAGCCGGGCATCGAGCCGGTGTGCCCGACCAGGGTGCCGGAGCCGCCGCGGAACATCTGGAAGCCGAGCCCGTGCGCGTAGTCGAGGCCGGTGTCGAGCGCCCCGGACTGCGGGACGTACGCCGTCTCCAGCCGCTCCTTCGGCAGCACGTCGGGGTGGCCGTCGAGCAGGAACCCGCAGTACGTCGCGAGGTCGGCGACGGTGCTCCACAGCTGCCCGGCCGGTGCCATCGCCCCGGTGTCGGGGTGCGGCTCGTGGAGCACCTCGCCGCTGAACGGGTGCACGCTCGTCCCCTGCGCGTGCGGCGCGGAGAACTGGTAGGACGTGCGGTCCATGCCCAGCGGGGCGCAGATCCGGTCGCGCACGTTGTCCCACCACGCGCCGCCGTGCAGCCGGGACACCACCTCGCCGAGCACGCCGTACGCCAGGTTGGAGTAGTGGAAGGTCTCCCCGACCCCGAACGCCGCGTCGGAGCCGTCGTTCGCGGCGTCGAGCTCGCCGAACCCGCCGCCCTCCGACCGCTCCCACCAGGGGCCGTTCGGCTCGGCCTGGTAGCCGGCGTTGTGGGCGAGCAGGCCGCGGATCGTGCGGTCGCCGTAGCCGACGTCGCCGAGCACCGAGGAGACGGTGGCGTCGAGCGACAGCCGCCCCTCCTCGACCAGCTGCAGGACCAGGACCGCGGTGAAGGTCTTGGTGATCGAGCCGATCTTGTACTGGGTGTCGACCGGGTCGCCGGGGACGTCGCCGTACCCCGCGGACCAGACGAGGTCGCCGTCGCGGACCACGCCGGCCACCATCGACGGCAGCCGGCCGGCCACCTGCCAGTGGGCGACCTTCGCGAGCAGCCGGCGGGCGGTCGGGTCGAAGACGGAGGTCACCTCACTCACTGAACGCCTCCGGCGGCGGGCAGGCGCACACCAGGTTGCGGTCGCCGTACGCCTGGTCGATGCGGGCCACCGGCGGCCAGTACTTGTCGGGGTCGACGCCGGCCGGGAACACCGCGAGCTCGCGGGAGTAGCCGCGGTCCCAGTCGCCGACCAGGACCCGCGACGTGTGCGGCGCGCCGCGCAGCGGCGACGACTCCGGGCTCCACTCTCCCGTGCCGACCCGGGCGATCTCCTGGCGGATCGCGATCATCGCGTCGCAGAACCGGTCGATCTCGCCGAGGTCCTCGGACTCGGTGGGCTCCACCATCAGGGTGCCGGCGACCGGGAACGACATGGTCGGCGCGTGGAAGCCGTAGTCGATGAGCCGCTTGGCGACGTCGTCGACGCTGACGCCGGTCTCCTTGGTGAGGCCGCGCAGGTCGAGGATGCACTCGTGGGCCACCAGCCCGCCGTGGCCCTTGTAGAGCACCGGGTAGTGCTCGCCGAGCCGCTTGGCGACGTAGTTCGCGGCGAGCACCGCGACCGCCGTGGCGCGGGTCAGGCCGGCTCCGCCCATGAGCCGGATGTAGGCCCACGAGATCGGCAGGATGCCGGCCGAGCCGTACGGCGCCGCGCTGATCGGGCCGATCCCCTCCCGCTTCGCCGCGACCGGGTGCTGCCCGTGGGAGGGGAGGTACGGCGCGAGGTGCTCGCGCACCGCGACCGGGCCGACGCCGGGGCCGCCGCCGCCGTGCGGGATGCAGAACGTCTTGTGCAGGTTGAGGTGCGAGACGTCGCCGCCGAACTCGCCCGGCCTGGCGAAGCCGAGCAGGGCGTTGAGGTTGGCGCCGTCGACGTACACCTGGCCGCCGTGGTCGTGCACGATCGTGCAGAGGTCGCTGATGGTGTCCTCGTAGGCGCCGTGCGTCGACGGGTAGGTCACCATGATCGCGGCCAGGTCGGAGGCGTGCTCCCCGCACTTCGCCCGCAGGTCGTCGAGGTCGACGGAGCCGTCGTCGGCGCCCTTCACCACGACCACCCGCATGCCGGCCATCACCGCGGACGCCGCGTTGGTGCCGTGGGCGGAGGACGGGATCAGGCAGACGTCGCGGCCGGTGTCGCCGTTGGCGTGGTGGTAGCCGCGGATCGCGAGCAGGCCGGCCAGCTCGCCCTGCGAGCCGGCGTTGGGCTGGATCGAGACGCGGTCGTAGCCGGTGACCTCGGCCAGCCAGCCCTCCAGGTCGCCGATCAGCCGGTGGTAGCCGGCCGCGTCCTCGGCCGGCGCGAACGGGTGCAGGTCGGCGAAGCCCGGCAGGCTGACCGGCTCCATCTCCGTGGTCGCGTTGAGCTTCATCGTGCAGGAGCCGAGCGGGATCATGCCCCGGTCGAGCGCGTAGTCGCGTGCGGAGAGGCGGCGCAGGTAGCGCAGCATCTGGGTCTCGCTGCGGTGCGCGGAGAACACCTCGTGCGTGAGGTACGGCGTGGTGCGGCGCAGGGCCTCGGGCAGCGCGTCGGCCACGGTCTGGTCGATGCCGTCGACGTCCACGCCGGCGACGCCGAACGAGGCCAGCACGGCGTCGACGGTCTCGCGCGTGGTGGTCTCGGAGGTCGACAGCCCGACCCGGTCGGCGTCGACCAGGCGCAGGTGCAGGCCGTGCTCGCGCGCGGCGGCGACCACCGCGGCGGCCCGGCCGGGCACCCGCAGGGACAGCGTGTCGAAGAACTCGGCGTGCTCGACCTCGACGCCGGCGTCGGCCAGGGCCCGCGCCAGCACCGCGGCGTACCGGTGGGTTCGGGTCGCGATCGTCCGCAGGCCGTCGGGGCCGTGGTGGACGGCGTACATGGAGGCGACCACGGCCAGCAGCACCTGCGCGGTGCAGATGTTGGAGGTCGCCTTGTCGCGGCGGATGTGCTGCTCGCGGGTCTGCAGGGCCAGCCGGTACGCCGGGCGGCCCTCCGCGTCGACGGAGACGCCGACCAGACGGCCGGGCAGGTGCCGCTCGAGGCCCGCCGAGACGGCCATGAAGCCCGCGTGCGGCCCGCCGTAGAACAACGGGACGCCGAACCGCTGGGACGACCCGACCACGACGTCGGCACCGAGCGAGCCGGGCGCCTCGAGCAGCGCGAGCGCGAGCAGGTCGGCGGCGACCACGGCCAGGGCACCGCGCTCGTGCACCGCCTCGATCACCGGTCGCGGGTCGAGCACCCGGCCGGAGGCTCCGGGGTACTGCACGAGCGCGCCACAGAGGTCGCCCTCGGGCAGGCCGTCCGTGAGGTCGGCGACGACGACCTCGATGCCCATCGCATCGGCGCGGGTTCGGACCACCTCGATGGTCTGCGGCAGCGCGTCGGCGTCGACCACGAAGGGGCCGGTTGCCCTGCGGTTGGCGCGGCGTACCAGCGTCATCGCCTCGGCCGCGGCCGTGCCCTCGTCGAGCAGCGAGGAGTTCGCCGTGGGCAGGCCGGTCAGGTCGCCGACCATGGTCTGGAAGTTGAGCAGCGCCTCGAGCCGTCCCTGCGAGATCTCCGGCTGGTACGGCGTGTAGGCGGTGTACCAGCTCGGGTCCTCGAGCACGTTGCGCCGGATCACCGGTGGCGTGACGGTGCCGTGGTAGCCGAGGCCGATCAGCGCCTCGGCCGGCTTGTTCTCGGCGGCCAGCGCGCGCAGCTCGCGGGCGGCGGCGGTCTCGGTGACCGCAGTCGGGAGGGCGAGCTCGTCGGCGGCGCGGATTCCCTGCGGGACCGCGGCTTCCATCAGCTCGTCGAGGGAGCGGAAGCCGAGGGCCTCGAGCATCGTGTCCACGTCGGAGGCGCCGGGGCCGATGTGGCGGCGCGCGAAGCCGGGGGTGTTGTCGAGCTCGGACAGGCTGGGGTGGTCGGTCAACGGGGGCTCCTCGAAGGGTCGTCCGGGTCGCCCTCCCCCTCTGTCACCGGGCCCGCGGGCCCTGCTCCAGAGTTGCCAGCCCGCACGGTCCGGGCGCCTGAGAGGTTCCGGGGAGGATTTGCCCCTTCGGCGCTCCGCTCCGGTCTGGGGCGACCGGGCGGAGACTCTCCCGTGCGGGATTGGTCAGCGCGGTCGAATCTACCACCGCAACGAGGACCGGCCCGCCACCACGGGGGTGACGGGCCGATCCGGAAGGTCGGTGGGGTGCGGACTCAGACGATCTTGCGCGCGCGCCGGGCGGCGAGCTCGTCGGTGCCGTGCGACTGGCCGTCGTCCTCGACGGTGCGCTCGCTCGGGAGCTCGGCCAGCGAGCCCTCGATCTCGCGCCAGACACCGCCGATGGCGATGCCGAAGACGCCCTGGCCCCCCTGCAGCAGGTCGATGACCTCGTCGTTGCTGGTGCACTCGTAGACCGAGGCGCCGTCCGACATCAGGGTGACCCGGGTCAGGTCGTCGGTGCCGCGCTTGCGCAGGTGCTGGACGGCGGTGCGGATCTGCTGCAGCGAGATGCCGGCGTCGAGCAGGCGCTTGATGACCTTGAGCAGCAGGATGTCGCGGAAGGAGTAGAGGCGCTGGCTGCCGGAGCCGGAGGCACCGCGGACCGAGGGCTCGACCAGCCCGGTGCGTGCCCAGTAGTCGAGCTGGCGGTAGGTGATGCCGGCGGCGGCGCAGGCGGTCGGACCGCGGTAGCCCGTGTCGCTCGGCAGCGGGGAGACGTCGTCGGTGAAGAGCAGTCCCTGCTCGTCGGCCTGGTCCGCAGCGATCCGTGCAGACTCCTGGTCCGGCTGCTGGCCGGCCGAGCCGTTGTCGTTCACTCCCACGTGCTTCCTCCGTTGCTACTCCGTTGGGCGTAACTCCTGGGGGAAGGTGCCGCCGCGGTCGGGGTCAACCACAACGGTGGAGTTACAACAGAGACAGTTCAAGGTAAGCCTCTGCCTGAGGGTTCGCAACGAAACGGGCGGCGTGTCGCAAACCCTCAACCTCTGCTTGAGGGTGAGGTTTCTTCCCCTCCTCCGAGCATCAGTGACTCTCGAAGTCCTCGGGGGTGACGTGGTCGAGGAACTCCCGGAACTTCTCGACCTCGTCCTCCTGCTCCTCGGGCACCGCCAGGCCGGCGACGTCGAGCACGTCCTCGGCACACACGATCCGCGAGCCGGTGCGCAGCGCCAGCGCTATCGAGTCCGACGGCCGGGCGCTCACCTCCACCCCGGAGCCGAACACCAGCACGGCGTAGAAGACGCCGTCCTTCATGTCGGTGATGCGCACCTCGGTGAGCTCGTTGCCGGTCTCCTCGACGATGCTCTTCATCAGGTCGTGGGTCAGCGGTCGCGGGGGTACGACGCCCTGCTGGGCGAACGCGATCGCGGTCGCCTCCACGGCCCCGATCCAGATCGGGAGGTACCGCTCCCCCGAGACCTCCCGCAGCAGGACGATCGGCTGGTTCGACGGCATCTCGACCCGCACTCCGATGACATCCACTTCACGCATGCGGCCACCCTACTCCCGGGGTGGGGGCCACCGAACCCCGTCGGTGGCGCCGGTCGGCGAGACGCCGGAGATCGCTCAGTGGGTGGCGCGCAGGCCGACCTTGACCAGGGTCGCGTGCAGCTTCACCGACAGCGCCGCGATCTCGGCGACGGTCTCCTCGGCACGCGCCTTGGCTGCGGCGTCCCGGCCGAACTTGGCCGGGGCCACCACCTGCTCGACCAGACCGACCTCGCGGTCAGCGGCGGTCTTGAAGGCCCGCAGGTGGCGCGGCTCGACGCCGTACCCGGAGAGCTCGAGGGCGACGGTGGCGATGAGCAGGTCGTCGGCGCCGAAGTGGCCGCTCCGGCTCGCCTTCACCAGGCCGAAGGTCTCGAGCTGGGCCAGCAGGTCCTCGTCGATCCGGGCGGTCTTGAGCAGCTCCCTGCGGGAGAGCCGCAGGTCGCTGGTGCGGGTGAAGGAGTCCGCGCTCGGCATGCCGTCACTGGCCAGCGCCACCTTGGGGACGGTCGGCACCACGGACTCGATCGGAGGCGGTTCGAGACCGCGGTCGATCGCGTCGAGGTGCTCGCCGATGACCTTGAGCGGGAGGTAGTGGTCGCGCTGCATCCGCAGGATGTAGCGCAGCCGCTCGACGTCGGCCGGGGAGAACTTGCGGTAGCCGGCGGGGGTCCGCTCCGGGTGGATCAGCCCCTTGTCCTCGAGGAACCGGATCTTCGGGATCGAGATCCCGGGGAAGTCGGGGCGCAGCTGCCCGAGGACCTCCCCGATGTTGAGCCGCGCCCGGGACGACGCCGCTGCGGAGGTCACGGTCACCCGCCCTGGCCCGCGTGGCTGGCGAAGTAGACGAGGCGGTACTTGCCGATCTGGACCTCGTCACCGTCCTGGAGGGTGACCTCGTCGATCCGGTCCCGGTTGACGTAGGTGCCGTTGAGGCTGCCGACGTCGGAGACGGTGTAGCCGCCGCCACTGCGGCGGAACTCGGCATGGCGACGGGACACGGTCACGTCGTCGAGGAAGATCTCGCTCTCGGGGTGCCGGCCGGCGGTGACCAGGTCGGTGTCGAGCAGGAAACGGGAGCCGGCGCTCGGGCCGCGCTGCACGACCAGCAGGGCGTGGCCCCGCGGGAGCGCGTCGACCGCCGCCGAGTCCGCGTGGTTGAGTCCGCGGTCGTCGGACTCGGCCTTGTCGGGAGCGCCGAACGTGATCGTCGCGGTGCTCTCGACGGCCGGCTCCGCGGGCACCGGCGGCTCGGCCTCGGCCGTGACGATCCGGGTGCCGCACTGCGAGCAGAACCGAGCGTCGTCGGGGTTCTGCTCGCCACAGTTGGTGCAGTACGGCATGGACGCTCCTCCAGACACTCGGGACCATCGACCCGGGAACCCTCAACCGGTGGTCGAGGTTGACGGTTCCAACCTATCAGTCGGCGGGTGGATCAGTCGGACAGTGACGACTCGTACGTCGCCGCGTCCATCAGACCGTCCACGTCCCCGGCGTTCGTGGGGACCACCTCGAACAGCCAGCCGCCGCCGTAGGGGTCGGAGTTGACGAGCTCGGGCGTCGCGTCGAGCGCCTCGTTGCGGGCCACGACCTCGCCGCTGACGGGGGCGTAGACGTCGCTCACGGACTTCGTCGACTCGAGCTCGCCGACGGTGCCGTCGGCGATCACCGTGTCCCCCACCTCGGGCAGCGAGACGTAGACGATGTCGCCCAGGGCGTCCTGCGCGAAGTGGGTGATCCCGATCCGGACCGACCCCTCGGCCTCGCCGGGAACCCGGACCCACTCGTGCTCGCTGGTGTACTTCAGTTCCTCGGGGTACACGGTCACTTCCTCGTCGTGGTGGCGGCCGGGCCCGCTGGGACCCTCCGCCGGTCGGGTGGGACGTGCTTCGGTCGCAGGCTACTGCCCGCCCTCGGGTTCGGCGTAGCGAGGTGCCTCGTCGGGGACCACCGACTCGATCTCGAGCTCGTCGTGCTTCTCGAAGGTGATGGTGCCGCCCTCGTCGCGCACCCGGTCGACGGGGCCGGTGGCGAAGTCGAGGGACCCGGCCAGCGTGGTCGGCTCGCCGATCGCGTCGATGACGTACGGCGCGTCGATGACCTGGCCGTCCACCTCGATGCCGCGCGAGGTCTCCTCCACGGAGGTCTGCGCGACCACCCGGATCCGGTCGTTGAACTCCATGGCCTCGGCACCGGCGGCCCGCAGCTCCTGGATGATGTCGATCAGGGTGTCGTCCTGGATCTCGCCCCGGTCGTCGGTGATGGTGATCCGGACGCCCGGCCCGACCGTCGGCACCGTCCCGGCGAGGATGCTCAGGGTGTTGGACTCCTGGCGGGCCTGCTCGAGCGCCGCCTGCCGGCTCGACGTCGAGGTCTGCAGGTCGTCGCGGGTGCGCCGCAGCCGGTCGATCTCGTTCTCAGCCCGCTGGGCGGTGCCGGCGAGGCCGTCGAGGACCCGGATCAGGTCGGATTGACGCAGGGCGCCGTACTGGTCGTCCTCCTCGGTGGAGCGGACCTGGGTCATCGCCGCGAAGCCGACCGCGGCGAGCAGCACGCCGACCACCACTTGGGCCCGGCTCGGCCTGGCCGTCAGCGCGCCCCACAACCGGTCCCGGCCGCTCGGCGGCGGGGACTCCCGGGTGTCGTCGGGGCGCTCGTCAGGCATGGAAGATGTGCCGCCTGATCATCGCGACGTTGGAGAAGATCCGGATGCCGAGGACGACGATGACGCCGGTCGACAGCTGCGCGCCGACGCCGAGCTTGTCGCCGAGGAACACGATCGCCGCGGCGATGAACACGTTGCTGAAGAACGACACCACGAAGACCTTGTCGTCGAAGATGCCGTCGAGGTACGCGCGCAGGGCACCGAACACGGCGTCGAGGGCGGCGACCACCGCGATCGGCAGGTAGGGCTCGAGGCCGAGCGGCACCTCGGGCTGGAAGATCAGTCCGAGCACCACGCCCACGAGCAGTCCGAGAACCGCGATCACTGTCCCATCTCCTTCTCCGGTCCGTCCGGCGCCTGCTCCGCCGACCGCAGGGCCGGGCTGCCGGCACCCGGCAGCTGGAGGGAGCTCGCGTTGCTCATCGCGAAGTCGAAGCCGAAGCTGGCCACGAGGTTGAACCACGCCACGCCCGCGGCCGTCTCCGCGAACCTGGCCTGGAGCGTGTCCCGGTCCCCCACCGCGAGCACCGTATACGGAGCGCGCAGGGGTCGCGACTTGATGTGGATCGCGCCGCCCACGTTGCGGATCGGCGAGACGTTCGTGAGGCGGTTGCCGTTGACCGAGATCGCCTCGGCGCCGGCGCTCCACAGCCCGTCGACCAGCGTCGCGAGGTCCTCGTCGCGCACCCGCCCGTCCTTGGAGCCGTCCGGTGAGTCGTCCAGCCGGATCCGGACTCCCTCGCCGGTCACCGGCCGGAAGCCGGTCTTGGCGCCGAGCTCGTCGGCGCGGTTGGAGGCCTGTTGCTCGGCGCCCGCGAGGTCGTCGAGCGACTCGCCGAGCTGGGAGTTCTCGGCACGCAGGTCGTTGATGGTCTGCTCGAGGTCGGCCAGGTCGTCACGCCGGGAGTTGATCTGGCTGACCAGCTCCTCGCGCCCGCGCTCCTCGGTGGCCGCGTCTTGCGACGTCTGGACAGCGGCGGTCACGATGAGCAGGCCGAACAGCCCCACCACGACCGCAGCGCCCTTCCGGGAGGAGCCCGTGGTGCCCTGCGCCCGGCGGGCGTCGGCGACGTGCTGGTAGTCCTCGTCCAGCGAGCGCTGGGTGAGGACGGTCAGCAGAGGAGCAGTGACGTGCTCGGGGAGGTCTTCACGAGCCGGCATCGACCGCGGGGGCCCTTCGCTCGGTGGTGGCCAGCAGCTTGCGCACCTGCCAGGCGTAGAGGATGCCGGCCCACCAGTAGAGGCCGATGCCCCAGAACGCGAATGCCCAGCCGAAGACCTGCGCCAGCTCGGCGACCCTGCCCTCGCCGTCGCCGAGGAGCAGCAGCGGGAACGCGTAGAGGAGGTTGGCGGTCGCGGCCTTGCCGAGGAAGTGGACCGGCAGCGAGCTGTAGCCGCGGGTGCGCAGGAACGGCACCAGCAGCCAGAGCAGCGCGTCGCGCAGGGGCAGGGCCACCGCCAGCCACCACGGGATGATCTCCCGCAGCGCCAGCCCCACGACGACGGCGAGGATGTAGAGCCGGTCGGCGACGGGGTCGAGGATCTCCCCCAGCGTCGAGCGCTGGTCGAGCTTGCGGGCGAGGTAGCCGTCGAGCCAGTCGGTGAAGCCCGAGACCGCCAGCACCACCAGCGCCCAGCCGTCTGCCTCGGGACCGAGCACCAGCCACAGGAACAGGGGCACGCCGAGCAGGCGGAGCATGCTCAACAGGTTGGGCAGGGTCCACACCTTGGCGGGCTGTGACTCGTCCTGCACGTCCTTCTGACCGTCTTCCACGCGATGCTCGAGGCCCCGCGCGTCTACCTGCGCCCGGGCACGATCACCTTAGCCGCCGCCCCGCGACGGACGGACTCCGACTCACGTGGCACCGGCCGTGTCGTCGAGGTGCGCGGCGTCGCGGATCTCGCCGACCAGCTCCTCGAGCAGGTCCTCGAGGGTGACCAGGCCGAGCGTGGTGCCGTCCTCGGCGACCACGCGCCCCATGTGGGCGCCCTTGCGCTGCAGGGTCTCGAGCGCCTCGTGCAGCGCGTCCCGGGCACGGACGCTGGCGAACGGGTGCACCCACTTGTCCTCGATGGGTCGCCGCCGGCGCTCGGGGTCGGTCTCGATGACGTCCTTGATGTGCAGGTAGCCCACGGGCTCGCCGGCGTCGTCCACGACGGGGAACCGGGAGTAGCCCGTGGCCGCGCAGACGTCCTCGACGTCGGCCGCGGTGGCGCCCTGGGTCAGCGTCGAGAGGGTGTCCAGCGGGAGCAGGACGTCGTCGACGGTCCGCTCGGTGAAGCCGAGGGCGCCGGCCAGCCGGACGTACTCGTCGTCCTCGAGCAGACCCTCGCCCCGCGACTCCTCGACCAGGGCGGCGACCTCCTCCCGGGTGAACGTCGAGGAGACCTCGTCCTTGGGCTCGATCCGCAGCAGCCGCAGCGTGCCGTTCGCGATCGCGTTGAGCGTGACGATGATCGGGCGCAGCATCGTGACGATCGCCATCATCGGCGGACCGAGCACGATCGCTGCCCGGTCCGGGCCGGCCAGCGCGATGTTCTTCGGCACCATCTCGCCGAGCACCACGTGGAGGTAGACGACGATGCCGAGCGCGATCACGAACGAGACCGGGTGCAGCAGGTCGTGCGGCACGCCGGCCCACTCGAACAGCGGCGCGAGCAGGTGGGCGACGGCAGGCTCGCCGACGGCACCGAGGCCGACCGAGCAGATCGTGATGCCCAGCTGGGCCCCGGCCATGACCAGGCTGACGTTCTCCATCGCGCGGAGCGTGGTCCGGGCCATCGAGGAGCCGGCGCGCGCCCGCGGCTCGATCTGGGTACGGCGCGCGGAGACCAGCGCGAACTCGGCTCCCACGAAGAACGCGTTGAAGGCGAGCAGCGCGATCGCCACGACGAGGGCGGTGTAGTCGCTCACCGGCGCACCTCCCCGTCCGTCTCCTGCTCGACGCGCAGCGAGAGCCGCACCCGGTCGACCCGGAGGCCGTCCATGTGCTCGACCCGCAGCACCGCGACCCGGCGCGGCAGCTGCTCGTCGTCGTCGCCGAGCTCGACCGGCAGCTCCACCTCGGCCACGTCACCGGCGAGCGGGATCCGGCCGAGCTGGCGCAGCACCAGGCCGGCAAGGGTGTCGTAGTCCTCGTGCTCGGGCAGCTGGATCCCGGTGATGTCCTCGATCTCGTCGGGCCGCAGCAGCCCCGACAGCGACCAGCTGCCGTCGCGGCGCTGGCGGGCCCGGGCGCTGAGCCGGTCGTGCTCGTCGGAGATGTCGCCGACGATCTCCTCGACGACGTCCTCGAGGGTGACGATGCCGGCCTGGCCGCCGTACTCGTCGAGCACGATGGCCATCTGGAACCCGTCGCGACGCAGCAGCGCGAGCAGCGGGTCGAGGCGCAGGGAGTCGGGCACCACGATCGGCTTCACCATGATGTGCTTGATGCGGGTGGTGGCGCGCTCCGGCACCGGCAGCGCCACCGCGTGCTTCACGTGCACGGTGCCGACCACCTGGTCGCCGTCGTCGAGCACGGGAAACCGCGAGTGGCCGGTGCTGCGGGCGAGGTCGATGATCGCGCTCGCGCGGTCGGTCGCGTCGACGCTGGAGGTGCGCACCCGCGGGGTCATGATCTCGGCGGCGGTGCGCTGGCCGAACTCCACCGAGCGCTCCATGAGCTCGGCGGTGTCCGCATCGAGGGTGCCCTGGTCCGCGGAGCGGGAGATGAGCGAGGCGAGCTCCGTGGAGTTCCGCGCCGAGCGCAGCTCCTCCTGAGGCTCCATGCCCAGGCGCCGGACGATCGCGTTGGCGGAGCCGTTCAGGGTGCGGATCAGCGGCTTGTTCACGGTGGTGAACGCACGCTGCGCACCCTGGGTCGCCCTGGCGGTCCGCAACGGCAACGCGATCGCGAGGTTCTTGGGCACCAGCTCGCCGTAGATCATCGTCAGCGCGGTCGAGATCGCCAGCGCGATGCCGATGGCAGCCGGGTGCACCGCGCCCTCGGGGACGCCGGCGCTGGTGAGCGGGTCGCGCACCAGCGCGGCGATCGCCGGCTCCGCGAGGAAACCGATCGCGAGGTTGGTGACGGTGATGCCGACCTGGGCGCCGGACAGCTGCGTGGAGAGGCTCTTGAGCGCCTTCTGCACGCCCTGGGCGCGCTTGTCACCGGCGGCGGCCGCCTTGTCGACCGCGCTCCGGTCGACCGTCACAAGGGCGAACTCGGCGGCGACGAACACGCCGCAGGCGAGGATGAGTAAGAGGGAGATCCCGAGCAGGATCCACTCGGTCATGGGCGCTCTCCACCGTGGGTGGAGAGCAAGGGACTATCGGGGCCGTCCATAACGGTCGCGTCAGTCGCTTTCTCTCGAGGGGTCGGGCGTACCGGCACAGAATACCGGGTGTGCGGGCGCGGACGCGCATCCCCGGACGGGCCGCCCGGAGCCGTCCGGACCGGCTGTCCACCGAGGCCGGTCGGGCCTACCGTGGACGCATGACCGAGGCCCTCGAACGCCGTGAACCGCACTGCCCCACGTGTGGTCAGCCGCTGCGGACCGGCGGCCACCTCACCCGGGAGAACCTCGCGCTGCTGACGGCCTCCGGCAACGCCGGCGTGACGTTCGAGACCCAGGGCCGCTGCGAGAACGAGGCGTGCCCGGACTTCGGCCGCGACTTCGCGCCCGGGGAGTGGCTCACCCCCGACCCGTAGGTGCGTCGCCTCCGCACCGGCCCCTCAGGCCGGGGCGGTGCCGAGGTGGTAGTGGCGGAACACCGCCTGCGCGACGCATACCGGGCGCCCTCCCGCGTCGTCCTCGACGCGCAGGTCCACGACCAGCTGCTCGGCGTCCTCGAGCTCCTCCACGGCCGCGATCTCCGCGACCAGGCGCACGCGGCTGCCGACCGGCACCGGCTCGGGGAACCGCACCCGGTTGTAGCCGTAGAACATCGCGTCCTCGCCCTCGCAGAAGTGCAACAGCGCGTGGAACAGCCCCGGGATCACGCCGAGCGTCAGGTGCGCGTGGCCGATCGTGCGCCCGAACGGCCCAAACGCGGCCCGCCGCGGGTCGTTGTGCACCCAGTGCCAGTCCTCGACCGCCCGCGCGAACGCGTCCACACGCTCCTGCGTGATCGTGAGCCAGTCGGACGGCCCCAGGGAGGCGCCGACCAGACCGAGGACCTCGCGGGTCCCGCGGACCCGCGCAGGTGGTGTGCTCACGAGACACCCCCTCAGGTCCCGGTCTTCTCGTGCTCCCACCGACCATCCCACTCCCGGACACCCGCCAGACATCCGCTCATCTACCTAGTCCCTCTGCACCAGAAACACTGGGCTGGTGGTGCAGACCAGCGGTCATACGTTGCGGCGGTACTGGCCCCCGACCTCGAAGAACGCCTCGGTGACCTGCTGGAGCGAGCAGACCCGGGCGGCGTCCATGAGGACCGCGAAGACGTTCTCGCCGGAGATCGCCGACTCCTTGAGGCGGGCCAGGGCGGCGTCGGCCTCGGAGCGGTGCGCGGTCTGGAAGTCGCGGACCCGGGTCAGCTGGGACTCCTTCTCCGACTCGGTGGCGCGGGCCAGCTCGATGTGGTCGGGGGTGCCGTCGCCGGCCTCGGGGCGGCGGAAGGTGTTGACGCCGATGATCGGCAGCGAACCGTCGTGCTTGCGCTGCTCGTAGAGCATCGACTCGTCCTGGATGCGGCCGCGCTGGTAGCCGGTCTCCATCGCACCGAGCACTCCCCCGCGCTCGCTGATCCGGTCGAACTCGGCGAGCACCGCCGCCTCGACCAGGTCGGTCAGCTCGTCGATCACGAACGAGCCCTGCAGCGGGTTCTCGTTCATCGCGAGGCCCCACTCCTTGTTGATGATCATCTGGATCGCCAGGGCCCTGCGCACCGACTCCGCCGACGGCGTGGTCACTGCCTCGTCGAAGGCGTTGGTGTGCAGGGAGTTGGCGTTGTCGTAGATCGCGATCAGGGCCTGCAGCGTGGTGCGGATGTCGTTGAAGTCCATCTCCTGCGCGTGCAGCGAACGGCCGCTGGTCTGCACGTGGTACTTCAGCTTCTGCGAGCGCTCGTTCGCGCCGTACTTCTCCTTCATCGCCACCGCCCAGATGCGGCGGGCGACCCGGCCGATCACGGAGTACTCCGGGTCCATCCCGTTGGAGAAGAAGAAGGACAGGTTCGGCGCGAAGTCGTCGATGTCCATGCCGCGCGCCAGGTAGGCCTCGACGTAGGTGAAGCCGTTGGCCAGCGTGAACGCGAGCTGGCTGATCGGGTTCGCCCCGGCCTCGGCGATGTGGTAGCCGGAGATCGACACCGAGTAGAAGTTGCGCACCCGCTGCTGGATGAACCACTCCTGGATGTCGGCCATCATCTTGAGGCTGAACTCGGTCGAGAACAGGCAGGTGTTCTGGCCCTGGTCCTCCTTGAGGATGTCGGCCTGGACGGTGCCGCGCACGTTCGCGAGGGCGTACGATGCGAGCTCGGCGCGCTCGTCCGCCGACGGCTCCCGGTCGTGCTCGGCCCGGAACTTCGCGACCTGCTGGTCGATCACCGTGTTGAGGAAGAAGGCGAGCACGGTAGGCGCCGGGCCGTTGATGGTCATCGACACCGACGTGGTGGGCGCGACCAGGTCGAAGCCGTCGTACAGCGCCTTCATGTCGTCGAGCGTCGCCACCGAGACGCCGGAGGTGCCGACCTTGCCGTAGACGTCGGGACGCGGGTCGGGGTCGCGGCCGTAGAGCGTCACCGAGTCGAACGCCGTGGAGAGGCGGGTGGCCTCGTTGCCCTCGGACAGCAGCTTGAAGCGGCGGTTGGTGCGGAACGGGTCGCCCTCGCCGGCGAACATGCGGGCCGGGTCCTCGCCGTCGCGCTTGAACGGGAACACGCCGGCCGTGAACGGGAAGTAGCCGGGGAGGTTCTCGCGCCGCCAGTAGCGCACCAGCTCGCCGTGGTCGGTGAACTTCGGGAGCGAGACCCGGCGGATGTGGTTGCCGGAGAGGGACTCCCGGGTCAGCCGGGTGTGGATCTCCCGGTCGCGGACCGTGACGACCTGCTCGTCGCCGGAGTACGCCTCGACCACCGCGGGCCAGCCGTCGATCTGGTCGGCGACCTCGCGCGGGAGGTCCTGGCGGGCCTTCTCCAGCAGCGCGTCCACGCCGGCGTTCTCGTCCTCGCCGAGCAGGGCGCGCACCGCGGCCACCTGCTGCGCCCGGCGGGCCGCGTCGGCGAGCTCGTCGGTGCGCTCGTGGTAGTCGCGCACGGTCTCGGTGATCTCGGAGAGGTAGCGCACGCGGGTGGGCGGGACCACCTGGGCGATGCCGCTGGAGTGCCGGACGTCGACGGCCGGCAGGGTGCCGTCCTCGAGGGTCAGCCCGGCGTCGCCGAGGAGGCCGCGCAGGTGCTGGTAGAGCGCGGTGACGCCGTCGTCGTTGAAGGTCGCGGCCGAGGTGCCGAACACCGGCATGTCCTCGGGCTTCTTGCCGAACGCCTCGCGGTTGCGGACCAGCTGCCGCCCGACGTCCCGCATCGCGTCCTTGGCGCCGCGGCGCTCGAACTTGTTGATCGCGACCACGTCGGCGAAGTCGAGCATGTCGATCTTCTCGAGCTGGGAGGCGGCGCCGAACTCCGGCGTCATGACGTACATCGACCGGTCGACGTACGGAAGGATGCCGGCGTCGCCCTGGCCGATGCCCGGGGTCTCGACCACCACGAGGTCGAACCCGGCCGCCTTGGCCACGGTGATCACGTCGGCGAGCGCCTCGGGCAGCTCGTGGCTGCCGCGGGTGGCGAGGCTGCGGAACATGATCCGGTCACCGTCGAGGGCATTCATCCGGATCCGGTCGCCCAGCAGCGCACCACCGCCCCGTCGGCGGGTCGGGTCGACCGCGATCACGGCGACCCGGAGCTTGTCCTGCTGGTCGACGCGGAACCGGCGGACCAGCTCGTCGGTGAGCGAGGACTTGCCGGAGCCGCCGGTGCCGGTGATGCCGAGCACCGGGACGTCGCGCTGCGCGGCGGCCCGCTCGAGGCGGGCGCGGAGCTCGTCGGAGAAGCCGGCGGCCTCGGCTCCGGTGATGGCGCGGGCCACGGCCAGCCGGTCGCCGGAGAGCACCGCGTCCGCGGTGACCTGCTGCTGCGCCCACAGGTCGACGTCGCAGGCCTCGACCATCGTGTTGATCATCCCGACCAGGCCCAGCTTCTGGCCGTCCTCGGGGCTGAAGATCGTGACGCCGCTGGCGCGGAGCCGCTCGATCTCGTCGTGGACGATGACGCCGCCCCCGCCGCCGTAGACCTTCACGTGGCCGGCGCCGCGCTCCTTCAGCGACTCCACGAGGTACTCGAAGTACTCCACGTGACCGCCCTGGTACGACGAGACCGCGACGCCCTGCACGTCCTCCTCGACGCAGGCGTCGACGACCTCCTGCACGCTGCGGTTGTGCCCGAGGTGGATCACCTCGGCGCCCTGGCTCTGGAGGATCCGTCGCATGATGTTGATCGAGGCGTCGTGGCCGTCGAACAGGCTCGAGGCGGTCACGAACCGGACCGGGTGCTGGGGCTGGTGGAGGTCGCTCACCGCAGGCTCCTGAGAAATTAGTAGGACGTCCTACTAATTCTAGGGCCCGACCCCGATCTGGCGCAAAAGCGCGCTGCGGGCACCCACCAGCGAGGGGCCGTACCACGTCAGCAGCCGCCCGCTCACGAGCGCGGTCGGCACCGTGAACGCCTCGGGACCGTCGTCGGCGGTGAACACGTAGGGCTCGTCCGGCAGCAGGACCACGTCGGGCTGTCGGCCCTCGATCGCCGCCGGCGTCGTGTGCGGGTAGCGGTCGTCGTCGTCCGCGAAGACGTTGTCGAGCCCGAGCAGCCGCAGCAGGTCGCCGGTGAACGTGTCCCGGCCGACCACCATCCAGGGGTCGCGCCAGATCGCGACCGCGGCACTCCCCCGCCCGCCTGCCGGCTCCGACCACTCGGCCCGGGCGGCGGCCAGCCAGTCCGGCCGCAGTGCGAACGCCTCGGTGAACAGGCGGTCCAGGGAGCCGAGCGCCTGCTCGACCGTCTCGGTGACGGTCACCCACACCTGGGTGCCGCGCTCGCGCAGCCGGCGTACGTCGAGCTCGCGGTTCTCCTCCTGGTTGGCGACCACGAGGTCGGGCTCGAGCGCGGCGATCGCGGCCAGGTCGGGGTTCTTGGTCCCCCGGACCCGGGTCACGTCGAGGTCCGCCGGGTGGGTGCACCAGTCGGTGGCCCCGACCAGGCGGTGCGGCACGGTCGCGGCCAGGGACTCGGTGATCGAGGGCACCAGCGACACCACGCGTGACGGGGGGCCGTCGAGGCGGACGGGATGGTCCAGGTCGTCGCGCAGGTCGGTCACGTCCGCGAGGCTAACGGGCCGCGCCGACCACCGGCCGGGCCCGTGGGTCGGGCGCCGTACGCTTCGCGGGTGCTGCTCGCCGACCCCGGATCCGCGCTGCGCGACGCGGTCTCCGTGGTCGCGCTGGTCGGCCTCCTCGTCGTGGCGTTCCGGCACCCGCGGGGGCGCACCGAGGCGCTGGCCGGGATCGTCGCGGCGGCTGCCGTGCTGCTGATCGGGGCGGTCGGCGTCGACGCCGCCGCCGACCAGGTCGAGCGGATGCTGCCGGTGGTGCTGTTCCTCGCCGCGGTGCTGGTGGTGGCCGAGGCGTGCGCGGCCGAGGGGGTGTTCGACGCCGTCGGCGACGCCGTCCGCCGGGCCGGGCGCGGCGACGCCCACCGGGTGCTGCTGGTGACGTTCCTGGCCGCGTCCGTGATCACCGCGGCGCTCAGCCTGGACGCCACGGTGGTGCTGCTGACGCCCGTGGTGGCGGCCGCGGTGGCCGGCTCGGCCGCGCAGCGGCCGGTGGTGCACTCCTGCGTGCGGCTGGCGAACTCGGCCTCGCTGCTGCTGCCGGTCTCCAACCTCACCAACCTGCTGGCGCTGCCCGACGTGGCGCTCTCGTTCGGCGGATGGCTGCTGGTCATGGCACCGGTGTGGGTGGTGGTGATCGCCGTGGAGTACGCCGGCGTCCGCCTGTTCTTCGCCCGCGACCTGCGCGCAGCGGTGCCGGCGCCGGACCGCACCCTCGTCCACCTGCCCGCCTTCCCGGTCGTCGTGGTGGTGGCGATGCTGGCCGGCTTCGCCGTCGGGTCGACGTACGGCGTGGAGCCGTTCTGGGTGGCCGGCGCGGCCGCGCTGGTGCTCGGAGCCAGGTCGGTACGGGCCGGGCACTTCACAGCGGCCCGCGCGCTGCACGCGACCCACCTGACCTTCGGGGTGTTCGTGCTCTGCCTCGGCGTGGTGGTGGCGGCGCTCGACGGGTCGTTCCTCCGCGACGTGGTCGGCGACGCCCTCCCCGGCGGCGACGGACTGGCCGCCCTGCTGGTCCTGGCGCTGGTGGCCACGGTGCTGGCGAACCTGGTCAACAACCTGCCGGCGACGCTCCTGCTGGTGCCGCTGGTCGCTCCCCTCGGCACCACCGCCGTGCTGGCCACCCTGGTCGGCCTCAACGTGGGCTCGGGCCTGGCCTGGCCGGGCTCGCTGGCCAACCTGCTCTGGCGCCGGGCGCTGGTGCGCCGCGGCGTACCCGTCTCCTCGGCGACGTTCCACGCGCACGCAGCCCTGGTCACGCCGGTCGCCCTGGTCGCCGGGGTGGTCACCCTGTGGGCGGTGTCCTGAAACCCGGGAGTAACACGCTGACAGTAGTAGTGTCAGGGTCGGCCGGATCCCGTGATCGGACCCCGTGATCGGACCCCGTGATCGGACCCAGTGATCGGACCCCGTGATCGGACCCCGTGATCGGACCCCGTGATCGACCGCAGCGAAGGGACCTCCATGACAGCGCAGCACGACCTCGACGACGAGATGCTCACCGTCGACGACCTCGCGCTCGTCACCGGGACGACGGTGCGCACCTGTCGCTACTACGCGACGCTCGGCCTGCTCCCGCCGCCGGTGCGCCGCGGGCGGGTCGCCTACTACGACACCCGGCACCGCAGCCGCCTCGACCTCATCAAGGCGCTGCAGGACCACGGGTTCACGCTCTCGGCGATCGAGCGGTACCTGGCCCGGGTCCCGGTCGACGCCTCACCGGAGACGCTGGCGATGCAGCGCGCGATCCTCACCTCCTGGTCCCCTGAGCCGACCGAGGAGCTGAGCCTGCGCCAGCTCGAGACGCGGGCCGGCCGGCCGCTCGGCGACGACGTGCTCGACCACCTGCTGGCGTCCGGGTCGCTGGAGCGTCGCGGTGACCGGTATGCCGTGCTGCCCGGTTTCGACGTGGCGCTGGAGATCCTGGAGCTGGACATCCCGGTCGAGGGCATCCTCGCGGCGACCGAGGCGATCCAGCGGCACACCGAGGCGCTGGCCGAGGAGCTCACCGAGATCTTCCGCCACCAGGTCCTCCGCCCCTACCGCGAGGCCCGCCACTCCGACCTGGACGATGCCCGCTTCGAGTCCACGATGTCGCGGCTGCGCCAGCTCACCCTCGAGGCGATCGTGAGCGGCTTCCAGCGGGCCTCCAACCAGGTGATCAGCCGGTCCTTCCTGCGCGACTGACCGGGCCCCGCACCACGGAGCACGTCGGCCACCCCAGTGCCGGACCCCAGTAGCGACATGGCCCGTTCGGGCCGGGGGACGACACCCGACCGGGCCATGCTGTTGGGCGCCACTGGACGGTTACGGCCCCGGCCGACCCGAGGGACAATGACCGCCGGAAGGGTGCATTTGTGACTTTGTCGGCAATTCCGGACACGGACTGGCGCGACGTCGCGGACCGGCTGGCCGCTGAGTACGCCGACGTCCCGAGCGGCTCGGTCCTGCGGTGCGTGGCGCGGGCCGTGCACCGGGCCCGGCTCGACGGGCTCCCGCCCGAGCTGGTCGCCGGCGCCGGCGAGGCGATCGCCCGGCAGCTGCTCGAGCTGCGCCGGCGTTCGCAGGCCACCCGGGTGGTGCCGGCGCCCCGTCGCCCGGTGGCCTGAGCGGCCGCTCCCCGCCCGCCGGCCCGACCGTCGGCCCGGAGTCGGCCTAGAACTGGCTGCGGCTCGCCCGCTCGCGCCGGCGCCGCTGCGCCCAGTGCCCGATCAGGGCGAGCACCAGTCCCCAGGCCATCAGCAGCACGCCGCCGACGGCCCACGTGCGGTCGGTGAAGACGATTGCCAGCAGCGTCATGGCCACGCCGAGCCAGAACACGATCGGCAGGTAGATCCGCTGCATGGCCCGAGCCTAGTCGGCCGCCGTCTCGGGGACCGGGTGGCGCGCGACCCAGGCGTCCCACGCCTCCGGGGCGATGCCGTCCCGCAGCTGACCGGCGACCTGCTCGGTCATCCAGGCACGCAGCGCGGTCAGCTCGGGAGGCGAGGCCAGCGTGAGCAGCTGCCGCTCCTCGCAGAGGGCGTCGGCGAGCCGGACCGCCCCCTGGAGCTTCTCGACCTCCGCCGCGAACTCCCGTGGCATGGCCATGTCGACGTCGATCAGCTCGTGGCCCTCGGCGGCCGCCTGCTGGGCCACCTTGCGGCCGGTGTGCCGGGCCGCGGTGGGACCGCGGAGCAGCCCCTGCAACCGCTCGGACAGCTCGCGCGAGCGCGGGTCGTCCTGGTGGACGGATATCAGCTGCAGCTCACGGATCAGCTCGTCGAGGTGCTGGTCCTGGCGCAGGCTCAGGTCGACCGGGCAGCCGGCCAGCCGCACCAGCCCCCAGCCCTCGGGGAGCTCGGTCGGCGCCGCCTCGACCGGCGCGCGCACGTCACCCTCGAGCGTCGGCGGTCGCACGTCGTACGACGCGTCGCCGGGGCCGAGCTCGGCCCACACCCGCTTCCCGGCCTTGGTGAGCTCGATGCCCCAGTCGCTGGCCAGGATCGACACGATGGCGAGCCCGCGGCCGGTGGTCGGCTCCTCCTCCAGGACCGGGGCCACGTCCCCGCCCGGGAAGCCGGGCCGCGGGTGCACCGCGGCGGCCGGCACCGGGCCGTCGTCCTCGACGCTGACCCGGATCCCGGACCGCAGCCGGTGCATCACGATCTCCATGAAGGTCGTGCCGCTGTGGAGCACCGCGTTGCCGGCCAGCTCGCTGACGCAGAGCGTCGCGTCGTCGAGCAGCTCGGCGCGGCCCCAGGAGCGCAGCCCGTCGCTGACGAACCGCCGGGCACCGGACACGCACGCGGGGTCGGCCGCGAGGCGGACGCGCAGGTCGGCGCGGTCCGCGGGCGTGCTCTGCATTCCGGCATTCTCACCCACCGCGGCGGGTCCGCAGGGGAATGCCCGAAAATTCCGGGGTTGTCCAGTCCTCGGACACGGTGCTCAACCCCCGGACACGTGGCCCGCACGCACCAGGCCGGACTCGTAGGCGAACACCACCGCCTGGGCCCGGTCGCGGACCTCGGCTTTGCCGTAGATCCGTCCGACGTGGGTGCGGACGGTGGCCTCCCCGAGGTGCAGCCGGGCCGCGATCTCGTCGTTGGTCAGGCCGCGCGCCACGAGCTGCAGCACCTCGCGCTCCCGGTCCGTCATCGCGTCCAGCCGCCGCAGCAGGGCGGGCGCCGGCTCCTCGATCCGCAGGTGCTGCTCGATGAGGCGTCGGGTGACGCTCGGGGCCAGCAACGCGTCACCGGCCGCGACGGTCCGCACCGCGGCGTACAGCGACTGGCGGGGGGCGTCCTTGAGCAGGAACCCGCTGGCGCCGGCCCGGAGTGCGGCCAGGACGTACTCGTCGAGGTCGAACGTGGTCAGG
>NZ_SDKM01000060.1 GCF_004519545.1 Nocardioides guangzhouensis
GCGAGACTTGAACCCGCGAGTACTTCGGGATCATGTCGGGATTCGCGGCCGAGAGTTCAGGTGAGCCGTGCCCCTGATCGCGTTTCCGCCGGTCAATGCCTCCCTTCTTGTCGGGCTGACAGGATTGAACCTGCGACGCAGCCGCGCGCTCGGAAGCGTTCAATCCCGGCGCCGAAAGCCTCGACCTCCTTGTTGAAGGCTCGGCGAGAGCCGAACCCGGTTCGACGGGGGGATGTCATCACATGCCTGAGGATTCGTAGGAGAACGCCGCCGCGGCTTCGCGGATCAGGGCGGTGGCCGCGGCGAGGGTGGGGGCGGCGGCGCTGCTTCGGGTGAGGTGGCGCAGCACGACGCGACGCATGCCGAGACCGGGGATGTCGAGGAGGTCCACGCCAGTGGCCGGGAGGGACTCCATGGCCAGGGCGGGTGCCAGGGTGACCCCTTGGCCGGCTGCGACGAGCGCGAGCGCGTTCTGGTAGCTGAAGAAGGTGTGCTGGGTCGACTCCTCGCCACCCAGCTCGCGGCGGACCCGGCGGACGGCCTGGGCGCTCGCGGCGGCGGGGTCCAGGCCGAGCCACGGCATCCCGAGCCGACTCAAGTCGACGACGTCATGGGAAAGCAGGGTGCCCGAGGGCACGACAAGCTTCCACGGCTCGTCGAGCAGAGGTACGTCGGTCATCCCTCGCGGGGACGGGTAACTCTCGTCGGCGTCGAGTTCGACCGCAACTGCATCGAGCGAACCCGCCCGCAACGCACGCATCAGATCCGGCTCGTCGGCCTCCACGGTCTCGAACAAGAGCGCCGGATAGCGCTGCCGCCAGTCGGGGAGGGCAGGCGCCAGCACGCTGACCAGGAACGACTGGAACCCGCCGATGCGGACCGAACCACTCACCGTTGCCGCCGTTTCCTCGAGCCGCGAGCGGGCCAGCGCGAGCGCCCGCTCGACGTCCTCGGCCGCTTCGGCCAGCGCCAGCCCAGCCGGGGTCAGCACGCTGCCACCCGGCGCTCGCCGGAGCAGGGCATGGCCTGTCTCGCGCTCGAGCTTGGCGATCTGTTGGGACACCGCCGAGGGAGTCACCGTCAATTCGTCGGCGGCCGCAAGGACGCCCCCGTACCTCGCCACAGCAAGGAGAAAACGAAGCCTGCGCGGGTCGATACTCACTTCAGTAATTCTAAATCTGGCGTGCAGAAGAGTGCAATTGTGCTAACGGCTGGGCGGCACCAATGTTGACTCCTCGGACCGAAGAACGGCCGGGCATGAGAACAGCGAGGGACACGGAAGATGATCGCGTCAGCCATGGGGTGGATCGGGACGATCGGCAGCATCTGCGCCTACCTCCTGCTGAGTCGTGGCCGATGGGACGCGACGTCGCTGCGGTACTCCTTGCTGAACCTCGTCGCCGGCGCCCTCGCCGGCAGCGCCAGCGCGCTGTACGGCGCATGGCCGAGCGTCGGCTCGAACGTCCTGTGGTGCGCCATCGCCGTCCACTCTGCGGCGACGACCCTGCGCGAGCGCCGCTCCCGCGTTGCATTCGCCGAGCCAGGGGCGTGCGCGGACCACGCGGGAGAACCGGCGCCGGGTGCTCGGACACTGCTCGCCGCTGCCTGAGCCGCTACAGGCCGGGGCGCGAGGCGGCTAGCCGGAAGCCGAGGTTGCCTGCGCTCGAGTCGGCGGCATGCCGTTGACGGGCGGACACCCGGTACCGTCGACCCCGACCACCGAAGAGCGCGGTCCTTCGGGGTGCGCCCAGTCGGCACCCGGCACCTCGCGCCACCACGGCGCGGCGGCGACCCCTCGGGCCGGCGGGAAGTCGTCGGGCAGGAAGCCGCCGAACACGAACGACCAGCCGTAGCGCTCCGCGTCGGCTGAGTAGCCGGTGGCGTCGACGAAGTCCGCGAACCCGTGGATGGTCACCGCACAACGTGCGATCCGGTACGCGGCCAGCTCGACCTCGCGGACCGGCCACTCCTCAGGGTCGGCCCGGATCGTCGCTGCCCACCAGCGTGGGACCGCCGGGCAGGGTGACGGAACCGTTGGCCGCACCGCGGGCAGGCGTGGGGCGGAACCGCACCGGAAGGCGGGGGATCGCCGTCGCACGAGGGAGAGCAGCAGCCCATCACTGGTGGACCATGGCCGCGCGCTCCCGCCCTTCCCCGGACCCGGGGTCGACGAGGTCGCCCAGGTCGAACCGAACCCGGTGGATGAGGCCCTGGAAGCGGTTGCGCACGGGCAGGTAGTCATCGACCACGGGCGTGCCGCGGTCGACTCCGATGTTGAAGGTCTCGTCGAACGAGAAGTAGTAGGCGGTCGTGACCGGGATCCTCCCGGAGCCGACCGAGACGCCGTCGACCTCAAGCGTTGCGGTGGCTCCGCTTCCGGGCGGCCCTCCGTCGTACGCGAACCGGACGACCAGGTCGTGCCGGCCCGGCGTCATCGGCTCTTGGCCGCGGATCACCGTCAGGTCGCGGCCGACGTAGTTGTAGGCGTAGTGCGGGACGCCGACGACGAGGTAGAGCGACCACCCCCCGAACCGCCCTCCCTGCGCCACGACGACGCCGTCGGTGCCGGTGACCACCTCGAGGTCGGCGGTGATCACGTGCGAGCGGTTCTTGACGTTGGGCGCAGCCTCCTCGGTGAGCCGGCCGACCCGGGGACCGAAGCTCAAGCTGGTCCGTCCGCCGTACAGGTCGAGCCGCCCGGCCACTTCCGGATTCTCGCGCTCGGTGACCCGATCGTCGAGCGGGAGCACGTGGTGCTTCTCGGCCTCACGATCGAAGATCTGCTGGAGGTCGCGCAGCCGCGCGGGGTGCTGCTGGGCCAGGTCTCGCGCCTGGCTCCAGTCAGCAGCGTGGTCGTAGAGCTCCCAGACGTCCTCGTCGAACGGGCGGTGGAATGTCTCCACCATCTCCCACGGCGTGCTGTGACGGGTCACGGCCGTCCAGCCCTTGTGGTAGATCGCCCGGTTGCCGATCATTTCGAAGTACTGCGTGGTCCGCCGGTCCTGCGCATCCGGGTCATCGAAGGAGTAGCGGAAGCTGGTGCCCTCGACGGGCTGCTGTGCGACGCCGCCGAACGTCTCCGGCGCCGGCAGCCCGGCTGCCTCGAGGACCGTCGGCAGGACGTCGATGACGTGGTGCCACTGGTGCCGGAACTCGCCGCGCGCAGCGATGCCGTTCCGCCAGCGCACGATCATCCCGTCGCGGGTGCCGCCCAGGTGCGTGAGCTGCTTGGTCCACGGGTACGGCGTGTTCATCGCCAGTGCCCAGCCGACCGGGTAGATGGCGTACGTCGTGGGGTCGCCCAGGGTGTCGAGCCGGGCGGCCATGTCGGCCGTGTCGTCCTGGATCCCATGGCCGACGAGATGCTCGCGAAACGTTCCGCGCGGCCCGCCCTCGCCGGAGGCGCCGTTGTCACCGAGAAGATAGAGGAAAAGAGTGTCGTCGAGCACGCCGAGCTCGTCGAGGGCATCGACGAGACGGCCGATCTGGACGTCCGCGTGCTCCGCGAAGCCGGCGTAGGTCTCCATGAACCGGGCCGCAACCCGGCGCTCGGTCTCGTCGAGCTCGTCCCAGTGCGGCACGCCTTCGGCCCACGGCGCCAGCTCGGTCGTTGCCGGCACGATGCCGAGCTCCTTCTGCCGGGCCAAGGTGGCCTCGCGCTGAGCGTCCCAGCCGGCATCGAAGCGACCGGTGTACTTGTCGCGCCATTCGGGCGCAACGTGGAAGGGGGCATGCGTCGCGCCCAGCGCGACATAGGCGAAGAACGGCCGCTCGGGGGTGATCGCCTGCTGGTTCTCGACCCAGGCGATCGCCTTGTCGACCAGATCCTCCGAGAGGTGATAGCCGTCTTCGGGCAAGCGGTCGGGCTCGACCGGGTAGCGACCCTGGTAGAGCTGCGGGTACCAGTGGTTCATCTCCGCGCCCATGAAGCCGTAGAAGTAGTCGAATCCCTCCCCCATCGGCCATCGGTGGAACGGACCGGAGGGGCTCACCTCGACCGGCGGGGTCTGGTGCCACTTGCCGAACGCCGCGGTCGAGTAGCCGTTGCCCCCCAGGATCTGGGCGATGGTGGCGGCGCTGGCCGGTCGGTAGCCGTGGTAGCCCGGCTCCGGCGTCGACATCTCGGACGTCACGCCCATCCCGACCGAATGGTGGTTGCGCCCGGTCATCAGGGCCTGCCGGGTCGGCGAGCACAGGGGCGTGACGTGGAACCGGCTGTAGCGCAGCCCTTCGTCGGCCAGCCGCTTCGCCGTGGGCATCTCGCACGGCCCGCCGTACGCCGTCGAGGCACCGAACCCCATGTCGTCGATGAGCACGACCACTACGTGGGGAGACCCTGGCACGGCTCGGACCGGATGGATCGGCCGGGCGTCGGTGTCGACGTCGAGCGGGAGGCGTGTTCGGTCGTGGCCGGTCATGGGGCGGCGTTCCTCCTCGAGCTCAGGGTGCGGGTCTGCGCGTTGGTCCTCATCGTCGCCGGTCATCGGCCCTTCCACTGGGGGGGCCGCTTCTCGGCGAACGCGCGCACCCCCTCGAGTTGGTCCTCCGACTGGTAGAGCGTCGCGACGGCCGGGAGCGAGCTGGTCGTGACCAGGTCCATCGCCTCGCCGAAGGTGAGCGACTCGGCGACGCGCATGGTCTCCTTGATCGCGGCGAAGACGAGCGGTGGCCCAGTGGCCAGCAGCCGGGCGACCTCCCACGCCCTGGCCCGTACGCCGGCCTCATCGGCGAGCACTTCGTTGACCAGGCCCCAACGGGCGGCCTCGTCCGCCGACATCCACCGGCCGGTGAGCAGCAGGTCCATCGCGACGTGATACGGGATCCGCTTGGGAAGCTTGATCGTCGCCGCGTCGGCCAGCGTGCCTGCGTTGATCTCCGGCAGTCCGAACTGGGTGGCCTCGGAGGCGTAGATCAGATCGCAGGACAACGCCAGCTCGAACCCGCCACCCAGGGCCAGCCCATGTGTCGCGGCGATGACTGGCTTGTTGAGATCGGGCAGCTCCTGCAGCCCGCCGAAACCGCCGACACCGTAGTCGCCGTCGACGGCGTCGCCAGCGGCGGCGGCCTTGAGGTCCCACCCCGCGGAGAAGAACTTGTCGCCCTCCGTGCGCAGGATCGCCACTCGCAGCTCGGGGTCGTCTCGGAAGTCGGCGAAAACCTCCCCCATCGCCCGGCTGGTCGCCAAGTCGATTGCGTTGGCCTTCGGCCGGTCGAGGGTCACCTCGAGGATGCTGTCGTCGCGCTGGGTACGGATTGCCGGGTGGCTGACGTCGATCATCGGTCACGCTCCCAAGGGGCGCAGGAGCGATCGTGAAATGATGTGGCGCTGGATCTCCGAGGTCCCGTCCCAGATCCGCTCGATCCGGGCGTCGCGCCAGATCCGCTCCAGCGGCATCTCGTCCATCAGGCCCATTCCGCCGTGGATCTGGATCGCCTCGTCGGCGACCATCGCCAACATCTCAGTGGCCTTCAGCTTGGCCATCGCGATGTCGGCGTCGGCGGCCGTGCCCTGGGCGACCTTCCACGCCGCGTGAAGCGTCACGAGCTCTGCGGCCCGCAGCTCGGTGGCCATGTCTGCGAGCTTGAAACCGACGCCCTGGAAACGTCCGATCGGCTGACCGAACTGCACACGACTCGCAGCGTGGGCCCTCGACAGCTCGAGTGCCAGGTCGGCACGCCCGAGACACGTCGCCGCCACCTGGAGACGGGTTGCGCCCAGCCACCGACCGGCGAGTTCCAGGCCCTGGCCCTCCTCGCCGAGGAGGGCGTCGCCGGGGACGTGAACGTCCTCGAAGTCGAGGATCGAGTTGGTGTAGCCGCGGTGGGAGACGCTGCGGTACCCGTGGCGACGATGAACCCCCGGGGTGTCCAGGTCGACCAGGAAGATCGACATGGTGCCCCGCCCCGTGTCGTCGGTGCCGGTCCGGGCCAGGAGGATGACGAAGTCCGACTCGTCGGCGTGGCTGATGAAGTGCTTGGTACCCCGGATGCGCCACCCACTCCCGTTTCGTACGGCGCGCGTCCGGATGGCGCGGACGTCGGAGCCCGCCTCCGGCTCGGTCATCGCCAGGCATTCCACGCGCTCGGCCCGGACGCACGGGAGCAGGAAGCGCTCCCGCTGCTCCTCGGTTCCGGCCAGCAGGATGTTCGACGGACGTGCCACGCAGGTGTACTGCAAGGCGTAGCTCGTCTTGCCGAGCTCCTTCTCGAACAGCACCAGGGTGATCGGGTCGAGGCCCGCGCCACCCACCTCCTCGGGCATGTTGGCGGCGTACAACCCGGCGGCGAGTGCCTTGGCGCGGATGTCCGCGGCCAGCTCCGGACGAAGTACGCCGGATCGCTCGACTTCCTCCTCGTGCGGGCGCAGCTCGCGCGCGACGAATGCCCGCGTCACCTCCACGACGCTGCGTTGTTCGTCGGTCATCGCGAAGTCGAACATGGGATTCCTTTTGTACGGCGCACGACGTCGGTCTGCCGAGCCGGGACCGGGGGGAGCTGAGTCGCTCATGACATCGCGATGGGCTCGATCCGCCCGCTTGCCCCGTCGGGTGGGGACACGCAGGCATCTCGGGCCAGCCTGACGACGTCGGTGGGTAGCGGCGCGGACGCCCCGTCGCGGACGTGCACACCGAGCACCTCCTCGGTGGCGCGAAGGCGGCCCGACGCCCACAGCTCGTGCCAGATCCACAGCAGCTTGGCGGAGACGCCGATGATCGACGAACGGACCTCCAGGTCGCTGTCCGCCGAGATCTCCTCGAGGTACCGGAGGTGGGCCTCGACCGTGTAGAGGGATGCGTTGTTCGTCGAGCGGTAGCGCGCATCCAGCCCGACGGCGTCCATCACAGCGTCGGTGGCGTGACCGAGCACGAGGACGTAGTAGGCCTCGGACAGGTGGCCGTTGTAATCGATCCAGGCCTCCTGGACCCGCTCCCGCCAGATCGAGAAGGGCACGCCCGACCCGCCCTGCTCGGCGATCATGCTCGCCCCAGTGCCCGCAGGATCGCGATCACCCCACGGTCCCGCTCGGCCACCAGGTCGTCGATGGTCCGGTCGCCCGCCTCCCGCTCGCAGCCCTCGACCACGGCGTCGCGCAGCGCGGGGGTGAGCTCGGCGGCCTGCAGCCGCGTCCACGGCGACTCCAGCGAGGGACCGAAGTGATCGAGCATGCGCGCCATCCCGCCCTGGCCCCCGGCCAGGTGAAAGGTGAGCATCGGGCCGTGGACGGGCCAGCGCAGTCCGGGACCATCGGTGATCGACAGGTCGATCTGCTCCACGGTCGCCTCACCCGCGGCCACCATGTGCAGCGCCTCGCGCCACAGGGCCTCCTGGAGGCGGTTGGCGATGAAGCCGGGCACCTCGTGGTCCATGACGATCACCGACTTGCCGGCGTGCCGGAAGAACGCTGCTGTCCACGCCACGACGTCGGGCGCGGTCTCGGTGCCGCCCACCACCTCGACCAGGGGAATGAGGTACGGCGGGTTGAAGGGATGCCCGACGACGGTGCGCTCCGGGTGGGCGCACTTGTCCTGCATCTCGGTCATCCCGTAGCCCGAGGTCGACGACGAGATGACGACGTCCTCTGGCGTGACGGCGTCGATCTCGGCCAGGAGCGTGCGCTTGAGCACGAGGTCCTCGGGTGCGCTCTCCTGGACGAAGTCGGTTCCGGCGCAGGCCGTGGCCAGGTCGCGCTCCACGACGAGGTTGTCGGTGCTGGCCCCCTCGGCGAGTCCCAGCTCGGTGAGCGCCGGCCAGGCCCGGCCGACCAGGTGCCGCAGCCGGGTCTCGGCGTCCTTCGCCGGGTCCCATGCCACCACGCGGTACCCACGGGCGAGGAAGTAGGCGACCCAGCCGCCGCCGATCACGCCTGCGCCGACGCAGGTGACCGTCCGAACCTGCTCAGGGGCGGCCCTGGCCGGCTCGGTCACCGCGGCTTCAGCGCGAGGATCTCGCGCCCCTCGTCGGGCGTGGCCACCTTGGCGCCCATGCTCTCCACGATGGTCCTGGCCCGCTCGACCAGCTGCGCGTTCGTCGCCTTCACGCCCCGACTCAGGTACAGGTTGTCCTCCAGGCCGACGCGCACGTGACCGCCGAGCAGCACAGACTGGGCCACCCACGGCATCTGCATCGCACCGAGAGCGAACGACGCCCACACCGCGTCCGGTGGCAGCTGCTTGACCATGGCGGCCAGCGTCAGCGGGTCGGCGGGCGCGCCGTACGGGATGCCCATGCAGAGCTGGTACATCGCGGGTGCGTCGACCAGCCCTTCGTCGACCAGCTGCTGGGCGAACCAGAGGTGGCCGGTGTCGAAGATCTCCATCTCGCAGCGGACGCCCAGCTGCTGGATCTTCTTGGCCCCCTCGCGAAGCATGTCCGGGGTGCTGACGTAGACCAGGCTGCCCTCGCCGAAGTTGAGGCTCCCGCAGTCCAACGTGCAGATGTCGGGGAGCAGTTCCGCCACATGGGGCAGCCGGTCGACACCGCTGACCAGGTCGGTGCCCTCGAGGAACGTCGTGGGCTGGTGAGGATCGAGCACCAGGTCGCCGCCCATGCCGGCCGTGGTGTTGATGATGACGTCGACGTCGGAAGCCCGGATCCGCTCGACGACCTCGCGGTAGAGCCCCACCTCGCGTGAGCCTTTCCCGGTCTGGGGGTCCCGGACGTGGATATGGACGATGGTGGCCCCCGCTCTCGCCGCGGCGATGCCCGACTCGGCGATCTGCTCAGGGGTCACCGGCACGTGTTCGGAGCGGCCGACGGTGTCGCCGGCGCCGGTCAGCGCGCAGGTGAGCATGACGGTGCGGTTCACGGGACGTGCTCCTTCGTTGTCTGCGAATGGGAACCGGCGGCCTCCAGCAGCGCGTGCAGGCCGAGGTAGCTGAGGTCGCGTGCCTGTCGGTCGACCAGGAAGTCGTCGAAGGGCCACTGCGAGGTCTTGACCACGACAGCACCCGTAGCCCGATCGGCAGCCGCGAACTGGCCGCGGCTCCCGTCCGCGGTCACCCGGGTGCCCAGGTCGTCCATCGGCCACCAGTGGTAGCCGAAGCCGGCATGGGTGGTGATGCTGCTGGGCAGCCGGCCTACCCCGAGGAAGGGGTACGCCGGCCGCGCAGCCGCGTGGACCCAGTCCGGGTCCAGCAGGGGCTCGCGACTGTCGCTGGTGCCGGCAACGGCCAGCAGCGCGACCTTGGCCCAGTCGCGGGCCGTTGCGGCCAGGGCACCGCCGGCCATCGCGACCCCCGAGCCGTCCACCCCGACCACCGCGTCGTCGGTGCACCCCAGGTCGCGCCACAACCGGGCGACGTCCTCGGCGAAGCTTCGCCCGGTGGCCCGCTCGCGCACCCAGTCGAGGACCTGTGAGTCTGCCGTGCAGTAGCTGAACCGGCTCCCGGGGGCAACCCGGGCCTTGACCTCGAGGAGGAGGGTCCGGGACTCACCACCGTCGGTGAAGCAGGCCAGGAGCAGCGAGGCCAGGCTGTCGGGGTCGCGGAGGTCCTCGACCCAGTCCACGCCGGTGGTCATGGTCAGGACGTCCAGCACACGGGCGCCGTCGTACCCGGTGCCGGAGATCTCGGGGACGTGGTCGGTCACCGGCTCGGTGAGTGCCAGCGCCCCCTCACGGACCGCCCGGCCGATGAGATGGGCCAGCACCGACTTGGTCATCGACGCACCCAGGAAGAGGGTGCCCGGGCCCAGCCCCTCGGCGTACCACTCGTGCACTACCGAGCCTCCGTCGACCACCACCAGCGAGGTCGTCGACGTCTCCGGAATCCACTCCTCGAGGCTGCGGACCCGGCCCGCGCCCACGACGTCGACGACGAGGTCGCGATGCTCCGACGGCAACGCCCGACCGTTGGTGGCCGACACCCGGACGTGGCGCCACCCTGGGTCGCGCTGGGGGTCGATGAACATGGGGTCAGCCGATGCTCGGGCTGTTGGCCAGCAGCTTGCGGGTGTACTCCTCCCGCGGGGTCTCCATCACCGACACCACCGGCCCGGACTCCACCACGCGTCCCGCCTGGAGGATCTCCACGCGGGCCGCGATCGAGCGGACCAGGGCGAGGTTGTGGGTGACGAACAGCATGCTGATGCCGCGCTGCTTCCGGAGGTCCTCGAGCAGCGCCACGATCGAGCCCTGCACGGAGACGTCGAGGGCAGAGGTGATCTCGTCGCAGATCATCACGTCCGGCTCGGCGGCGAGCGCCCGGGCGATCGCGACGCGCTGCCGCTCTCCCCCGGAGAGCCGGTTGGCCTCGTAGTACAGCATGCCCGGTCCGAGGGCCACCTGCTCCATGAGCTCGACCACGCGGTCGGTGGCCGGCTTGCCCTTGGCCAGGCCGAACAGCTCCATGGGCCGCCGGATGATCTGCTCGACGGTCAGCCGGGGATTCAGCGACAGGTAGGGGTTCTGGAAGATGTACTGCATCCGCCGGCGGTCCTCCGCGCCGCGTCCGCGTGCGCTCTTGGCCAGCTCGCGTCCCTCGAAGTTCACGATGCCCGTCCAGTCCTTGTGCAGCCCGCCCACGGAGCGCGAGATCGTGGTCTTGCCGCTGCCGGACTCGCCGACCAGCGCCACCACCTCGCCCTTCGCCAGGTCCAGGTTCACGTCGTGGACGACATGCTTGCGGCCGTAGAAGACGTTGAGCCCCTCGAGTGAGAGGATCACGTCGCGCTGCCGGTCGGGGTCGGCATCCGGGACGGTGCCTCGGTTGATGTCCCAGACACCGATCTCCTCCACGCGGATGCACCGCACCTCGTGGTCCGGGGCGATGGTGCGTAGCGCGGGCGCCTCCCGGCGGCACTCGTCGACCGCGAACGAGCAGCGGTCGTTGAACCGACACCCGTCCGGCCGGGCGCCGGGCGCCGGCGTGCGGCCGGGGATCCCCCTGAGCGCGCGAGCCTGGCTCAGGTGCGGGATCGAGTCCAGGAGGGCACGCGTGTAGGGGTGCGAGGGGTGGGCGAAGATCGTCTCCTTCGGGCCCACCTCGACGATCTGCCCGGCGTACATCACGGCCACGCGGTCGGCGATGTTCGCCACCACCGCGAGGTCGTGGGTCACGTAGAGCGCGCTGACGCCGTAGGCTCGGCACAACTCGGCCATGGTGTCCAGGACCATCTTCTGGGTGGTGACGTCAAGGCCAGTGGTGGGCTCGTCGAGAACCAGCACCTTGGGCTTCGGCAAGAACGCCATCGCCAGCGCGACCCGCTGCACCTGGCCGCCGGAGAGCTGGTGGGCGTAGCGCTTCAGGAACTCGTCGTCGTTCGGCAGGCCGACCTCGGCCAGGCCGTCGCGGGCACCCTGCCGGCGCGACTCGGAGGTGCCGATGCCGCGCAGCTCCATGAGCTCGACGATCTGCTTTCCGATCCGGATGCTCGGGTTGAGCGCGGACGCGGGGTCCTGCGGGACGTAGGCGATCTCCTCGCCACGCAGCTGCCGGACCTCCTTCCACGGCAGCTTCAGCACGTCGCGCCCCTCGAGCAGGACCTTGCCCGCAGATATCAGGGCGCCCGCCCGGGAATAGCCGAGCAGCGACGTACCGACGGTGGTCTTGCCGGAGCCGGACTCCCCGACCAGGCCAACGACCTCGCCGGGGTGCAGCACCAGGTCGATGTCGTCGACGACGTCCACAGGACGGCTGGTCAGGCTGACCTCGAGGTCCTCGACGACGAGGCCTCCTGACGGTGTCGCCTGGCGCTCGGCTGCGGTCGCGGTCATCAGTCAGCCCGCTTCTGCGAGATCTGGGCGAGACCGTCGGCCATCAGGTTGGTGCCGATCGTGAAGATCGCGATCATCAGCACCGGCGCCATCACCGACCACGGCTGGGTGGCCAGACCGAGCCGGTTCTCGTTCATCATCTGGCCCCAGTTGGCCGCACCCGGGTCGGCCGCGAACCCGAGGAAGCCGAGGGCGGCGACCAGGCCGATCGAGTAGGTCAGCCGCAGACCGGCCTCGGCGAGCAGCGGGCCGGTCATGTTGGGCAGCACCTCGGCGAGGATCACCCGAGACCGCTTCTCGCCGAGCGCCTCGGCGGCGACCACGAAGTCGCGGGAGACGATCCCCAGCGCCACCCCGCGGGCGACGCGGGCCACGCGCGGAGCATGTGAGAGTCCGACCAGCAAGATGATCACCCACGGAGCAGGGTTCTCGACCGCCGTGAGCACGACCAGGGCCAGCAGGATCTGCGGGAAGGCGAGCAGCACGTCGTTGAGGCGCATGATGACCTCGTCCCACCAGCCGCCGCTGTAGGCCGCGACCACGCCGATGAGGATCCCGAGGACCATGCCCAGCGCCGTGGCGAGCACCGAGATCACCAGGATGCCCACACCGCCGTACATCACCCGGCTCAGCACGTCCTGGCCGAGGTAGTCGGTGCCGAGCACGCCGACGCTGGAGTACGGCGGCCCGGCGGTCTCGTTCTCGCCGTAGGGCGCGAAGAGCGGCGCGAAGATCGCGAACAACACCACCAAGACCGTCACGGTCAGACCTACCGCGAACCGCTTCTGCTTGAGCGCGCGCCGGAAGAACGACGGCGGCGCCGCGGCGGGGGTGCTCGTGATGGCGGTCATGAGGAGATCGCCGTCCTCGCCCGGGGCGTCAACAAGATGGAGATGATGTCCGCGACCAGGTTCACGACGATGTAGAACGCGGCGATGATCATGGCCAACGCCTGCACCATCGGGACGTCGTGGTTGCGGACGGAGTCGACGAGCTGGCGCCCGACGCCGGGATAGGCGAAGAGCGTCTCGACGAGGACGACACCGCCGGCCAGCCAGGCCAGCTGGAGCGCGATGACCTGGATGCCGGGCACGATCGCGTTGAGCAGCGCATGCTTGCGCATCACCACCGGCTCGGGAATGCCCTTGAGCCGGGCCAGCTCGACATAGTCGCTGTCCAGCACCTCCAGCAGCGAAGCACGAACGATCCGGGACACGTACGGCACCACGGCCAGCACCAGACACGCGATGGGCAGCACCATCCCCTTCGCGCTCTCCCACGGCGGGCCGCCGGTCGGCGAGACGATGGTGACCGCCGGGAAGATGTGGAACACCGACGTCGAGAAGACGAACACGAGCAGGATGCCGATGACGAACTCGGGGATGCCGGCCAGCGCCAGGAGCACCGTCTGGATCCAGGTGTCCGGCCGACGCCGGCGGTAGTTCGCGGAGATCATCGCGATCCCGAAGGCCACCGGGATCATCACCAGCGACGAGAGGAACACCAGCACCAGCGTGTTCACCACGCTGTCGGAGATCTGGTCCCAGACCGACTGCTGGTTGGCCAGCGAGGTGCCGGGATCACCGGTGAGCAGCCCGCCGAGCCAGCTGAAGTACCGCGAGACGAGGCCCTGGTCGGCGTTCAGCTGCGCCTCGAGCTGGGCCACCCGGCCGGGGTTGGAGTTGTAGTCGCGGCCGAGGATCGCCCGCACGGGGTCGCCGAGGGCGGCCGTCGCCAGGAACACCAGGACCGACACCAGCCACAGGGTCAGGAGCGCCAGGCCGAGCCGGCGCAGCAACCAGATCGTCCACGCGGCCGCGCCGGAGCGACCTCGAGGAGGTGCGACCTCCTCGAGCGGATCCTGGAGAGTCGCGACGTGGGTCATCTCAGACCGACACCTTGTTGAACTTGTAGTTGCCGAGCGGGAGGTACTTGCTCGGCTCGAGGCCCTGGACGTTGGCGCCGTACCCGTCCACCTGCTGGCGGAAGCCCCAGATGATCAGGCCGCCCTCGTTGTACTCGATCTCCTGCGCCTGGTGGAGCAGGTCGCTGCGCTTGGCCTCGTCCAGCTCCTTCGCGGCGGCGTTGACCAGGTCTCGGTGATCCGCGTTGTCCCAGTGGGTCTCGTTGTAGGTGCCGCCCTGGTCCGGTGGGAACGTGCCGACGACGGCCTGCGGGATGTAGTTCCGGGTGTTCCAGAAGTCCTGGGCGAAGGTGTAGGACAGGTAGTTGTCGTCGTAGAACGGCGTCTTCTTGGTGACCTTGACCTCGACGCCCGCCTTCTTGGCCTGCTCGACGAACAGGTTGGCCGCGGCCGGGGCATTCCCGGGGATGTCGTCGCCGGTGAAGAGCTCCACCTGCAGCCCCTCCTGCCCTGCCTGCGAGAGCAGCGACTTGGCCTGGTCGATGTCCTGCTCGCGCTGGGGCAGGTCGCTGGCGTAGGCCGGATCGAGCGGGGCGTAGAGGTCGTTGCCCAGTGAGCCGTAGCCGCTCAAGACCTGGTCGATCATCGCCTGGCGGTCGACGATCAGCCGCATCGCCTGGCGGACCTTGACGTCGTTGAACGGCGCCTGGTCCACGCGCATCGTGAACGGCACCCACTGGCCGCCCTCTGCGACCAGCACGCCACCACCGGCACCCTTGATGGTGTCGACGAGGTTGTAGGGCAGGTTGTCGATGGTCTGGACCTGGCCGGCCTGCAGCGCGTTGACCTTGGCGTTGTCGTTGTCGAAGTCCTGGATCTGGAGCTCGTCGACGAAGGCCGCGTCGCCCCAGTAGTCGGCGTACTTGGTGAACGAGCTGGTCTTGCCGGGCTCGAACGACTTGTAGGCGAAGGCGCCGGTGCCGACCGGCTTGGCGAGGTCGAAGTCGGTCGGGATGATCCCGGTGGTGTACTCCGCCAGCAGCGAGTCGAGGATCGCGTACGGCGTGTTGAGCACCAGCTGCAGCGTGGTCTCGTCGACGACCTTGCTGGACTGGAAGTCGATGATCTGGGACAGCTGGCCGCCTCCCGAGAGCGGTGCCTTCGGGTCGGCGAAGCGCTTGATGCTGAACCACGCATCGTCGGCTGTCACGGTCTTGCCGTTGTGGAAGGTGACCCCCGGGCGCATCTTGACCGTCCACGTCACGCTGTCCTTGGACTCGACGGACTCGGCCAGCGCCGGCTCGATCTGGTAGTCGTTGTTCCAGAACAGCAGCGGCTCGTACAGGTTGTTCACCCGGGAGATGTCGGCGCTGGTCACCGGTGCGTGCGGGTCGAGGGTGTCCTTGCTGCCACCGCCGGTGGCGCCGTGGATCAGGATGCCGCCGGAGTGCTGCTCGCCACCTCCGCCACCTCCGCCGCCTCCGCCGTCATCGCCTCCGCACGCAGCGAGGAAGCTGCTGCCTCCGACGGCAGCGATACCGAGACCCGAGTACTTGAGCAGCTGGCGCCGGGAGAGGGCGGGGCTGCGGCGCGAGTTCTTGTTCACTTTGTGACTCCCATGGGCACTATGCGAACGAGATGTGATCTTGGCAACATAGAGGCATTGCGTGCGCAGGGTCAATGAGGCAGAGGAAACGGAAACGGAAATGTCACCAGCGTCGGAGCGCCAGGCGGGGTCGACCCGGGTGCAGTCGGTCGAGCGAGCGGCTGCCCTGCTCCGGGCGGTGGCAGCAGCCACGGGCGCGGACGGCTCTGCCACGGCGCTGGCCGAGACGGTGGGGCTGAACCGCACGACCACCTGGCGCATCCTGACCACGCTCGAGCAGGAGCGACTCGTCACCTATGACAAGGAGACCGGCACGTACTCGTTGGGATTCGGACTGATCGACCTTGCCGGCCAGGCCGACGGCGACGGCATGGTCCGCTCGGCACGCTTGGTGCTCCAGCGCCTGGCGGCCCAGGCACGGGAGACCGCCGCCCTGGCCGTCGTGCGCGGCGGGGTGCTGACCTACGTCGCGGAGGCAACTGCCGACACCGTGGTGGCGGCTGGATGGCAGGGCCGGGAGGTCGCGGTACACGCGACGTCGACGGGCAAAGTGCTCCTTGCCTACTCGCACCCCGCCGAACTCCGCGCGCTCTTGAGACTGCCACGCGGGGGACGTCTTCCTCGGTACACCCCCTCAACGATCACGTCGCTCGCCACCCTCGAGGAGGAGCTCGCACTCGTCCGCGAACGCGGATACGCCGTTTGTCGGGGTGAGTTCGAGAGCTCGGCCTGGGGAGTTTCGGCCCCGGTGCTCGACCTGGCCGAGCGTCCGATCGCGGTCGTCAGCGTATGGGGACCCAGCGAGCGCCTGACTGAGAGCCGATTCGAGGCTCTCGGCGCCCTGGCCGTCGCGGGCGCATCCGAGATCGCCGGGCGACGGGCAACGACGTGACTACCCGGTGGGCCAGCGGCGTAAGGTACCAGCGTGACGTTTGCACGTGACACCGAGCTCTCGCTGCTCGCTGCGGTCGCCCTCGTGAACTCAGCGGAGCCGCCCGACACGCTGACCTCAGAAGCCGAGCTCGAGGCGTTCTGGACGCGATTCGGCTACACCGGCCGCCATGACCGCGACGAGACCGAGCTGGCCGGTGTTCGTGCGCTGCGCCCACAGCTACGCGAACTGCTCACGGCCGATCGCGACAGCGCCGTGGTGATCGTCAACGACCTGCTCGAACGGGCCAATGCGAGGCCGTTGCTCGTCCGGCACGATGATCAGGATTGGCACTTGCACGTCGTGGACGCGGATGCGCCGTGGCCTGAGCGGATCGCGGCAGAGACTGCGATGGCGATGGTCGAGGTCATCCGGGCCGACGAGCTGTCGCGGCTTGGCATATGCGCCCAGGATGACTGCCAGAGCATCGTGCTCGACCTGTCCCGCAACCGCTCCAGGATCTTCTGTAGCAACAACTGCGGCAATCGTGCCGCAGTGGCCGCCTACCGCGCCCGTCAACGCTGAGTCCGTGCGGCGCGTCCGGTCGACCAGTGGTGGGCGGCTCGAGACGCGGGATCACTGACGCGAGTGCGCTCCGTCTTCTCTCGGCAAATGGGTCCGGCCGCGACAAGTATCTGGTGAACTTGTGGGGCATGGCGCCCACAGCAACCCGCGTGATGGTCACTTCCCGCAGGTCATCCCTGTAGGAGCGGGACCGGTCAAGAGGGTTCTTGAGGGTTTCTTCTCGGCCGCGGCGTAAACGCCTTCACCCCCAACAGATGCGCCAGATGAACGTTCGCGCCGGCCGCCTGGAGCGCGTCGACCGCCCAGTAACAGCCGTAGGTCGCCTCGAGGACGACCTCGGGATCGAACCCCGGCACGGGCCATCACCCGGTTCAACGAATCAACATCGTTCGAGATCCGGACCGACTCCAACACCTCACCGGCATCGGTCGTCCGGACCAGCACCGTGCGGCGCCGATGCAGATCGACACCCACGAACTACTTACCTGCATACTCAGACTCAGACACAAGGGGCCTCCTTCGTCGTGGACGTGAGAACACCCAGCATCCGCCGGGACTGCGAGGAGCGGAGGCCCCGCTCCTACATCGCATCAGGCGCGCCGCGTGGCGTCTTGAACCGGCGACTTTTTGCGGAGTAGGCAGGGACTCCGGCCACAATGGCTCAAGCCCGAACTGCCCCTGACCTGCGTAAACACCTCGACGCGGCGACCGACTATTGCTCGACCTTGACCACGAGAGCGGGCTATTGACCCGAATATTTGGGGAAATGGCGCGGCACGGCATCCGCGTCGCGCAGCACATCAAACGACCACCAAAATCCACGAGATCTACGGCGCTGCCGAATGTCAGAC
>NZ_SDKM01000061.1 GCF_004519545.1 Nocardioides guangzhouensis
CTCAGGGCCAGGATGACGAGCAGGGCCACGAATGTTCCGGGCTCGTTGACGAGCGTGGTCACCGTAAACGGCACCACCGTCAGGGTGCCGCTTCCTCCCACGGAAGCACTGTCCCGGGCCATGTCACTCCGCCGCGATCTCCCTAGCCCCGCGGACGAAAAGCGGGTGCGCCACGGGGATCGTCCCGATGCGCGACGAATGCAGAGCAACCTGCCATGTGTGAAGGTTCCGGCCAGCCGTAATGATCGCGTGGAGGGCAGCCTCGGCTCACAACCCCCGTGGCGTCCGTTCATCGCTGCCAATCGAATGTGCCTGGATGACCGGCTGGTAGAAGACCAGACCCTTCTCCCACGCAGCCTCTGCATCCTGTGCCCAAGCCGTGTAATAAGCCTGCTCCTCCTTGGCCTGTTCCTGCTTGTGCTCGGCCAACTCTTGCTCGAGCTGAGCCTGCACTTCCCGAGCCCTGCGAGGATCGATGACGACCACTGTCGCGGAGGTTCTGCAACGGGCGCTGACCGAGCGACGACTCAGGCGGGGTGTGGTTGGCGGATGTGCCGCGTGTTGGTGCACCCAGGAAGCGAGGGATCGGAGTCGCAAGGAGAGTCCCGGACGTCTCGCGCAGAAGCCCCCTGACCGGGGTCGGTCAGGGGGCTTCTGTTCAAGAAGGGCTCGCGAGCGGTCGAGGCGCGATGGCCTCTTCTTTCGCGAACTGGGGTGCCGCACTTTCGCGGACACCCCGTCGTCGTGGAGCTGGCGGGAATCGAACCCGCGTCCTCGAGCGCCGATCCAGGTCTTCTCCGGGTGCAGTCCGTGCTGTCGCTTTTCTCGGCCCCGGCGCTCCCACGAACAGGTCGCCGACGGGCCCAGTCAGGGAAAAGTCCCGGTCACCCCTCCTGACAGGGAGTGACCAGCAAGTCCTCTAGATGAGGCCTGGGTTCGGGACGAGGACGGATGCCCGGTCAGACCCTTCGATCACCGCAATCAGGCGGCGAGAGCGAAGTCAGTGCGCTTAGCGTTGGCACTTATGGTTTCCAGCGAACGTTAACGAGATGACGCTGGCTTCTCGACCCGCTTCCCCTGGAACTAACGTCCCAAGTCGAAACCGATCAGCCCCTCTTGAGTTGTCACGGCCTCGCGGCCACCTGACGGTGGCCCCTCGACCGCCGCCAGTCTAACCAACAACATCAACAGGGGCCTTCGCAATTCCCGTCACCGCCGGCAGGAAGCGACCGGTCACCACGCCGAGCAGGGCGCCGGCGGACGCGCCGGTCACCAGCGCCACCCCGAGTACGGCGTCCAGGCGCCACCCCGCGTCGGGCAGGGTCGCGCCGGCGAAGATCACCGCCATCGCACCGGGCCAGGCGGCGGCGTTGGCCGTGGTCCAGCGCCAGGGGTGCGGGGCCGCGCCCCGCAGCGCCCAGGACTGGGCGACCCCGAGCACGGCGCCCATGACCAGGCCCAGCCCGGCCGCTCCGAGCAGGACCAGCAGCAGCGGCGGGGTGGCCCCTTCGTCGTCACCGGACAGCACCGCCGGCGCCGAGGCCGCGGCCCAGCCGAGCCCGGCGACCAGCACCGTGGCGGCGACGTACCGCCCCCTGCGCAGCCTCGGCAGGACCCGCCGCAGCAGGACGCCCTGGGCGGTGCCCAGCGCGGTGCCCTCGACCAGCCCGCCGGCGACGACCAGCGCCAGACCGGCGGCCGGAGGAACGTGGGTGCCCACCCGGGAGGCGAGCGCGGCCGCCGTCATGCCCACCGCCTCGGCGGCCGCACACGCGGCCACCCACCGGCTCGGTACCCCGAGGATCGCCGGGGGAAGGGCGATCCGGTGCGGGTGCGGCTGCGAGTGCGCGGGCACGGTGCTCACGACAGCGATTGCACCGCCCGAGCCACGGTTCGGTCAGAGGCGATGGTCCCGGTCCAGACGGCCGCCCGACCGGGTCAGCGCCTCACTCGGGCGGCGGGACGCACAGCACCGGGAAGCGCGACAGGTGCAGCAGCTTGTGCGGGGTCGAGCCGAGGATCGCGCCGCGCAGCGGGCTCTCGCCGTACGTCCCGACCACGATCACCGTCGCGGCGTGCCGCTCGGCCACCTCCAGCAGCGCCTCCGCCGGCTTGGCCGACACCAGCTCCACCTCGGTGCGTACGTCGCGACCCGCCGCCTCCTCGACCGCATGGCCGACCGCGGTCCGCCCGATCTCCTCGAGCGCCTCCCGGTGGGAGCGGAACTCCTCCCCCAGCGACGCACCCGGCGGCGAGGTCGCGTAGACCAGCACCAGCGGTACGTCGTAGCGCGCGGCCAGCTCGATCGCCACCGCCAGCGCATGCCGGGCGCCCGGCGACTCGTCGTACCCGAGGACCACGCTCATGGCTGCTCCCGGCTCGCGACCGTCGGCCGCTCGGACCAGTAGCGCGCGTCGATCGCACGCCACACGAACATCAGCACAACCCCGGCCACCGAGATCCCGATCCCGATCACCAGCGGCGGACCCATCCCGAACCACGACTGGCCGCTGTAGGAGTTCGCCGGGTCGGACATGTCGATCACGGACTCGACCAGCAGCCAGACCAGCATCACGGCACCGACCACCGGGCCGACGCCGATCAGCAGCAGGTTCTTGACGCTGCCCAGCAGGTGGTGCCTGAAGTAGATGGCGCAGGCCACCCCGGTGAGCGCGTAGTAGAACGCGATCAGCAGCGACAGGGCGGTGAGCGAGTCGAAGAGCGCGTTCTCGCTGAGCACCGACAGCACGAGGTACCAGACGATGGCGATCCCGGCGACCCACCACGTGGACACGTCCGGGGTGCGGAACCGGTGGTGGATGTGACCGAAGGTGCTCGGCAGCGCGTGCCGCCGGGCCATGGACAGGCCGGTCCGCGACGCCGGGATGATCGTGGTCTGGGTGGAGGCGACCGCGGAGGTCGCGACCGCCAGCAGCACCACCCAGTCCCAGCCGCCCATCACCTCGGTGGAGAGCAGGGCGAAGATAAACTCCTCCTCGTCGCTGTTGTCGGCGAGGAACGCGGTGCCGGAGTACGCGACGACGGCGAAGGCCACCGAGACGTACGTGCCGAGCAGGATCACCGTGGACAGGACCGCGGCCTTGCCGGGCGCGCTCGCGGAGTCCTCGGTCTCCTCGGTGAGATTCACGGAGGACTCCCAGCCCCAGTACGCGAAGACGCCGAGCAGCAGGCCCGAGGTGAGGGCCGCTCCGCCCTCGCCGAACGGGTTCAGCCAGGAGAGCTCCGGGGAGATCGAGTCGAGGGTCGAGGTGTCGTTCGCGACCTTGACCAGGGCGGCGACCGCGAACACGACCAGGGCCAGCACCTGGAGCACGATCAGCGCGTCCTGGAGGTGCGCGGACGGCTCGGTGCCGAAGACGCAGATCGCGGTCATCACCAGGATCAGCAGCACCGCGAGCAGCCGCACCGCCCAGGTGTTCTCCGCGAGCGAGTCGGCGCCGATGGTGAGCAGCCCGAAGCGGACGCCGACATCGGCCAGCGACCCGATCACCAGCACCCCGGTCATGGTGATCGCCCAGCCGCCGAGCCAGCCGAACCACGGCCCCATGGCCCGGGTCACCCACGAGAACGTGGTGCCGCAGTCCTGGTCGACCGAGTTGAGGTAGTAGAACGCCGACGCGATCAGCAGCATCGGTACGAAGCTGGCCAGCAGCACCCCGGGCGCATAGACGCCGACCAGCAGCACGATCGGGGCGATCACGGCCGCCAGGGAGTACGCCGGGCTGGTGGCGGCCAGGCCGATCACCAGCGCGGACCAGAACCCGATCGCTCCTGCCTTGAGCCCGACCTCGCCTCCCGAGGTCTCCCCCGACGTCTCCTCCGCCTGTGCCACGGCTCCCTCCCCACGGTCGTCGCCCGACCATTGGACCGCGGACCGCCTCGGCTGTCACGTGGTGCGGCCCCCGGCATGGACCGGGGGCCGCACTGTGTGAATGGCTGTCAGCGAACGCCGAAGGTGGCCAGCCAGTCGCGCGCCACGGTGATGTCGACCCGCTGGTAGCCGTCGAGGTACCGGCAGTTCGACGTGTACCCGTAGCTGGTCACGCCGACGATCTGGTCGCCCAGGAACAGCGGCCCGCCGGAGTCACCGAAGCAGGTGCCCCCGGTGCCGAACGGGTCCTTGTCGTTGCCGTTGGTCTGGATGATCTGCGGGGTGACCTTCTGGCCCGGCATGTCGACGTACCGCCGGATCAGCGGGTAGCTCATCGGGGTCGGCTTCTGCGGGCCGGAGTCGGGCTTGCGGACCTCCGTGCCGTAGCCGACGGCGGTGAACAGGGTCTGGCGCAGCTGCGAGGTCGGGATCGCGTCCAGCGTGCCGACCGGCGCCAGCGTGGCCGGCTTGATGCCGGCGACCGGCTGGTCGAGCACGATCACGCCCACGTCGTTCCAGTTCTTCAGGTCGGTGAAGTTGGAGTACTGCGGGTGCGTGGACGCCGTGCCGGACAGGTAGCCGGCGGCCGCGATCTCCTCTGCGGTGTAGCCCTTGCTCGGGTCGGCGGCCACCGGGAACGGCGACGGCGGGTTCTCGGCGATCACCGAGTCGAAGGTCACCAGCGTCTTGCCGAGCGTGCCGTCGGTGCAGTGCGCCGCGGTGAGCAGGACGGTCGGGGTGACCAGGGTGGCCGAGCAGCGGAACCGCCCGGTCGCGTCGTAGAACAGGATGAGTCCGACGTTGGGGTGCTTGTTCCCGTCGGGGGTGCCGCCGGTGCTCGCCTGTGCGGCGGGCGCCGTGGTCAGGCCGACCGCGACGAGCATCGCGATCAGCAGGGCCAGGACACGAGCTCTCATGGAGTCTCCTCGGGCTGGAGTGGTCTGGACGCCAGTCAGTCGACCACGCAGATCGTCCGGTGGGAAAGACCCTAGGGGGTGGATTCGTCCGGAAATGGCCCGAACAGGCGGACGCCGTTGCCCCAGCACACCGCCTGCAGCCACGCGTCGCCGAGGTCGAGCCGCTCCAGCGCCTCGAGCTGGTGGGCGTAGGGGTAGGGGATGTTGGGGAAGTCGGACCCGAGCAGCACCTTGTCGCGCAGGTCGGCCAGCCGGGGCAGCAGCTCCGGCGGGAAGACACCGCCCATCTCGGAGAAGAAGTCGGTGAACGCCATCGTGGTGTCGAGCCGGACCTCGGCGTGCTCCTCGGCGAGCGCCAGGAACGCGGCGTACTCCGGGGCGCCCAGGTGTGCGATCACCAGCCGCAGCCGCGGGTGCCGGCGCAGCAGCGCGGCGACCGGCTCCGGGCCGGTGTGCTCGGTCGGCACCGGCCCCGACCCGGCGTGCAGGACCACCGGCACACCGGCGTCCTCGACCAGCCCCCACGCCTCGTCGAGCAGCGGGTCGGTGACGTGGAACCCCCCGACCTGCACGTGGATCTTGAACAGCTCGGTGCCTGCGTCGATCCGCTTCCCGACATACGCCGCGACGTCGGGCTCCGGGTAGAACGTGGCGCACCGCAGCGCCTCGGGCACCCGGTCGGCGAGCTCCGCGGTCCAGTCGTTGAGGAACTCGGCCATGCCGGGCCGGTGGGCGTAGGCCAGCGCCGAGAACCGTCGTACGCCGAGGGCGCGCAGCGTCGCGACCAGGTCCTCGTCGGGTCCGCGGTAGTGGAGCGGCCACGGTCGACCGATCAGCGGCCCGGCGGTGTCGAACTGGCGCCGCACCTTGGCCGCGACCCTCGGTGGGAGGAAGTGGGTGTGGACGTCGAACAGCCCGGGGATGCCCAGGCGGTCGACGAGCACGTCAGTCCATGCCCTTGAGCCGACGGCCGAGGGCCTGCTCCTTCTCCCGGTTCGCCTGCCGCTCCGCGATCGCGTGCCGCTTGTCCCACGACTTCTTGCCCTTGGCCAGCGCGATCTCGACCTTGGCCCGCCCGTCCTTGAAGTACAGCGAGAGCGGCACGATCGTGTACCCCTTGTCGCCGACCTTGCGCTCGAGCTTGTCGATCTCGGAGCGGTTGAGCAGCAGCTTGCGCTTGCGGCGGGCGGCGTGGTTGGTCCAGGTGCCCTGGGTGTACTCCGGGATGTGCACGGCGTGCAGCCACACCTCGTGGTCGTCGATCTCGACGAAGCCGTCGGCCAGGGACGCGCGTCCGGCCCGCAACGACTTCACCTCGGTCCCCATGAGGACCATGCCGGCCTCGTAGGTGTCCTCGATGTGGTAGTCGTGGCGCGCCTTCTTGTTCTGGGCGACGACCTTGCGCCCCTTCTCCCTGGCCATGCCGGGAATTCTCTCAGGCCCGTGCAATCGGTTTGCGGCTACCATCGGTGACATGACCACGCAGCGATTTCTGCGCCCCCGGCCGGGACACGGCCCGGGGCCCGCCTGCGTGCGCTAGCGGTTCCCTGCCTGTCGTCCGGCCGGGGGTGTCCGACCACCCACCCTCAGGCACGTCAGGAGATCCGCCATGTCCGTCACCTACCTCTCCCCGCACGACCTGCACCACGCCCTGTCGCTCCGCGACCTCAGTGATCCCGCGACCGGGCCGCACGCCATCCAGGTGCTGCTCGACGACGTCGTCACCGCGCTCACCGGGCGCTGGGGCAGCACGCTCGACCTGGTCCGCACCCCGCCGCTGGTGTCGGTGCGCGACAACTACGACCGGCTCGGCTACCGCGCCGAGGACGTCACCCGGGAGGTCCGCTACTCCCGCTACGCCAGTCCGACCACGATGCTGCGCAGCCACACCAGCGCCGACGTGCCCCACGCGCTCGAGCAGTACGCCGGCCGCCGGGACCGGGTCGACGCGCTGATCGCGGTGCCCGGGCTGGTCTACCGGCGCGACGTGGTCGATCGCACCCATGTCGGCGAGCCGCACCAGGTCGACCTGTGGCGGCTGCGGTCGTGCCCCGGCACGACCGAGGCCGACCTGGTGGAGCTGGTGTCGACGGCCGTGGAGACCGTGCTCCCCGGCGCCGAGTGGCGCACCACCCGGGCTGTCCACCCGTACACCACCGCCGGGCGCCAGGTCGACGTGCGCCACGACGGGGAGTGGCTGGAGCTGGCCGAGTGCGGGCTCATCCACCCGCGGGTGCTGCTGCGGTCCGGGCTGGACCCGGCTCGCTGGTCCGGGCTCGCGCTGGGCATGGGGCTGGAGCGGGCACTGATGCTGCGCAAGGGCGTCCCCGACATCCGCTACCTGCGGTCGGCCGAGGAGCGGATCGCCGCCCAGATGACGGACCTCGCGCCGTGGCGGCCGGTCTCGCTGCTGCCGCCGGTCCGGCGGGACCTGTCGGTGGTGCTCGACGCGGACGTCGACGACGAGACCGTCGGAGACACCGTGCGCGGGGCGCTGGTCGAGCGGATCGACGACGTCGAGAGCATCGAGGTCCTCGACCGGACGCCGTACGACGACCTGCCGGGGCCGGCCCGTGACCGGCTCGGGCTGAGGCCCGGCCAGGTGAACGCGCTGGTCCGGCTCACCCTGCGGCCGCTGAAGCGCACGCTCACCGACCGCGAGGCCAACGACCTGCGGAACCGGGTCTACCTGGCCCTGCACCGCGGCCCGGTGGTCGAGCTGGCGTGATGGCGTCGCTGGTTGAGGAGCGAGCGCCAGCGAGCGTCTCGAAGCCACCGACGCGCCCACCCACACCCTGGTTTCGAGACGGGCGCAGAGCGCCCTCCTCAACCAGCGGCGGCGGTCAGAACCACTTCACCGGGTCGACGGTGTGGCCGTTGACCAGCACCGTGAAGTGCAGGTGGCAGCCGNCGGCGGTCAGAACCACTTCACCGGGTCGACGGTGTGGCCGTTGACCAGCACCGTGAAGTGCAGGTGGCAGCCGGTCGACCAGCCGGTGGTGCCCATGTAGCCGATCACCTGGCCACGCCGGACCCGCTGGCCGACGCCGACGACGTAGCTCGACGCGTGGTTGTAGATGCTGGCCAGGCCGACGCCGCGGACGAACCCGTAGTCGAGCACCAGCCGGTTGCCGTAGACGTCGGACCAGTAGCGGGACGAGACCCGGCCGTCGGCGGCCGCGACGAGCGGCTTGCCGCAGCCGCCGGCGCCGAAGTCGGTGCCGTCGTGCAGCGAGTAGTAGCCGTAGATCGGGTGCACCCGGTAGCCGTAGGGCGAGGTGATGTAGCCGCCCTGGACCGGGTAGCTGAGGAAGCCGCCCGACGGCCCCGGCCTGCTGCCCTTGTGCTGGGCCGCGAGGCGCAGCGCCCGCGCCCGCAGCTTGGCGGCGATCGCGTTCTCCTGCTTCTCCAGCCGGGCCAGGTGGCGGGCGTCGCGGGCCTTGATCCTCGCCGCGCGCTGCGCCACCACCGACCGCTGGTCGACCAGCTTCCGCACCGACGCGCGCTGCTCGACCGCCTGCTGCTCGAGCTGCTGCATGAGCGCGAGGTTGTCGGCGGCCTCCTGGCGGCGTACGGCGACCGCGTCCTTCTTCTTCTTGACGTTGCCCTGGTGGACCTTGAGCAGCACCTTGGCCGCGGTCAGCTCGTCGAGCTGGCTGTTCTCCTCCGACATGACCGTGTCGGTCACGTCGGTCGACATGGTGATGTCGGACAGGTCGTCCGCGCCGAGGACGCCGGCCAGCGACATCAGCCGCGGGTCGCCCATCTCGTAGACGTCGGCCGCCATCTGGCCGACCTCGTCCTTCTTGACCTGCACGTCCTGCTTGCCCTGCTCGAAGGCGGCCCGGGCGGCGGTGAGGTCGGCGATCGCCTCCTCGAGCGCGGTCTGCATCTGCTGGTCGCGTACCTGCGCCCGGCCCAGCCGGACCCGGGTCGTGGCCAGCTCGTTCCGGGCCGCGGTCAGCTGGCTCCGCGCGCTGCGCAGCCTGATCAGCGCGCTGCGCAGCCCGGCGCTCGACTCGTCGAGGTCACCGTGCGCGCGACTGATCTGCTTCTTGACCTGCTTCTGCTTGTGCTTCAGGTCGTCCTCGGCGTGCGCCAGCGGGCTGGCGACCGCGACGACGGCCAGCATGAGGGCGGAGACCAGTGCCGCGAGCAGGCGGCGGTCGCTGGGGAAGGAGCGAACCACGGGGAAGCCTTCGTTCGGGGAAGTGAACGCCTCGACGCTAACCGACGAGGATCAGACTTTGAGGTATTTGCGCGTCAGCACGAGTGTCGGGATCAAGGTGAGCAGCGGGCCGAGGACCGCGACCCACAGCGCGGCGTTGAGGAACTCTGGCATCCCGATCCACGGCATGAAGTTCACCGACTGCTGGATCTTCTCGTGCACGCCGAAGTACATGAACAAGCCGAGCGCCCCGATCGCCAGCGCCACGCCGATCGCGGCGGTGACCAGGGCCTCGAGGAGGAACGGCAACGAGATGTAGAGGCTCGAGGCCCCCACCAGCCGCATGATCCCGATCTCCCGCCGTCGGGCGAACGCCGCCAGCCGGATCGTGTTGGCGACCAAGAGCAGCGCCGCGACGATCAGGAAGACCGCGATGCCGATCGCGCCGTACGTCAGCGCGTCGAGGGCGTTGTAGAGCGGCTCCAGCACGGCCCGTTGGTCGCGGACGTGCGAGACCCCGTCGAGCCCCTGGACCGCACTCTTGATGCCTTGGTACTCGTCCTTGTCCTTCAGGTCGATCCACACCGACTCGCGCATCGACTGCGGTCCGAAGCTGTCGATCCGCGAGAGGTACTCGTCGCTGAACAGCTCTTTGGCCTTGTCGTAGGCCTCCTGCTTGGACTCCATGTGGTAGCCGGCGACCTCGGGGTTGTCCTCGACGACCTTGATGATCTGGTCCTTCTGGGCCTGCGTGACCTCGCCGGTGCAGTTGGGGCTGGTCGCGGAGTCGTTGCAGAGGAAGACCGTGATCTGGAGCAGGCTGCCGAAGTGGTCCTCGGCCTTCTTGACCTGCCCGTTGAGGAGGACGCCGAGGCCGACCAGGGTCAGCGACACGAACAGCGTCAGGATCACGGCGAGGTGCATGGAGAGGTTCCGGCGCAGGCCCTGCCCGAGCTCGGAGTAGACGTAACGCAGCTGCATGAGGCGGAAAGCTCCTTGGGTGGGTCTGCCGGATCAGTTCTGGTGGCCGTAGACGCCACCGCTCTGGTCGCGGACCACGCGGCCGTCCTCGAGCTGGATGACGCGCTTGCGCATCTGGTCGACGATCCCGGCGTCGTGGGTCGCCATCAGGACCGTGGTGCCGGTGCGGTTGATCCGGTCGAGCAGCTTCATGATGCCGACCGAGGTGTTGGGGTCGAGGTTTCCGGTGGGCTCGTCGGCGATGAGGATCATCGGCCGGTTGACGAACGCCCGCGCGATCGCGACTCGCTGCTGCTCGCCACCGGAGAGCTCGTCGGGGAACCGGTCGCCCTTGCCCTCGAGGCCGACCAGCTCGAGCGTCTCGGGCACGATCTCGTCGACGTAGCTCTTGTTCTTGCCGATCACCTGCAGCGCGAAGCCGACGTTCTCCGAGACGGTCTTGTTCTGCAGCAGGCGGAAGTCCTGGAAGACGGTGCCGATCTGGCGGCGCAGCCGCGGCACCTTCCAGCTGGCCAGCCGGTTGATCTCCTTGCCGGCGACGTAGACCTTGCCCTGGGACGGGCGGTACTCCCGCAGCACCAGCCGCAGGAACGTGGACTTGCCGGAGCCCGAGGCGCCCACGAGGAAGACGAAGTCGCCCTTCTCGATGTCGACCGACACCTGTTCGAGGGCGGCGCGGGCCTGTCCCGGATAGGTCTTCGTGACCTTTTCGAAGCGAATCACTGGAGGGAGTCTAGGTGACCGGCCCAACGGGTCCCGACACCCGTATGGACACGAGGTGTCGCCAACCGGCCGGGACGCCGTCCCGGAGCCGCCGGGAGGCGTCCGGCCGGGGGTCGCCTACCCTGTTCGCCGTGTCCCTTCCCCGTCACCTCCCCCTGCCGACGCGCGCCCTGCCCTGGGCCCGCGCACTGGCGGCCGCGGCCCTGCTGCTCGCCGGTACGGCGTGCACGGGCGACGACGGCGGGGACGACGGCGCCTCGCCGCCGCACGCCGAGCCCACCCCGATCACGGACTTCGACGCCACCGGCTCCAGCCTGGCCCGGGACGAGTTCTGCGACGGGATCCCCGAGGCCTCCGTGACCGCCGCCGTGGGCGAGGTGGCGTCGACCGACCACTACGGCAACGGCGACCGGGACCGGATCACCGACGGCGTCACGGACGTGGCCCACGAGTTCAGCTGCACGTTCACCGGCGACTCCGGTGCGGTGGCCCGTGCGTGGGTGTTCGTGCCCCGGGTGACCCGCGCCCAGGCGAAGGAGTACGTCGCCGCCGCCGGGGACGCGAAAGGCTGCCGGGCCGTCGACGGGCACGGCTTCGGGACCCCGGGCACCGGCCTGGTCTGCCGGACCGGCGACGGCATCGAGGCGTCGTACCGGGGGCTGTTCACCGACACCTGGTTCGCCTGCTCGCTCACCGCGAAGGACCTCGACGAGCCGACGCTGCTCGACCAGGCCGGCCAGTGGTGCGTCGCGACCGCGGGAGCCGCCACGGTCGAGCCGTCCGGCTGACGATCAGTGCAGGATCGGCGGCACCGGGTGCCGGCGATCCTCACCGTCGCCGCGCCAGCCGGAAGCTCAGGCGTCGGCCTTGGCGTCGGCGCCGCGGCGCCAGCGGATGCCGGCCTCGAGGAAGCCGTCGATGTCGCCGTCGAAGACCGCCTGCGGGTTGCCGGTCTCGAAGCCGGTCCGCAGGTCCTTCACGATCTGGTAGGGGTTCAGCACGTAGTTCCGCATCTGGTCGCCCCAGCTCGCCTGCACGTCGCCACGCATCTCGTCGAGCTGCGCCTTCTCCTCGGCCTTCTTCAGCGCGAGCAGCTTGGCCTTGAGCACCACCATCGCGCTGGCCTTGTTCTGCAGCTGGCTCTTCTCGTTCTGGCAGCTGACCACGGTGCCGGTCGGGATGTGCGTGAGGCGCACGGCGGAGTCGGTGGTGTTGACCGACTGGCCGCCCGGACCGCCGGAGCGGTAGACGTCGACGCGGATGTCCTCGTCGGGCACCTCGATCTCGTCGGTCTGCTCGAGCACCGGGACGACCTCGACGGCCGCGAAGCTGGTCTGCCGCCGGCCCTGGTTGTCGAACGGGCTGATCCGCACCAGCCGGTGGGTGCCGGCCTCGACCGACAGCGTGCCGTAGGCGTACGGCGCGTGGATGGCGAAGGTGGCCGACTTCAGGCCGGCCTCCTCGGCGTAGGAGGTGTCGAAGACCTCGATGCCGAACTTGTTGCGCTCCGCCCAGCGGGTGTACATCCGCATCAGCATCTCGGCGAAGTCCGCGGCGTCGACGCCGCCGGCGCCGGAGCGGATCGTCACCAGCGCTTCGCGGGCGTCGTACTCGCCGGAGAGCAGGGTGCGGACCTCCAGCGCCTCGACCGCCTTGTGGATCCGGCCCAGCTCGGTCTCGGCCTCGGTCAGCGAGTCGGCGTCACGCTCCTCGGTGGCCAGCTCGACGAGCACACCGAGGTCCTCGATCCGGCCGTTCAGCCTGGCGAACCGCTCACGCTCGCCCTGGAGCGCGGAGAGGCGTCCGGTCACCCGCTGCGCGTTCTCCTGGTCGTCCCAGAGGTCCGGCGCGGCCACCTGCTGCCCGAGGTCGGCGATCTCCTTGTCCATCGCGTCGATGTCGAGCACCTGCTCGATGGTGCGCATGGTCGCCTGGAGCTGCTTGATCTCTGCGTCGAAGTCTGGTCCTGCCACGAGACGCAACGTTACGGCACCGCCGGGTGGCGGTGCTCATCGCGGAGCGGGCCGGAGGCTCAGGCCCTGCGGCCGAAGACCTGGCTGACGTACCAGCGGCCGTCGGACCCCTTCCGGGCGGCCAGGCCCATGCGGCGGTAGCGCGGCTCGAGGATGTTGGCCCGGTGGCCCGGGGAGTTCATCCAGGCGCGGACGGTGGCGCGGCCGGTGGGGTACCCGTAGGCGACGTTCTCGCCGACCATGCTCATGTGGCAGTTGCGCAGGATCGGGCCGAGGTCCTGATGGAACATCCGCCTCTGCTCGGCCATCCGGATCGCCTGGCGTCGGGCGTAGCGCTGCAGGCAGTCGCCGCGACTGAGCCGCACCCGGTCGTGGGCGACCCGGCGTTCGTTGGTGGCCTTGAAGGCAGCGTTGGCGTAGTCAGCGGCGGGGCCGGCCTGGGCCGGGGACGGTGCGAGCCCGACCAGCACGAGGACGGTGACGGCGCCGGCGAGCACGCGGACGAGGGGGTGGGTCATTGCTCTTCTCCTGTTCCCCCCGAAGTCCACGAGGCTACGACACGCCACCTCCCGACGCGCCATTTCGGTCGCGCCATGTCGGTCGTACCGCCCCGTGTCGCACCCTGTTCCGGGGAGTCGGCGCGTTCGGGAGTGGTGCGGCCGGTTCGTGGACCAACCGGAGCTGCGGACCGAGGGCGTCCGGGACACGACGCCCCCGGCCCACACGTCCTAGCGTGCCTTCCGAGCGTTGAGCCGAAGGCTGGCGGTCTCGATGGTGCGCTGGACGAGCTGCTTGTCGGTGAACCCGTCGCCCAGGTAGGCGCGGATCTCCATCGACACCCTGCCCTCGACGAACGCCAGGCCGTCGTACCCGTCGAGCTCGACGTGGCGCTTGCCGGGGGTCGTCGAGCAGTACACGACCGACCGCTCGTCGTACGACCGGGTCACGTGGTCACCGACCCGCTGCCGCGCGATGATCGCGAGCCACCCGGTCGCGGGCACGTCGCAGGTCGTCTCCAGGTCGACCCATAGCTGCCCGGAGACCTCGGTCGCCTCCAGCGTCATCGTGTGCTCGACCGACTGCGCGGCCGGCGCATAGACCGACAGCACACCCCTGGCGCCGCGAGCCCGGGCACTGAGGGCGATCCAGTACTTCTCTCCGCCGGAGAGCGACACCTCGACGCCAGCGTCCCGCCAGCGGCGTTCGTCGCAGCCGACCAGCGTCCGCCTGGAGCGCGGGCCGGAGAAGACGGCCAGCGTGCCGTCGAAGCGGCTGCCGACCGAGCTGAACCGCGCGACCTGGTCGGTCGCGGGCGTGTAGGTGTACCAGACGCTGGCAGCGCCGACGCACTCTCCGTCGCTGCGCGCCGTGGTGGCCTCCCGGGTGTTGACCCGGAAGGTCTGACCGAGCCCGGTGATCACGACCGCCGCGCCGATGGCGTCGTTCGCGGGCGGGACGGCCTGCGCGGGCACGGGCACGGTGGCGAGCCCGGCCGCGACCGCGCTCACGGCGGCGAGACGTGTCCGCATCAAGGTTCTCATCACGACCTCCAGTGATTCCGAGCTGCACGTGGAGCAGGCTGGACCGGGATGTCCCTCCCGACGACCCCGGTCCTCCCCCGAGCCCCCGATCCTGTACATCCAGTGCAGCGCGCCCCAGGCCGGCCGCACCATCCGTACATCTGCTGACAACGGCGCGTAACCCCGTCCCAAGGTGCTACAGACAGCTAGTCCCCCGTCTTGGGACGGTGGTCGAGACCGGACATCCCCATTCCTGGGAGGGGAACGATGGCGACGGTGGCGCACCGCTGGAACGAGTGGCTGGACTTCGTGGCGGGCCTCGCCGCCACGCCGTGCCCGGTCTTCCCCTACCGCGCGGTGCGGGCCCGTCTCCAGGAGTCCTTCCAGGCCCGGGCGTCCTACAACTGGAGTGACGGGCCGGACAGCTGGGAGTTCGAGTTCGAGGAGCCGATCCCGGGCTGGCCGACGGAGGAGGACACCCGGTTCTGGCTGACCGAGGGCATGGCCACGCACCCGATCTTCTGCTTCTACGCGAGCACCGGGATCCCCACGGCGATGACGATCGGCCGGGTGCCGGCCGCCCTGGTGCCCCGCCACGGGTTCGCGAAGACCCGCGAGCGAGTGGCCCGGGTCGGTCTCGAGCAGCAGCTCACGATCCCGGTGCACCTGACGCCGACCACGAGCCGGACGTTCGTCCTCGGGCAGTCGGGCGCCGACTACAGCGACGAGGACGTCGAGCTGGCCCGGCTGGTACAGCCGCTTATCGCGCTGCTGCTGCGGCAGGCGCTGCTGCTGGCCGACGCCGACTGCGTGACGGCGTACGGCCTCGGGCTGACCGGCCGGGAGCTGGCGGTGCTGCGGCTGCTCGCCGACGGCCGCACCGCCCGCGCCATCGCGCACGAGCTCCGGGTCTCCCCCCGGACCGTGCACACCCACCTCGCGCACATCTACCGCAAGCTCGGCGTCTGCGACCGCATGCGGGCCGTCCTCGTGGCCCGGGAGCTCGGGGTGCTGAACTGAAGGAGACACCGGTGACGGGCCGTGCCCGCGCTACCCCGTGACCGCGCGGCGGAGCCCGCGGAGCATCCCGCGCGACATGACGAGGTCGGCCGGGACGATGAACAGATGGGTGCCCGCGGTCAGCCACCACGGCCGGGTACGGCCCCGCCACCGGAACACCAGCCGGGCCGCACGGCCGTCGTCGACCGGACGCAGCGCGAACGACCACGACCACATCAGGCGCGCCCGGCCACGGCGCCGCCATGACAGTGGCAGGTGCGAGTCGGACTGGAGCACCAGCCGCTCACCCGGCACCACGTCCCGCACCACGAACCCGCACCCGGACTCGGGCGGGCCGTCCGGGATCCAGTCGCCGACCGCGAGCGACTGGTGGTCGGGCAGCAGGTGGTCGGCGCTCGGGTAGTTGTCGGGGAACAGCAGCAGGTCGACCCAGCGCGGGGTGTACCACCCGCCTCGGTGCCAGCCGACCTGCACCAGCCAGGGCCACACCTCCTCGGGCTTCGCGTCGATCGTCGCCGCGTGCGTGGCCTCGATGGTGGGCCGGAGGACGATCGCGTCGCCCGCCATCGGCGTACGGCGCTCGCCGCGGGTGCTGCCGTAGGTCCGGCCCAGGTGGTGCACCACCGCGAACGCGGCGGCACCGCCGAGGAGGGCGGCGACGCGACGTGGTGCCATGACCCGAGCGTCCCGCCGCCCCGGCCGCCGGGAGAGGGCCATTGGTCCCGGGTGGTCCCGGCGCTGGTCCCGCCCCCCGCCGAGTCGGCACATCTTGTGCCGGGTCAC
>NZ_SDKM01000062.1 GCF_004519545.1 Nocardioides guangzhouensis
GAGTCGGCACATCCTGTGCCGGGTCACCGTCAGGTGGTGACGCGGTAGGCGTCGAAGACGCCGGGGACCGACCGCACCGCGCGGAGCACGCCGTCGAGGTGCTTGGCGTCGGCCATCTCGAAGGTGAACCGGCTGCGCGCCACCCGGTCCCGGCCGGTGCTCAGCGACGCACTGAGGATGTTCACGTGCACGTCGGACAGCACCATCGTGATGTCCGAGAGCAGCCGGGCCCGGTCGAGCGCCTCGACCTGGATGTTGACCAGGAACGTCGACGCGGACGTCGGCGCCCAGTCCACCTCGACCAGCCGCTCCGGCTGGCTCTTCAGCGAGGAGGCGTTGGTGCAGTCGGTGCGGTGCACGGACACGCCGCCGCCCTTGGTGACGAAGCCGAGGATCTCGTCCGGCGGCACCGGCGTGCAGCACTTGGCGAGCTTCACCCAGAGGCCGTCCGCGCCCTTGACCACGACGCCGACGTCGTCGCCGGCCGCGATCCGGCTGGTCCGGCGTCGACCGGTGATGGTGACGCCCTCGGCCAGGTCCTCCTGCGCCCCCTGGTCGCCGCCGTGCAGGTCGATGACGCGGCGTACGACGGCCTGGGCGCCGAGGTTGCCCTCCCCCACCGCGGCGTAGAGGGCGCTCACGTCGGCGAGCTTGAGCTGGGCGGCCACCAGCGTCAGCGACTCGTGGGAGAGCAGCCGCTTGAGCGGCAGCCCCTCCTTGCGCATCAGCTTGGCGATCTGCTCCTTGCCCTGCTCGATCGCCTCGTCACGGCGCTCCTTGGTGAACCAGTGGCGGATCTTGGAGCGAGCGCGCGGCGACTTCACGAACGTCAGCCAGTCGCGGGACGGGCCGGCGTTCGGCGCCTTCGAGGTGAACACCTCGACCACGTCGCCGTTGTCGAGGGTCGACTCCAGCGGCACCAGGCGTCCGTTGACCCGGGAACCGATGGTGTGGTGGCCGACCTCGGTGTGCACGGCGTACGCGAAGTCGACCGGGGTCGACCCGGTCGGCAGCGCGATCACGTCGCCGCGCGGGGTGAAGACGTAGACCTCGGCACGGTTGATCTCGAACCGCAGCGATTCCAGGAACTCGCCGGGGTCCTCGACCTCGTTCTGCCAGTCCAGGAGCTGGCGGACCCAGTTCATGTCGTCGAGGTCGCCGGAGCGCTCGGTGTCGACGCCGTTGCGGCCGTCCTCCTTGTACTTCCAGTGCGCCGCGACGCCGTACTCGGCGCGACGGTGCATGGAGTAGGTGCGGATCTGGAGCTCCACCGGCTTGCCCTGCGGGCCGATGACCGTCGTGTGCAGCGACTGGTACATGTTGAACTTCGGCATCGCGACGTAGTCCTTGAACCGGCCGAGGACCGGGTTCCACCGAGAGTGCAGCACGCCCAGCGCGGTGTAGCAGTCGCGGTCGTCCTCGACCAGGATCCGGATGCCCACCAGGTCGTAGATGTCGGAGAACTCGCGGCCGCCGACGATCATCTTCTGGTAGATCGAGTAGTAGTGCTTCGGGCGACCGGTGACGGTGGCCTTGAGCTTGGCCTCCTTGAGGTCGGCCTCCACCTGGCTGATCACCTCGGCCAGGAACTGGTCGCGCGACGGCGCCCGCTCGGCGACCATCCGCACGATCTCGTCGTAGATCTTGGGGTGCAGGGTGGCGAATGCGAGGTCCTCGAGCTCCCACTTGAGGGTGTTCATGCCCAGCCGGTGCGCGAGCGGGGCGTAGATGTCGAGGGTCTCGCGGGCCTTGCGCTCCTGGGTGGTCTGCTTGACGTAGCGCAGCGTGCGCATGTTGTGCAGCCGGTCGGCCAGCTTGATGACCAGCACCCGGATGTCGCGCGACATCGCGACGATCATCTTGCGGATGGTCTCGGCCTGCGCGGAGTCGCCGTACTTGACCTTGTCGAGCTTGGTGACGCCGTCGACGAGCCGGGCGACCTCGTCACCGAAGTCGTGGCGCAGCTCCTCGAGGGTGTACGGCGTGTCCTCCACCGTGTCGTGCAGCAGCGCGGCGACCAGCGTCGGCTCGGTCATGCCGATGTCGGCCAGGATCGTGGTGACCGCGAGCGGGTGGGTGATGTAGGGGTCCCCGCTCTTGCGCATCTGGCTGCCATGCATGCGCTCGGCGGTCTGGTACGCCCGCTCCAGCAAGGCCAGGTCGGCCTTGGGGTGGCTGGCGCGCACCGCGCGGAAGAGCGGCTCGAGGACCGGGTTCCCACCCTGGGGGCGCGACCCGATCCGCGCCAGGCGGGCCCGCATCCGGCGGCCCGACGGTGGGGCTGCCGGCTCCGCAGCCCGGGCCGGCGCGTCCGGCTCTGCCGCACGCAGGGGTGCGGCGGTGGGTACGTCCTCGGTCATTGCCCCCAGTCTAGGGGCGGGGTCCAGTGCCCGGGCAGGTCCGGGGGCACTGGTCACGCGGCGCGCGTCACACCTGGCCGAGGCTGCGCAACGGCAGGTCGCCGATGGTGGCGCGCCCCGGCAGGAAGGTCAGCTCGAGCAGCACCGCGACACCGAGCACGTCGCCCCCGCAGGACTCGACCAGCTCCCGGGTGGCGGCGACCGTGCCTCCGGTGGCCAGCACGTCGTCGACCAGCAGCACCCGCTCGCCCGGTGCCACGCCGTCGCGGTGGATCTCGAGCGTCGCCTGGCCATACTCCAGGGAGTAGGACACCGCGTGGGTCTCCCGCGGCAGCTTGCCGGCCTTGCGCACCGGCACGAAACCGGCGCCCAGGGCGAGCGCCACCGGCGCCGCCAGGATGAACCCGCGGGCCTCCATGCCGACGACCTTGTCGACCACCACGGCCCCGTCCGCGTCCCGGCCGGACGCGGCGAGGGCGTCGACCACCGCCGTGAACGAGTCGTGGTCGGCCAGCAGCGGCGTGATGTCCTTGAACACCACCCCCGGCTCCGGGTAGTCGGGCACGTCGTGGACCAGGTCCGTCAGCGCCCGGCGGACCTGCTCCGGGATCGGGTCCTCGGTCACTTCTTGCCCCTCTTGGAGCGGGACTGGCGCTGCGGCTGCTGCCGCTTCGACGAGCCGCTCTGGGAGACCGGGCGGTGCGCCTCGGGGACCACCCGGCCGGAGCCGCTGCCCTCGGGACGCCGAGTGGGCGACGTACGGGTGGTGCCGGTGCCGGTGCCGCCGCCGGTGCGGGCCGGCTGGCGGTCGCCGCCGGCGCCGGGCTCGTCGGCGATGGGCATGTCCTCGGTGAACACCGGCACGTCGGCGTACCGGTCGGCCTTCGCCTTCCGGGCGGCCGCCCGCTTCTCGGCCTGGACGACCTCACGCTCGTTTGACTTCAGCTGCACCACCAGCGGGGTGGCGATGAAGATCGAGGAGTAGAGGCCCGCCGCCATGCCGACGAACAGCGCCAGCGCGAGGTCCTGCAGCGAGCCGGAGCCGAGCTGGACCACGCTGACGTAGAGGATCGCGGCCACCGGCAGCAGCGCGACGATCGAGGTGTTGATCGAGCGCACCAGGGTCTGGTTGACGGCGAGGTTCGCGGCCTTGGCGTACGTCGTACGGCGGGCCTGGAGGTTCTTCGTGTTCTCGCGGACCTTGTCGAAGACCACGACCGTGTCGTAGAGCGAGAAGCCGAGGATGGTCAGGATGCCGGTGACCGTCGCGGGCGACACCTCGAACCCGGACAGGGCGTAGATGCCGACCGTGATCAGCACGTCGTGCGCCAGTGCCACGATCGCAGCGACCGACATCTTCCACTCGCGGAAGTAGGCCCAGATGAACAGGATGACCAGGGCGAGGAAGACGCTCAGACCGAGCAGGGCCCGGTCGAGGATGTCGCGACCCCAGCTGGCGCCGATGTTGCTCTGCGAGAGGTCGCCCTGCGACGCCCCGGTCTCCTGGAGGATCGCGTCGGAGACCTGACGCGACTCGGCCGTGCTCAGCGACTCGGTCTGCACCAGCACCGCCTCGCTGCCGGAGGTGGTGACCACCGGCTGCTCGGCGTCCTTGATGCCCAGCCCGCCCACGACCTCGCGGAGCCGGTCGGCGGTGTCCTGGTTGACCTGGTCGGAGGGGAGCGAGACGCGGTACTCCGACCCGCCCTCGAACTCGATGCCGAGGTTGAGGCCCTTGAACCACAGGCCCAGCACCGCGACGAGGACGATCAGCAGGGAGACGGAGTACCAGAGGCGACGCCGCTTCTTGCTGACGAAGTCGATCGAGACGTCGCCCTCGTAGAGGGCGTTGCCCAGACGGGACAGCTTGCTCATCGCGTCGCTCCTGCCGTACGGACGCCCGGCAGGACGTCGACCCCGAGGTTCTCCGCATCCAGCCCGGAGAGCTTGTGGCCCTGGTTGAAGAACTTGAACGTGGCCAGCAGCGACACCATCGGCTTGGTGAACCAGAAGAACACGACCAGGTCGACCAGGGTGCTCAGGCCCAGCGTGAACGCGAACCCGCGCACCTCGTCGATGGCGAAGATGTAGAGCACCACGGCCGCCAGCAGGCTGACCGCGTCGGCTGCCAGGCAGGTGTTCCGGGCGCGCGACCAGCCGGACTCGACCGCGACCCGCATCGACTTCCCGTCACGCATCTCGTCACGTATGCGTTCGAAGTAGACGATGAACGAGTCCGCGGTGATGCCGACCGCGACGATCAGGCCCGCGATGCCGGGCAGGGACAGGGTGAAGCCCGCGCCCTTGCTCAGCAGCAGCACCAGCCCGTACGTCACGATGCCGGCGACCACCAGCGAGGCGACCACCACCAGGCCGAGACCGCGGTAGTAGAGCAGGCAGTAGATCATCACCAGCAGCAGGCCGATCACGCCGGCCCAGATGCCCGCGGTGAGCTGGTCGCCGGCCAGCGACGGGCCGATGGTGTCGTTCTTGGGGTTCTTCTCGAACGCGACCGGGAGCGCGCCGTACTTCAGGCTGGTGGCCAGGTCCTGGGCCTCCTGCTCCTTGAAGTTGCCGGTGATGCTGGCCCGGCCGTCGGAGATGATGCCCTCCATCGTGGGGGCGGAGATCACGGTGCCGTCGAGCACGATCGCGAACTGCTTGTCGGTGCCCACCAGGGCCTGCGAGACCGCCGCGAACGCCTTCGTGCCGGCGCCCTTCAGGGCGAGCTGGACCTGCCAGTCGATGGAGTTCTGGTCCTGGCCGGCGTTGGCGCTCTTGAGCTCGGTGCCCTCGACGACGGCCGGCGAGAGGAGGTACTTGATGCCGTCCTTGTCACAGGTGACCAGCGGCTGCTCCGGGTCGTCCTCCGGTGCCGTCTTCAGCGGGCAGGTGGTGTCGTTGAACTGCTTGACCCAGGCCGGCGACGGGTTGTCCATCCACTTCAGGTTCGCCCCGACGTCGTTGCCGATGTTCTCGTCCTGGGGGGTCGCCGACGGGCTGGTGGAGGGGGCGGCCGACGGGCTGGTCGAGGGGGTCTCGCTGGGCGAGGCGCTCGGGGAGGCGGCGGGCTTCTGCTTGTCCTTCTTCAGCAGCCCCTGCGGCGCCGGGCGGTTGGCGCCGGCGCTGCCGAGGTCGACTCCCCCGGTCGGGCTGCTGCCGGTGCCGGTGCCGCCGGTCGCGCACGGGCCGGGGTTCTGGGTGGTGCAGGCGACCAGGCGGAAGCGGAGCTGCGCCTGGCGCTGGACCACGTCGACCAGGCCCTGGTTGGACGCGCCGGGGATCTCGACCACGATGTTGGTGTCGCCCTGCGTCGTCACGTCTGCCTCCGCGACGCCGGAGCCGTTGACGCGGGCGTTGATGATCTTCGCCGCTTCCTTGAGCTGGTCCTGCGGGACGTTGCTGTCCTTCGCGCGCAGCGTGATCCGCTGCCCACCCTGGAGGTCGAGGCCGAGCGACGGCTTCCACTGGCCCACCAGCGCGACCAGCCCGAAGAGGACCACCACGCAGAGCCCGAAGATGGTGAGGGTACGGCCCGGGCGGGACGGCTTGCGTGCCACGGCCTACTGCTCCTCGTGGGTGGTGGGGGTCTCGGTGTCGTCCGCGACCGGGTCCTGGTGCTCGCGCTGCTCGTCCTCGACGACGCCGACGACCGACTGCCGCGCCACGGTGAGCACGACGCCCTCGGCGACCTCGAGGCGCACCTTGTCGTCGTCGATGCTGCGCACCGTCCCGAACACGCCGGACCCGGTGATCACCGGGTCGCCGACCTGGAGCGCGCGCTGCACGGCCTGCAGCTTGCGCTGGCGGCGGGACGCCGGCCGGATCACGAGGAGCCAGAAGATGAGGAAGATGCCCAGGATGGGCAGAAGGGACACCAGGTCCTGCACGGAACGACCTCTCCAGAGGGATACGAACGGGTTGTGCCCGGGTCCGGCCGGGCGACCAACGGAGAAGTGTACGTCCTCACTCCGAGAACAGCGTCGGATCCCCGGTCACGTTTCGGGGAACATCCAGACCGAGGTGCTCCCACGCGGCGGGGGTCGCGACCCGGCCCCGCGGCGTACGGGCCAGGAAGCCGTTGCGGACCAGGAACGGCTCAGCGACCTCCTCCACCGTCTCGCGCTCCTCGCCGACGGCGACGGCAAGCGTGGAGAGACCGACCGGGCCGCCCGTGAAGCGACGGCACAGGGCATCGAGGACGCCCCGGTCGAGCCGGTCGAGGCCCTGCTCGTCGACCTCGTAGAGCTCCAGCGCCCGACGGGCCACGTCCAGCGAGACGGTGCCGTCGGCGCGCACCTGGGCGTAGTCGCGGACCCGGCGCAGCAGCCGGTTGGCGATGCGCGGGGTGCCACGGGAGCGTCCGGCGATCTCGGCCGAGCCCTCGGCGGTCAGGTGTACGTCGAGCAGGCCGGCGCTGCGGTGCACGATCCGGTCGAGCTCGTCAGGCTCGTAGTACTCCAGGTGGGCGGTGAAGCCGAACCGGTCGCGCAGCGGACCCGGCAGCAGGCCGGCCCGGGTGGTGGCGCCGACCAGCGTGAACGGCGGGATGTCGAGCGGAATCGCGGTCGCGCCCGGGCCCTTGCCGATCACCACGTCGACCCGGAAGTCCTCCATGGCGAGGTAGAGCATCTCCTCCGCCGCCCGGGACATCCGGTGGATCTCGTCGACGAACAACACGTCGCCCTCGCTGATCCCGGAGAGGATCGCGGCGAGGTCGCCGGCGTGGGTGATCGCCGGGCCGCTGGTCAGGCGCAGCGGCGCACCGAGCTCGCCGGCGATGATCATGGCGAGCGTGGTCTTGCCGAGCCCGGGAGGCCCGGAGAGCAGCACGTGGTCGGGGGCCCGACCCCGGGCCTTCGCGGCGTCGAGCACCAGGCCGAGCTGCTCGCGGACCCGCTGCTGCCCGACCACCTCGGCCAGGCTGCGCGGGCGCAAAGCGGCCTCGATGGCCCGCTCGTCGGAGTCCGCGTCGACCGCGGTGAGCCGCGCGAGGTGGACCTCCTCGGCAGCCTCGAGGTGGTCGGTGTCGAGGTGATGGGTGTCCGGGCGGTCCACGGTCACGCCTTCCGCAGGGCCAGGAGGGCGGCCCGGAGCAGGGAGCCGACGTCCGGTGCGTCACCGGCCTGCGGAGCGACCTCGTCGACGGCGCGCTCGGCCTCCTTCGCCGACCAGCCCAGCCCGACCAGGCCCTGGTGCACCTGGTCGCGCCACGGGGCGGCCGAGGACGGGACGCCGGTGCGCGTCGCGGACGTCGCGCCCACCGGGGCACCCAGCCGGTCGCGCAGCTCGAGGATGATCCGCTGCGCGCCCTTCTGGCCGATGCCGGGCACCTGGGTGAGGGTCTTGACGTCCTCGTGGGTGACCGCGACCCGCAGGTCGTCGGGCGCGAGCACCGCGAGCATGGCCTGGGCAAGCTTGGGGCCGACCCCGCTGGCGGTCTGGAGCAGCTCGAAGCACTGCTTCTCGTCGTCGTCGAGGAAGCCGAACAGGGTCAGGGAGTCCTCGCGCACCACCATGCTGGTCGGGAGCGTGGCCTCGTGGCCCGTCCGCAGCGTGGCCAGGGTGCCCGGGGTGCACATCACCTCGAGCCCGACACCCCCGACCTCGACGACGGCGCTGGAGAGGGTGACACCGGCGACGGTGCCACGGACGAAGGCGATCACGGGCGTCTCCCTGCGGTCGTGGTGGGGCGGCGGGCGGCGGCGACGGCCGCGTCGAGGCGGGCCTGGGCGCCGCCGCGCCAGATGTGGGTGATGGCCAGCGCCAGCGCGTCGGCGGCGTCGGCCGGCTTGGGGGCCTCGGTGAGGCGGAGCAGGCGGGTCACCATCGCGCCGACCTGTGCCTTGTCCGCGCGGCCGCTGCCGGAGACCGCGGCCTTGACCTCGCTCGGCGTGTGCAGCGCGACCGGCAGCCCGCGGCGGGCGGCCACCACCAGGGCGATCCCGCTGGCCTGGGCGGTGCCCATGACCGTGCGGAGGTTGTGCTGGGCGAAGACCCGCTCGACGGCCACCGCGTCCGGGCGGTGTCGGTCGAGCCACTCCTCGATGCCGGCCTCGATGGCCACCAGGCGCTGCGCCACCGGCTGGTCGGCCGGGGTCCGCACGACGCCGACGCCGACCAGCGACAGCGGCCGGCCCGGCGTACCCTCGACCACGCCGAGACCGCACCGGGTCAGGCCGGGGTCGATCCCGAGCACGCGCATGCCGCCGCCTTTCGCATCCGTTTCTTCGGTGCCAGATCCGTCGACAACCCGATCCGAACACCTGTTCGGACGCCACGCTAACCGGCCCGGCGTTCGCGCCCGGGGAGGACACGCCCTGCTCCTGTTGACTTGCGCCTCCCTGCAGGTTGAGTCGCGCCTCCCTGCGTGTTGAGTCGCGCCTCCCCTGCGCGTCGAGTCGCGCCTCCCTGGGCGTCGAGTCGCGCCTCAGGCAGCCTGACGGACGGCCAGCGCGCGTCGGAGCTCGCCGATCCACCCGATGATCGCGTCCTCGGTGAACGAGTCCTTGGTGAGGACGATGACGATCCAGCCGTGCTCGCGCAGCCAGGCGCGGCGCCGTTCGTCGGCCTCCCGATCCTCGGGGAGCGTGTGGAACTCCTCGCCGTCGTACTCGATCGCGATGCGGGCGTGCGCGTACGCGAGATCGAGCCGGTACGTCGGGACGCCGGCCACGTGGACCCAGTGCTGCGGAACGGGCGCCGGGAGGGAGCGGTCGCTGATCTCCAGGCGGGACCAGGACTCCCCCGTCGACTCGGAGCGACCGTCCACCAGTGGCACCAGCTGCCGGAGCTGGACCGAGCCACGCCGCCGGAAGTACCGCGGAAGCTCCGCCACGAGCTCTGCTCTGGTGAAACCGTGGATCCGCATCAGGGCGTCCATGGCCGCGAGGGCCTTGCGCCGCGGAAGCTTGCAGCCGAGGTCGAGGGCGGTGCGCACCGGTGTGGTCACGCGGACCCCACCGATGTCCATCCAGTCCCGCGGCTGGAGGTCCCGGGTGCCGCCACCGCACTGCGGTCGGTCCGTGGCGCGCCGGCCACGGAGGACGTAGGACTCGACCGGCGGCACCCCGTCGAGCTCCTGGAAGTCGAAGCACTCGACGCCGTGGATCCAGGCTGCGGTCCGGTCGCAGATCACGGAGCCGGCACCCACGACCAGCGATGCCGCTCGCGCCAACAGCTGCGGAGTGCGTTCGACATCGTTGCGGATGTAGACGCCGAGCAGCAACCGCGCGAGCTCCTGCTCGGCAACGGCGCGGCTCAGCCTGGCACCGTCGATGCCAGCCGCGCGCGCCATCGCGGTCGTGAAAGGAAGGTCGCCGAACACCTGGAAGGTCATGAGGCAACGATCGCCACTGTGGCTGTGCGCCCCGCCGTACCGGCCTGGTTCCTGTGGACAAGGCGTTCCCGGCGGCCGCCTGTGCGCGAATAGTGGGCCGATGGCGCCGTACCGAGTCAGGGAGGCGCCTCTCAACACCCAGCGCGGCGCAACTCATCACCCAGCGCGGCGCCGCTCAACACCCAGCGCGGCGCAACTCAACGACCAGCGCGGCGCGACTCAACGGTCAGGGAAGCGCGACTCAACGACCTTGCTGGGCGACCCAGGAGGCGTGGAGACCGGCGTAGACGCCGTCCTGGGCGACGAGCTCGGCGTGGGGGCCTCGCTGGACGATGCGGCCACGATCGACCACGACCACCTCGTCGGCGTTCTCGGCGGTGCTGAGGCGGTGCGCGATGGTCACCGAGGTCCGGCCGTGCATGAGCCGCTCGAGGGCGCGGCCGATCCGCATCTCGAGGTTCGGGTCGACCGCGGAGGTGGCCTCGTCGAGCACCAGCAGGTCGGGATCGGCGAGGTGGGCACGGAGCAGCGCCACCAGCTGCCGCTCCCCCGCCGAGAGCGACTCGCCGCGCTGGCCGACCCGGGTGTCGAGGCCGCGGGGCAGGCCGTCGACCCAGTCCGCGAGCCCGAGCTGCATGGCCGACTCGAGGATCTCCTCGTCGGAGGCGTCGAGCCGGCCGTAGCGGGCGTTCGCCCGGAGGGTGTCGTCGAAGAGGAAGCCCTCCTGCGGCACCAGCACCACCGACCGGCGCAGCGAGGACTGCCGGATGTCGCGGACGTCGATCCCGTCGAGCAGGACCGCACCGAGCCGGGGGTCCATGAGGCGGGTCAGCAGCTTCGCGAACGTCGACTTGCCGGAACCGGTCTCCCCCACGATCGCGACCCGGGTTCCCGAGGAGATGTGCATGTCCAGGTCGTGCAGCACGTCCGGGCCGCCGGGATAGGAGTACGTGACGTCGCGGAACTCCACGTCGATCGGTCCGCGCGGCAGCACCTGCCCGTCGGCGCCGGGGTCGACGAGGTCGGCGGGGGTCTCGAGGATGCCGATCACGCGCCGCCAGCCGGCGATGGCGTTCTGGGCCTCGGTGAGGATCTGGGTGCCCATCTGGACCGGCATCACGAACAGCGAGACCAGGAACGCGAACGCGATCACCTCGCCGGCGGTGATCTGGTCGGCGAACCCGAGCCAGATGCCGAAGATCAGCACGCCGGCGTTGGCCAGACCGCCGGAGAGCCCGCCGAGCGAGAACGAGAACGCCGTGAACCCCTGCGCGCGGGTGCTGGCCTGCTGGTGCGCGGCGATCGCGGCGTCGATGCGCTTCTGGGTGCGTTCCTCGACGGCGTACGACCGGACCACGGCGGCGCCGACCACGGGCTCGGAGATCGCGGAGAGCATGATCCCGACCTGGCGGCGGACGGTGGCGTAGGCGTCGGAGAGCCGGCGCTGGAAGAAGCGCAGCGACAGGAACAGCGGCAGGAAGCAGATCCAGACCACGAGCGTCAGCTGCCACGAGTAGAACAGCATGATCACGGTCGCGACCCCGATCTGGAGCACGCTGACCACGAAGAGGATGCCGCCGAACACGAGGAACTGGCTGACCTGGTCGACGTCGCTGGTGACCCGGGAGACCAGGGCACCCCGGCGCTCGGTGTTCTGGGTGAGCACGGGGAGGTCGTGGACGTGGCGGAAGGCCTTGATCCGCAGCGTGGCGAGGCCGCGCTCGGCGGTGGTGAAGAGCCGGCTGGTCATGAGGTACGACGCGACGCCGGTGACCACGATCGCGGCGAACGCCATCAGGCCCATCTCGACCATGAACCGGACGTCGGGCTCCCCGCCCGGGCCGCTCAGCCCGCGGTCGAGGGTCTGCTGGACGGCGATCGGGATGACCACCTGGCCGATGGTGGCGAGCACCGCGAGCAGGAACGTGCCGACCAGGCCCTCGCGCAGCTCGGGCGAGACCGCGACGCCACGGCGGATGGTCTCGAGCGCCGGGATCTGCTCGCCCGTGTCGACGGTGGTGGACTCCCTGGTGGCGGCCGTGGTGCTCATTCGGCCTCCCCTGCCGGCTGCTGCTCGTAGGCGTTGACCAGGTCGGCGTACGCCGGGCTGCGGTCGAGCAGCTCGACGTGGGAGCCGCGATCGACGACCTCGCCGTCGGCCAGGTGGATGACCTCGTCGGCCAGGCCGATCGTGGCCTTGCGGTAGGCGACCACGACCAGGGTGCTGTCGCCCCCGTCCCCGCCCCCGTCGTCGACATTCCCGCCGCCGACACCGCCGCGCAGCGCGCCCAGGATCCGCGCCTCGACCTCGGGGTCCACGGCGGAGGTGGCGTCGTCGAGGATCAGCAGGCGCGGCTTGCGGACCAGCGCCCGGGCCAGTGAGATGCGCTGCCGCTGCCCCCCGGACAGCGAGGTGCCCCGCTCGCCGAGCCGGGCGTCGAGGGCCCCGGGCAGCGCGGCCACGAACCCGTCGGCCTGGGCGGTGCGCAGCGCGGCCCAGACCTCCTCGTCGGGGACGTCGGCGCCGAGCGTGATGTTGTCGCGCACGGTGTCGTCGAAGAGGAAGGCCGCCTGCGGCACCACCGCGACCGACCGGGCGAGCTCGCCCTTGGCCAGGTCGCGCAGGTCGGTGCCGTCGACGCGGATCGCGCCGGCGTCGGGGTCGACCAGCCGGGTCATCAGCGAGGTCAGGGTGCTCTTGCCGGACGCGGTGGCGCCGACCAGGGCCACCGTGCGGCCCGGGGTCACCGTGAACGTGACGTCGTCGAGCAGCCGGCCGTCGGGCTCGTGGGCGTAGGCGAGGTGGTCGACCTCCAGCAGCGCGCCGCCGGTCCCCTCGAGCCGGGACGCGCCGTACTGCATCTCGCCGGTGGCCTGGAGCACCGCGGTCACCCGGTCGAAGCCGACCACGCTGCGCGGGAACTCGCCGAGCAGCCAGCCCAGGGACCGGATCGGGAAGGACACGATCGTCAGCAGGTAGGCGATCGTGATCACGTTGCCGGGGTCGGACTGGCCGTGCAGCACGCGGTAGACACCGAGGGCGAGCACCACCAGCACGCCGACGTTGGGCAGTGCGGTGAGCGTCGGGTCGAAGGCGGCGCGGATCCGGCCGGCCCGGATGGAGACGTCGCGCAGCTCGTGGGCCTTGGCCGCGAACCGCTCGGTCTCCTCGGACTCACGGCCGAGCGTCTTGACGACCATGGCGCCGTCGAACGACTCGTGGGCGACCTCGCTGAGCTCCGCGCGCAGCTGCTGGGCGCGGGTCATCAGCGGTGACGCGGCGCGTTGGTAGGCGAGGTTCGCGACGATCACGGCCGGGAACACCAGGAGGCCGACCATCGCGAGCACGAGGTCGGCGAGCAGCATCTGCACGACCGCGATCACCATCATCACGACAGTGCCGACCGCCATCGGCAACGGCGCGATCGGGCCCCAGGCGGCCTCGACGTCGGAGTTGGCGTTGGAGAGCAGCTCGCCGGTCGGGTGCTTCTGGTGCCACTCCATCGGGAGCGTGAGGTATTGGCGGGTCACGGCACGGCGGTAGTGCGCCTGCATGCGGTACTGCATGACACCGGCCCCGAGCCGGCGGGCCACGATGCCGACCGCGCGCAGGATCGCGACGCCGACGAACAGCCCGAGCACCGCCCAGAGCACGCCGGCGGAGACCTCGCCGGTGTCGAACGCCGGCAGCACCGCGTGCTGGGTGGACCAGCCGAGCACCCAGGCGTCCGCGACCGTGAGCGCGCCGAACAGCACGCTGCCGATCGTGGAGACGGTGAAGATCCAGGGCTCGCGCCGGATGGCGACGGCGAGTACGGCGAAGCCGTCACGGGTGGTGGAGGTTCGCCGCGGCACCCGCCAACCCTATGTCGAGACACCCACAGGTCCGCCAACGGATATCCCTACGCTGGTGCGCTCCGCTCATCAAGGGTCGACTCCGAGGAGGCACGATGGCGTTCCACCTGCCCGGGCACCGCGTCTGGGACTTCTGGCTGGCCACCGACGGCCCCGAGCACCACCTGTTCTTCCTGCACGCCCCGGAGACGGCAGACCCCGACGAGCGGCACCAGATGGCCCGGATCGGGCACGCGGTCTCGACGGACCTGCGGGACTGGGAGCTGCTGCCACGGCCGCTGTCCGACTCCCCCATCGGCGCGGCCGACGACCGGGCGACGTGGACCGGCAGCACGGTCCGCGCGCACGACGGGCGCTGGCACCTCTTCTACACCGGCGTGTCCAGCGCCGAGGACGGCCGCGTGCAGCGGGTGCTGTCCGCGGTCTCGGACGACCTGCGCTCGTGGGAACGGACCGACGTCGTGGTCGAGGCCGACCCCGTCCACTACGAGGCCTGGCAGCCGGGCGTCGACGACGCCGACCAGGTCGACGAGGTGCACTGGCGCGACCCGTGGGTGCACTGGGACGCGGACGCCGGGGTGTGGCGGATGTACGTCACCGCGCGGGTCCACGACGGGGCACCCGACGGCCGCGGCACCATCGCGATGGCCACCTCCCCCGACCTGGAGCGCTGGACCGTGCACGGGCCGGTCACCGAACCCGGGGAGTTCAGGCAGATGGAGGTCAGCCAGCTGCTGCCCGCCGACGACGGCTGGGTGCTTCTGTTCTGCCACGGTCCCGGGGACAACAGCGCGGCCCGGCTGGACCGTGGCGAGCCCCCCGAGGGCGGGCAGCACGCGTACGTCGGCGACTCCCCCGCCGGCCCGTTCCGCCCGGCGGGCGACAGCCTCTTCGTGCGGGGCGACCCGCCGCCGCTCTACGCCTGCCGGGCGGTCGAGCACGACGGCCGGTCCTGGCTGCTGGGCTGGCCGATGGTCGACGCCGGTGGGGCGTTCCTGGGCGGGATCAGCGACCCGTTCCCGCTTCAGGTGGGCCGGTACGGCGCGTCCCTGGCCACCGCACCGGACCAGCCCGCGCCGTCGGAGCCGTCGTACGGGCCCGCACCCTAGGGTGGGGGCATGCTCGGACGGCGAACGCTGGCCCGCACGGAGCGCGGCCGGCTCTGCGACACCGCGCTGGAGACCGGGCCCGACGCCCCGACCCTGTGCGGCGACTGGGACGTGCGCACGCTGCTGGCGCACCTGCTGGTCCGCGAGCGCAGCCCGATCGCGGCGACCGGGATCTCGGTGGGGCCGCTGGCGCCCCTGACCGAGAAGGCGATGGAGAAGTACGCCGCCCGCGACTTCGCCGACATCGTCGAGACCGTGCGCCGGGCCCGGACGCCGCTGGCCCTGCCGGTCGTGGACGACGTGTTCAACACGCTGGAGTTCTTCGTGCACCACGAGGACATCCGGCGGGCGCAGCCGCGCTGGCAGCCGCGCACCCTCACCCGGGCCGAGGAGTCGGCGCTGTGGGGCTCCATCCGGATCGGCGGCCGCGGGCTGGTCCGCCCGGCCGGCGTGCCGGTCACGATCCGCCGCGCCGACGGCGGGGCCACGGCGAGCCTGCGCCGCGGCGACCACCCGGTGCTGCTGACCGGGCTGCCGTCCGAGGTCGTCCTGTTCCTGTTCGGCCGCAAGCAGACCCGCGGAATCACACTCGACGGTCCCGAGGAGGCGATCGAGAAGCTGCGGGCTGCCGACCTGGGCCTGTGAGCCGGTTCGTGGTTTCGAGACGCTCGCTGGCGCTCGC
>NZ_SDKM01000063.1 GCF_004519545.1 Nocardioides guangzhouensis
TCCTGTTCGGGCTCTCCATGGACTACGAGGTCTTCCTGGTCTCACGGATCCGTGAGGAGTACGTCCGCACCGGCGACGCCCGCGGCGCGGTCCGGACCGGCGTCGGCGCGATCGGCAAGGTGATCGTCGCCGCCGGCATCATCATGGGCGTCGTCTTCTGGGCCTTCGTGCTCGGCGACGACCGCACGGTCAAGGCGTTCGGTGTCGGCCTCGGCGTCGCGATCCTGGTCGACGCGCTGGTCGTCCGGATGATCCTCGTGCCCGCCGTGATGCACCTGCTGGGTCGCAAGGCCTGGTACATCCCGCGCTGGCTGGACCGGGCGCTCCCCGCGCTCACCATCGAGCCGGAAGAGCACGACGCGGCCGCCACGGCCGAGGAGCACGACGAGGAGCCGGACGAGGACCGGACTCCCGTCCCGGTCGGCTGAGGCCGACCACCCCTCACCCGGGTGGCCCGTACGGCGTCGACCTCGCCGTGCGGGCCACCCGCCCACGTCCCGTCCCGCGCCCGACGCGCCCATCCCCGGAGGACCCCATGACCCGCTTCCACGACCTGCTCGCCACCGAGATCCGGGACGCCGCGCGCCGCGCCCACGCCCACGAGCTGGCCGGCGCGCACGACCTGGCCGACTGGTGGCGCGGTCGCGGCCAGGACCTGAGCAGCTACCTGGACGGCGTCCGGCTGCGGCAGACCGTCCCGTCGCCCGGCCAGTCGCCGATCAGGCGTCGACCCGCTGCGTGAGTGCCCCGGCGAACCGGCTGATCAGCTGTCCCCGGGAGGCGACACCGAGCTTCGGGTAGGCCTTGTAGAGGTGGTACTCCACGGTCCGCGGGCTGAGGAACAGCTGGGCGGCGATGTCCTTGTTGGAGGCGCCCTGGCTGACGTACCGCACGATCTGCAGCTCCTGTGCGGTCAGGCTGTCGATGCCGTCGACCTCCGCCGCCGACGCTCCCTCGCCGCTGGCCCGGAGCTCGGCGGCCGCCCGCTCCGCCCAGACCCGGGCGCCCAGGGACTGGAAGCCCTCGAGCGCGGCACGCAGGTGCTCGCGGGCCGCCCGCACCTTCCGCTCCCGGCGCAGCAGCTCACCCAGGGCCAGGCGGGCACGAGCCGCGCCGAGGGGCAGGCCGAGCCCGGCCAGTCCCTCGGCAGCCGTCGCCAGGTCCTCCTCGGCCCCGGGGCCCCCGAGGAGGCCCCTGCACCAGGTGGCCGCCAGGGCGGTACCGGGCGTGCTCGCGACGGCCCCGGCCCGAGCGGCGATGCGGGCCACGGCGTCCCCGACCTCGGCCGTACGCCGGGCGCGGGCGGCCGACTCCACCAGGTCGGGCGTGCACCAGAGTGCGATCACCGGGTGGCCCTCGCCCGGCTCCGCCGACGCGAGGGCGACCAGGCGGTCGACGGCCTGGTCGTACCTCCCGAGCCCGAGGTCGAGCCGCGACCGGGCCCAGGTCACCGTCGCGTTGGTGAGGCCCAGGCTCCGAGGGCCGGCGATGGCTCGCGCCTCGTCCGCGCACCGGAGACACTCCTCCTCATCGCCCACCGTGGCCGCGACGAACGCCAGGATCGCCAGCAGCTGGCCCGCCGAGCGCTGCTGCTCCGACTCTCGGGCCAGGCGCAGGCCCTCCTCGGCGCCGCTCCGGCTGGCGCCGAAGTTGCCGGCCAGCGCGAGGCTCATCGCCGAGTGCTCCAGGACGTAGGGAAGGCTGCCGGCCGCCCCCGCCCGCCGGGCCTGCTCCAGGGCCCGGACGTAGTGCTGCATCATCCCGGTCGGGTCGCCGAGGTTCAGCGCGGCGATCCCGCACCAGACGGTCACCCGCGGTTCGCCGAGGTCGGCCCCGAGGGCGAGGTCGGCCAGCAGCACGGTGGGGTCCTCGACGTCGTGCGCGCGCATGCCGTGGTTGCTGACCTCGAGCCACGCGGCGAGGAACCGCTCGCGAGGGGACGCCGCCGCCCGCAGTCCCTGTGCCGACACCGAGATCTCCTCGAGCCGGTCCAGGTCTCCGGCGTACGCCGCCGCCTCGACGGCCTCGGCCAGCAGCTCCCGGGCGTCCCCCGGACTGACGTCGCGCAGCAGGTCGGCGCCGGCGAGGAACAGCCGGTGCGCCTCGTCCACCTCGCCGCCGCGCGAGGCCGCCCGGGCGCGCAGCGCGACCAGTCGGCCCCGGGACAGGGGATCGCCCGCGATCGGCTCGGCCCGTTCGACGAGCAACCGTGCCCGCGCCGACTGCCCGGCCAGCCAGGCCGAGTCGGCGGCCGCGCTCAGTCGGCGTACCCGCTCGGCCCCGGTGGAGGAGAGGTCGGCGGCGCGTTCGTACGCCGCCGCGGCCGCCGCGTGCCCGCTGCGGAGCCGGGACCGTTCCGCGACCCCGTCGAGGGCGGCGGCGAGGCCGTCGTCGATGCCGAGCGTGGCGGCCGCGCGGTGCCACACGGCGCGATCCGCCTGGCCTCGGGCCTCCTGCACCGCGGCCAGACGCAGGTGGGCCTCATGGCGCTCGCGGGCACCGGCGTCGCCGTAGACCGCCGCCCGGGCCAGCGGGTGCGTGTAGAGCAGGTTGCGGCCGTCGTACCGGACCAGGCCGGAGGTCTCGACCGCCTCCAGCACCCGGTCGAGCCCGTCGACCCCGGCAGCCTCCGCGAGCACGTCGAGCTCGCCGCCCGGCTCCGCCGCCGCCACCAGGAGCAGGTCCCGGGCCGTCGGGGGCAGGACTGCGGCCCGTTGCAGGAACGGTCGCTCGAGCCGCTCGCCCAGGGAGAGCGCGTCGGGGAGCGGGTCGCGCCCGGCCAGCTGGTCGGGGGTGAGCACGCGGACCATCTCGACCAGCGCCAGCGGGTTGCCGTGGGTGCGTTCGGCCAGGGCGTGGCTCACCGCCTCGGGCGGCGCGACGCCGACCACGGCCGCCATGAGGGCGCCGACGTCGTCGTCGGGAAGCCCGCCGACCGGGAGCTCGAGCACGCCCGGAAGCCGGGCGACTGCCGTGATCGCCTCGTCACCGGTGCCGGCCTGCTCGCGTGCGGCCAGGAGGAGCAGCACCGGCTCGGCGGCCACCCGCCGGGCGACGAAGAGGAGCGCGTCGAGAGAAGCGGTGTCCCACCACTGGACGTCGTCGAGCGCCAGCAGCAGCGGCTCGTCGTGCGCGGCCTCACTGACCAGGGACAGGAAGCCGAGCGCGACCAGGAACCGGTCCGGCGTGCTGCCCGCCTCCAGCCCCAGCGCGACCCGGACCGCACCGGCCTGGGTCGCCGGGAGGTCGTCGAGGAACGGCAGCAGTGGGTAGAGCAGCTGGTGGGCGGAGGCGTAGGCGAGGTCGGACTCGGCCTCGACCCCGGTGGCGCGCAGCACCCGGAAGCCGGGGGTCTCCGCGGCCCGGTCGAGCAGCGCGGTCTTGCCGACACCGGCCTCGCCGCGCAGCAGGACCGTGCGTCCCTGCGCGTCGCGAGCCGCCGCCAGCGCCGCCTCGATGCCCGCCCACTCGGCGGTCCGGCCGATGAGCACCCCGTCACGATATTCCTCGGCCCGGTGGCCTGAACACCCCAGCGTCCGGGCGCGCGACCGGCCCCGCCGGACGGTGCCGGCGGGGCCAGTCGGACGTGGTACGGCGGGCCGCTCAGGCCGTCGTACGGCGCAGGGTCGCCGCCCCGGCACCGAGCGCCAGGACCGTGCCGCCGACCACCACCAGGGCCGGTCCGGCGACACCGTCGGCGCCGCGCGAGACCCGGTCGAGGGCGTCGTACGCCCACGTCATGGGCAGGGCCCACGACACCGCTTCCAGGACGGGCGCCATCGCGTCGCGGGCGGTGAGCAGCCCGCAGAGGAGGAACTGCGGCAGCAGGAACGCCGGCAGGAACTGCACGGCCTGGAACTCGGTCCGCGCGAACGCCGACACGAACAGGCCCAGTGCCATCCCGAGCACCGCGTTGGCCACGGCGAGCAGCAGCATGGCCCAGCGCGGACCCTCGACGTCGAGCCCGAGCAGCCCGAACGAGAGACCACCGACCAGCGCGACCTGGACGACCGCGAACGCGGCGAACGCGGCGGCGTACCCGAGCAGGATGTCGAGCCTGCCGACCGGCATCGTGAGCAGCCGTTCGAGGGTGCCGGTGGTCCGCTCGCGCAGCATCGCGATCGAGGTGACGAGGAACATCGACAGCAGCGGGAAGATCCCCAGCAGCGGGCCGCCGATGCGGTCGAACGTCGAGCCGTCCTCGAAGACGAAGCGGATCAGCGTGAGCAGGACGCACGGGACCACGAGCAGCAGGGCAAGGGTCCGGTGGTCGTGCCGGAGCTGGCGGACCACGCGGCCCGCGGTCGCGGCGGTGGCACGGGCGCTCATGACGCCACCCCCGTCGCGGTCCGGGCCGGGCGCTCCGCGTGCAGGGCCAGCCGCAGGAAGGCCTCCTCGAGGTCCTGCTCCCCGGTGCGGGCGCGGAGCCGCTGCGGGGTCTCGGTGGCCAGCAGCGTGCCCTCGCGCATGAGCAGCAGCTCGTCGCAGCGGGCGGCCTCGTCCATGACGTGGCTGGAGACCAGCAGGGTGGTGCCGCGGGCGGCGAGCTCCTCGAAGGTGCCCCACAAGCGACGCCGCAGCACCGGGTCGAGGCCGACGGTCGGCTCGTCCAGGACCAGCAGCTCGGGCTCGCCGAGCAGGGCAGTCGCAAGGGAGACCCGGGCCCGCTGGCCCCCGGAGAGGTTGCGGGCCAGCCGCCACCGGGCGTGGTCGAGGTCGACGGTCTCGAGCACCTCGTCGACGCGGTCGGCGGGGGTGCCGAGGAGCCGGGCGAAGTACCCGAGGTTCTCGTCGACGGTCAGGTCGTCGTACAGCGCCGGCGCCTGGGTGACGTACCCGACGCGCGGCCGCAGGTCCGGCGACCCGGCCGGCCGGCCGAGCACGGTGACGCTGCCGCCGGAGATGCGCTGGACGCCCATGATCGAGCGGATCAGCGTGGACTTGCCGCAGCCGCTGGGGCCGAGCAGGCCGGTGACCGAGCCGCGCGGGATCTGCAGGGAGACCTCGCGGAGCACGGTCTGGCCGCCACGGCGGACGTAGAGGCGCGTGACCTCCACGGCGTGCCCCGGCTCCGGGCCGGACGAGGCCCGGGGGGTCGCGGTGGCGGCCGTGCCGCTGACGACGGTGCCGTCGGCACTCGGTGCGGGACGGAGGCCGCCGAAGGTGAGGTAGCCCGGGAGGGCGTGCAGGTGGGACATCTCTTCTCGTTCCTCGGGTGGGGCCGGCTCACGCGGCCGGGTGGGTGGTCTGGGCGGGCTGGACGGACATGTCGAGCTGCAGGTGGTCGACGAGCAGCGCGACGGCGCCGAAGGCGGCCGCGCAGACCGCGGTGAGGGCGACCGCGGCCACGAGGGCGCGTCGTACGGCGTGGGCGGCCGAGCGGGGCGGACGATGGGCGAGGGGGTGGGACACGGTGGCTCCTGGGTGGGGGCTGGATCGGGTCCCCACCATCGCCAGCGCCGGCCTTCCGGGGCATCCGTGGGACCACTGGTCCCGGCCCCGGTGGCCGCGCCCGTGCCTCAGGTCAGGTGCACCATCGTGTCGTGGAAGGTGTCGGAGTAGTGCTCCGCGAACAGCTTCGCGGTCAGCTCGCCCCGGCTGCTCACGCCGAGCTTCTCGAAGACCGACTTGATGTAGCCGCGCACGGTGTGGCTGGACAGGTGCAGCTCGGTGGCGATGTCGGGCGTCGAGAGCCCACGGGCCACGCAGCGGACCACGTCGCGCTCGCGGGAGGAGAGTCCGTAGGCCTCCACGATGATCGGCGCGATCTCGGCGCTCTGCGCCTGCTCGATCACCACCGCGACCGGGCTGCCCGGGTCGGACTCGTCGAGGCTGGAGGCGTGCATGACCACCCAGCGCCCGCCGCGGTCCCGGAAACGGAGTCGCGCCGGCTGGTCGTCGTACCCGAGCGCGACCGCCCGGGCCTGGGTGACCAGCGGCATCAGCACCGGCGCGGACAACAGCCGGTCGGGCGCGGAGCAGCGCTTCATCAGGGCCGCCCAGGACTCGTCTGCCGGGTCCGGTCCGTAGATCGCGCTCAGCCACGCCTTGGCCTCGAGGCTGGCCGACAGCAGCCGGCCGTCCGCCCCGATCAGGAGCACGCCGGGTGCCTGGGCCGAGCGCGCCATCGGCGAGTGCAGGACGTTGCGGCCACGCAGGGCGACCCCGATCGCGTGCGACACCGAGGAGAGCAGCCGCAGCTCCTCCTCGGTGAACTCCGGCCGACCCTTCTCGCGGTAGAGCCCGCCCACCGCCCAGGTGGTGCTGCCGGTCCGGCACGCGATGCGGGCCTCGTCGTCGTACCCCTGCGGGACCAGGAAGTCGCGGTACCGCGGGCTGCGCAGGGGCCGCCCGTCGGTGGCCTGGCGCAGCGAGCCGGCGGGCTGGGTCTGCCGGGCGAGGTCGCGGAAGAGGAGGGCGTCGCTCTCGTGGAACTCGCCGCGCCAGAACGGCCAGCAGAGCTCGGCGTCCATGTTGACCAGGCGGGCGGGAACCGTGGCCAGCATGGTGTCGGGGTCGACGCCGAACCACGTGGCCCCGTCGTACGGCACCACCTTGCGCACCTCCTCGCTGAGCTCGGCGAGGAAGTCGTCGGCGTGGGGTGAGCGGCGGTCCGCCCGCCGGATCGACTCGACCAGGCGGTGCGCTGCTGCCGTCGGGGCCATCCCCCGACGGTAGGACGAGCCCCGCCCGGACGGATCCCCCCAGATGTGGGGGGGTCCAGTCCACCGGGTCACCCACGATCGCGGGATACCCGGCGGGACCTCGGCAGCCGAGGGTGGAGGCCGTCCACCAGACGACCACACCGAGGAGATCGACAGACCACCACCACCACCCGGGCCGGACTGCTCGCCGCCGCGACCGCCGCAGCCGCGGTCGCCCTCGCTGCGCCCGCCCACGCCGCCCCGGGTCGAGGCCACGGCGCTCGGCGCCTACGCCATGGACGGCACCGGCGTCACCTACGCCGGCGAGTTCACCGGCGGTGCGCCGTTCGCCGGCACCTGGAACGGACGGATGGCCGCCGAGGACGGGAGCTTCCCGCCGCTCGGGTCCTGCGAGCCGGCCACCGCGAGCCTGCGGGTGCAGGCCACCGGGCGGGACGACCACTACGAGCTGGCCGCGACCGGACAGGTCTGCGGGATCCTGCTGCCGCTCGGCACCATGCACCAGTTCACCGGCCGCTGGGACGTCGTGGACACCGACGTGAAGCAGCTCCGGCGCGCCGAGGGCGTGATCGACCTGCGGCTGCTCGACGGTCAGTCCGACGTCTACGTCTACGGGCGGTGACCGCGGTGGAGACCGCCGACCTGCCCGTGACCGCGCCGGTGACCCTGGCACCGGACACGTTCCTGATCACCAACATGGCGCCGGCCGGCCCCGGCGAGTACCTCCCGGTGGACTCGGTGCTGATCCGCGGCGAGGAGCCGGTGATCGTGGACACCGGGGCACCGATCCACCGCGAGCTCTGGCTGGACCAGGTGTTCGACCTGGTGGCGCCCGAGGACGTGCGCTGGGTCTTCCTGTCCCACGACGACGGCGACCACACCGGCGCCCTGCACGAGGTCCTCGATCTGTGCCCGAACGCCACCCTGGTCGCGAACTTCTTCTCGACCGAGCGGCTGGCGCTCGAGAAGGCGCTGCCGCTGCACCGGATGGTGTGGCGGGAGGACACGGAGTACGTCGACACCGGCGACCGGCGGCTGCGCCTCGTCGTACCGCCGATCTTCGACGGCCCGGCCACCCGCGGCGTCCTCGACGAAAGACCGGCGTGATGTGGGCGGTCGACTCGTTCGCCGCCACCGCGCCCGGGATCGTGCACCACGTCGACGACCTGCCGGCCGAGCACTACCGGGAGTCGTTCCACTTCATCAACAGCCTGGTCTCGCCGTGGCACCAGTGGCTCGACCCGGTGCGGTACGGCGCCCACGTCGACCGGGTGGAGCGGCTCCGCCCGACCGTGGTGGCCAGCGCGCACGGGCCGGTGCTCACCGGGCAGGCGATCCACGACGCGTTCGACATGGTGCGCGAGATGGCCGGCCAGCCGATCGTGCCGCGGCCGGGGCAGTCGGTCCTCGACGAGCTGCTCGCCATGGTGCTGCAGCGCGACTGACCCGCGAACCCGCGCGGCGCCTTCCCTGTCTCACCCGGGACGGGGGAAGGCGCCGGCCCCGACCGGCCAGCACAGTGGAGCGTGCCCCGGGCCCGTCCGGGAGCCCGGGAGGAACCATGCCGGACACGGTCACCTCGCTGTTCTGGATCTCGCTGGTCGGCGTGGTCGCGCCGCTGATCGCCGGGCTGGTGCCCCGCAAGCTGCTCCCGGAGGTCGTGCTGCTGCTCGGGTTCGGGATGCTGATCGGCGAGTACGGCCTGGACCTGGCCGCGAAGGACGACGGCGTGACCACGCTGTCGCAGCTGGGCCTGGCGATGCTGTTCCTGCTTGCCGGCTTCGAGATCGACCCCGCCGAGCTCGCCGGCCGGGAGGGACGGCGGGCGCTGCGCACCTGGATCGGGAGCCTGTCCTTCGCCTTCGTCCTCGTGGTCGTCCTCAACGTGGCGTCGGAGCGGGACCTGGAGATCACGGTGGCGATCGCGCTCACCTCGACGGCGCTCGGCACCCTGCTCCCGATCCTCAAGGACGGCGGCCTGCTCGAGCGTCGGGTGGGCCAGCACGTGCTGCGGCACGGCGCGTACGGCGAGCTGGGGCCGGTCGTGGCGATGGCGCTGTTCCTCGGCACCCGGGGGACGCTGCAGTCGCTGCTCGTCCTGCTGGCCTTCGCCCTCGTCACCGTCTTGCTGGCGCTGCCGTCGCACCGTCTGAGGGAGAGCACCGGGCGGGTGCTGCACGTCCTCCGCGCCGGCGCCGAGACGACCGGGCAGACCACGGTGCGGCTCACCATGCTGCTGCTGGTCACGCTCGGCGCGGTCGCGACCGCCTTCCACCTCGACATCGTGCTGGCCGCGTTCGCGGCCGGGTTCATCCTGCGGCTGGCGATCCCCGACGGCAACGAGCACCTCGAGGCCCGGCTCGAGGGCATCGCCTTCGGCCTGCTGATCCCGATCTTCTTCGTGACCTCCGGCATGGGCATCGACCCGGACGCGATCGTGAGCCGCCCGGGTGCGTTCGTCGCGGTGATCGCGGGAATCCTGCTCGCCCGGGGCGGGCCGGTGCTGCTGGTGACGCTGCGCGGGCGGGCCGGGTCGGGCATGTCGGTCCGGGAGGCGGGCTCGGTCGCCCTCTTCGCCGCAACCGGCCTCCCGATCATCGTCGCGGTCACGTCGGTCGCGGTCGCGGCGGGCGAGATGTCGAGTGACAACGCCTCGCTGCTGGTCGCGGGCGGTGCCGCCACCGTGCTGCTGTGCCCGCTTGCCGCCACCCTCGTGCTGGGCCGGGCCGGTCGCGAGCCGACGACCGACGAGACCGCCCCTGCGTGAGCCGGTCAGGCCGGGGCCGGACCCCCGTCCGTCGCCGGCACCCGCAGCGCCTGCTCGAGGTCCGCGACGACCGCGTCCAGCACCGGCGGCACGGGCGCGGTAGCGCCCGGGGACAGCGCCTGCTCCACCCGGGACCGGGCCGCGCGCACGGCGTCACGCAGGGCGGTGGCCCGGGCCCGTTCGGCGTCACCCGGCGCGGACGCCTCGAGGACGGTCAACCGGTCCTCGACGGCGGCCACCCGCCCGGCACCACCCACCTGCCAGCCACCGGCGGCGCCGTCACGGGTGCCGGTGTCGCGCAGCTCGGGCAGCAGGTCGCGGGCAAGCCAGGCGACCTCGGCCTCTGCGGCCGCGAGGTCCGCCCGCCAGCGGCGCCGCCGCCGGCCCACGACCAGGACCGGGACGCCGACGGCGGTCAGCACGGCGAGCGCCGCGAGCAGCCACCCCAGCCAGGCCGGGAAGCCCTCGTCGTCGCCCTTGCCCTCGGAGGCAGAGCCCCCGGCCGGCGTGGTCGGCGCCGACGTGGGCCCCTCCGTGGGGGTGGACGGTTCCGTGGGCGTGGCCGGGGGCTCCGTGGTCGGCTCCGTGGTAGGTGGCGTCGTCGGGGGCGTCGAGGGGGTCGTCGGGGGCGTCGTCGGAGGCCCGGTGGGTTCAGTGGGTTCCGTCGTGGGCGGAGTGGTCGGCTCCGTCGTGGGTTCCGTGGTGGGTCCCGTCGTGGGCGGGGTCGGCTCGCCGGTCGGCCGGGTGACGGTCCTGGTGGGGCTGGGCACGGACGGCGTACGGGTCGGCTCGATCGTCGGGGAGCGGGTCGGCTCGACCGACGGCGACCCGTCTCCGTCGCACGCGGCCACCAGCACCGCCAGGAGGACGGCGGCGAGGACGGGTGTGCGACGGCTCGTCATGCCGTCATCGTGGACATCCGCTTCCGGGCCCGGCTCACCCGGGACGGGGGAAGCCCCGGTACGGCGCCACGCGCAAGGTGGTCGCAACCGAACGTGACACGAGGAGGCACGCGAATGTCGTACGACACCTTCATGGTCTACGTGGGGGTCTACCCGGACGAGGAGTCCGCGGAGGCGGACTACCAGCTGGTCAAGGACCTGCACACCGAGGCCGGCCTGATCGACGCCTACGACGCGGCGGTCATCCACCGGCGGGCGGACGGCAAGGTCAAGATCACCAAGAAGCACGAGACCCCGACCCGCGTCGGTGGGGTGCTCGGCGGCGGGTTCGGGCTGGCCACCGGCCTGGTGGTGGCGCTGTTCCCCTTCGCCGCGATCGGTGGCGGCCTGCTCGCCGCCACCACCGCGGGCGGCGCCGTCCTGGGCGCGGTCGCGGGGCATGCCGCGGCCGGGATGAGCCGCGACGACCTCAAGGAGCTCGGCGAGCAGCTCGACGCCGGCGAGGCGGGCCTCGTCGTGGTCGGCGTCTCCGACATGGGCGCGAAGATCGAGCGGGCGATGGAGCACGCCGAGAAGCTGCAGGCCAAGCAGCTCAAGGCCGACCAGGCGGCGATCGAGGAGGACGCAAAGGCCGCTGGCGCCTGAGGCCACTCCACGATGACGGGCGACTCCGGAGACCGGCCGTCCGAGGCCGCAGCGCCACCGGACGAGCCGGGCCCTGCCCTGGTCCGGCAGCGCCGCATGCCGCGCTGGGGCTGGTGGGCGCTCTCGCTCGCGGGCGCCGGCGTGCTCGGAGGGCTGGTCGGGGGCCTGCTGGTGGACGCCGCGCACGACAACGGCTCGGGATGCAACGCGACGTCGGTGGCCGGTGAGGTCCTGCCGTCCGTGGTCACGGTCGTCGTGGTCGGCCGGGACGGCACCCGGAGCAACGGGACCGGCGCCCTGGTGCGGTCCGACGGGTACGTCCTCACCAACGAGCACGTGGTCTCCACCGCGGTCGAGGCCGGCGCCGAGGTCACCGTGCAGTACAGCGACGGCACCGAGTCGGACGCCACCATCGTGGGGGTCGACGCCATCACCGACCTCGCGGTCATCCGCGCGGAGGACGGGGCGGACGGACGCGCGCTGCTGGACCCGTCCCGTTCGGCGCTCCGGGTCGGCCAGCCCGTGGTCGCCCTGGGCGCGCCCCTCGGCCTGTCCAACACGGTCACGGCCGGGATCGTCAGCGCGCTCGGACGCTACGTCCCGGTGCCGACCGGCGACGGCCGGGTGGCCCACCTGCTCGACGCCGTCCAGACCGATGCGGCGATCAACCCCGGCAACAGCGGCGGCCCGCTCGTCGACTGCTCCGGCCGCCAGGTCGGCGTCAACACGGCCATCTCGACGGTGCCCAACTCCGAGGGCGTCGGCGGTGGCGGCAGCGTCGGGCTGGGATTCGCCATCCCGATCAGCGTCGCCGGGCCGGTCGCCGACGAGCTGATCGAGCACGGCCGCGCCAACCATCCCGTCCTCGGCCTCGCGGCGCGGGTCGTCACGGAGGACCCGGAACGGCCGCCGAACGGCCTCGAGGTGACCGCAGTCGCACCGGGCGGTCCTGCCGAAGCCGCCGGCCTGGCGCCGGGCGACCTCCTCACAGAGATCGACGGCGAGAAGGCCGTCAGCACCGAGCAGCTGGTGCTCGCGACCCTGCGGCACGACGCCGGCGACACCATCCGGGTCGGCTACCGGCGGGGCGGCGACACCGGGAGCGCCGACATCACGCTCGCCCCCGCACCCTGACCGCGGACCGTCGGCGCCCGTCGTACGCCGAAGGGCCCCGGACCGCATCGCTGCAGGTCAGGGGCCCCTCGGGTGATGGTGGCAGGTGAACTCGACCAACCCGACCTGATTCTTCGACGCGACAGCAATTTCACGCTTGGCACCCCCAATCCGACCACCGATTACACCCCACATCGGAGGTCGATTCGGCTCTCTTCTCCCAACGGTTTCCCAACATCGCGCTATCCACAGTGCCCCCATCCGCTGCGCTGACAGTGCCGCGATGTCGACCACTTCGTCGCGCACGACTTGTGCCTGAAGCGAGTGTGCCCTGCCGCGATCACGTTGGCAGCCCAATCGCGGCCGGACGCCGACGGCGGCTGCAACGCTCTAACTGGGTGGTCCCTGTTGCCGCCAGCACCGGCTCTTCGGACAAGCCACTCCGGGGCCCGTCACCACCCAGCCTAGAACGCCCCTGCCACCCGTGTCTTGACACAGAGGGGAGCCAGATCCGCGCTCAACGCGGCTATGTGAGTGCGTTTCGGACTCGGTGCGCGAGCAGGGGCAACCCGGCGCGACGACACGTCCGGGAAGTTGCTGCATGTTGCTTCGGCGCTCGCGTGGACGGCCCACTCCTGCCACTGAGGTGGTCCGCACAAGCCCTGCTGAGTCAGTTCCCGTGGTTGCGTAGTCTCCGGGCCAGGCCGAGGGCGGTCAGTGCAGCGGCACCGGCCACGGTGAGCCACCACCAGCCTCCAGAGTCGTCGGCGCTCCCGGTGGCGTCACGTGCGGGGCCGGGATCGCCTGCTGCGACGGCGGTCGGAACCAGCGAGGACGGCTGGTTGTCGGGGCCGGTGCCCGGCTCCGCTGTCGACGACGGGCTGGGCGCGGGAGCGCAACCGGGCGCGACCCGGATCGACAGTTCGGTGGTGGCGGTCAGATCGGTGGCGTCGGTTGCCCGGACCGTGAACTGGTAGGTGCCTGCGCTATTGCGAGGCAGGGTTCCGGTGATCGCGCCGCCCGTGGCAAGCTCCAGCCCCGGAGGAAGGTCCCCCGCTTCCAACGTCCAGGTGACCGGTTCTGCTGGTCGAAGAAGTGGTCGCGGCGACGTTGCTCGACCTGCCGCCTCGGGGCCGCCCTGCACGTCAGGAGTGTGAGCCGAGTAGCGCTCGCACTCGGTGCCGGCTGGCAGCGGCGTGCAGTCGATCTGCAGGGCGCCGACGATGTTCCGGTCCGACCGCCAGCCGTCGAAGGTGTTGCAGATCAGCGTCGCTGAGCTGGGCACCTCCGCGGCCGAGTTGACCCAGATCCCGATTCCGGTCGCGTCGGTGTTGTCGGGATTGTCGGAGGGGTTGCGGGCGACGCGGTTGAAGCTGATGGTGTTGCCAGTGCTGCCGGCCGAGACCGCAACCCCGATGTCGGTGCCCAGACCGGTGAAGGTGTTACGGGTTACCGTCACACCACTGGCGCCGAACAGGAGCACGCCGGTGCCGTTGCTGGGATTGCAGGCGCCGGGTGCCGGGGGCAGCGGGCAGGGCGGAGGCCCGGGGGCCTGATCGCTGCTGCCGTGGATCGTGCTGTTCTCCACCCGTCCGCTGGTCACGCCGACGAAGGTCACCCCGTTCTGGGCGATCAGTCCCTCCAGCGGATGCGGTGGCCCGGCCACACTGCCGGCGGCGACGCTCATGGTCACCCCAGCCCGGGCCTCGAAGCCGCTCTTCTGGTAGTCCCTGACCGTGGTGGCGGTGATGTCCACCGTGCGCGTCGCACCGCCGCTATCCGCCCGGATGGCCCGTCCGGTCTGACAGGAGGGGAAGGCGTTGTTCTGTTGCTGCCAGATGTGGTCCACGATCACGTTGTCGACCGTGCCGCTGGCGCCGTTGAACCAGATGCCGTACAGGACGTTTCCAGCGTTCGTGCAGAGCTGGAAACCGTTGGCGGGCCCCATGATCGTGACGTTCTGAATGTTCATCGAGCTGCCCGCGTTGGTGACGATCGCGCCGTTCCACTGCGGGCCACCGGCGTCGGTCGCGCTGATCGTGAACCCGGCCCCGTCGATGGTGAACCCGTCCGGGACGGTCAAAGGTTCCGTCGTGGCGCAGTCTGCGGTGAGGGTGAACGTGGTGCCGGTGGTGTCACCGTCACACGCGACGGTGATGTCGGCCGCCCCCGCCGGCGGCGCCAGCGCCATCGCACCAAGGGAGACAGCGGCGAGCAGCAAGATCAGGGCGCCGAGGCGCCGTACCGGACGTTGACCAGCGATCGACATGGGATTCCTCCCTGACCCCGCGTCGGGTGGACCAGACCAAAGGTACCGACACGACGCCACGGTTGGAACAGGCTCGCCGCTGCTCACACGGCTGGATGGCCGCGTAACGGGGGTGGGGTTACGCCGAAGGAGCTGCGGTGACCACAGTGTTGGAGAGGTAGACCGCCCCGTTCCAGTCCGCGCAGTTGATCAGGACCAGCCGGCCGGGGACGGCTTGGGAGAACACCCGCTCGGCGTGTTGGGCCAGAGATGCCTTGCGATAGACCCGGACGCTGGAGGCCCGGTAGCGCAGCGTGCCGGTGGTAGTGCGGACCCGCAGCAGGTCCCCCTTGTGAACGCGCGCGAGGTCGTCGAAGACACCCCCGCCCGTGTGCACCGTGTGGCCTGTGATCAGGGCGCTTCCCCGGGCGGCGCCAGGCTGTGCCCCGCCGGACCACCAGCCCAACACCTGCGTGTCAGCGGGCGGCACCAGAACCCGGTCGGCGCCCAGCGAAATAGGCACGACGGGCGCATCGAGCGCCAGGACCGGGATCTCCAGGCGAACTGGCCGCCCTGGCCGGGTCGGCCCAGGAGCGCTGGCCGGAGGTGATGGCTGGGCAGGCGAGGGCGTGTCAACTGCCCCAGCGACCGTGGATCGGTCCGGTCTCTCCTGGTGGTCCGTCGCGCCACGGAATGTGCCGCCCGCGAGGACCAGGACCCCAACGAAGACCGCGCCGAGCACGGCCACCGCCACGACCCGCCTCGGCCGAGTCACACGATGACCGTGCGCGGACGCGGGCCCGGGACCTGAACTCACCAGACCACGATAGGCAGCCGAACCCGATTGTGAGGTGGGTAGGCCCATCGGCATGACAGAGCACGGATCACGGCACGAGCGCGCACAACGCGGCAGTGAGCGGACGGCCGCAGCGTCGCACGCTATC
>NZ_SDKM01000064.1 GCF_004519545.1 Nocardioides guangzhouensis
CTCACGCCCGAACTAGGGAGACACGCCCTAGCCGCCCTGGCCCGGCTCGGGCCGGGACCACGCGGTCAGCGGACCACGAAGACCGACCCGCGGGCCCTGCACCGGGAGGCCGCGGGGAACGAGAAGTACGACGAGGGCGCGGTGGCGACCCAGGCGTAGTAGCCCTTCCTCGTCACCTTGATACGCGGCGTCCAGTGCGCCACGTTGGCCTCGGCCGTGAACCGCCGGGTCACGAGCGTGCGGCCCGCTGAGCAGTGGACGCGGTCGCGGCGCAGGAAGGGGCCGATCAGCCGGACCCTGCCGGTCCGCTGATAGCCGTCCGGGAGGCCGGTCGGCTTCACCGACGCGCGGACCAGCCGGCCGGCCGGGACCCGGGTCACCGGCGCCCGGACGGTCAGCGTCGGTCTGCTGAGGGCGCGGACCTTGCCGCCGCACCGCTCGGCCTCGTGGTTGAGCCGGTTGGCCGCCGTCCTGACCTTCCAGACGTAGATGCCGTACCGCGGCACGCGGAGGCTCGGAAGCGGGTACGTTCCGTTGCCGCCCACGGTCACGCCCGCCGACGCGCGCGCCTCGAGCTCGACGCACACGGCCTGGGACAGCGAGTCGAAGGGTCCGTAGAGGGTGGCGGTCGCGGTGTTGGCCGCCGAGCCGCCGACCCCGTCGAGCGTGAACGAGCCACTCGTCAGCCCGGGCCCGGACATCGTGGCGGGAGGCCTGACCTCGATGGCCGGGGTGCCACGGACCGGGACCGTGAACCGACGGGTCTCTGCCACCCGGATCCCCGCGACGGCGGCGCGGGACGCCCGCCGATTCGAGGGCGCCCGGACGAACATCGTCGACGCCGGCAGGGCGCCGATCCGCAGGGTGACCGGGACGTCGCCGGGCCGGGTGGAGGTGAACCGCGCCTTGACCCGGCCGTCGTCGTCGGTGCCGAGCCGCACCGGCTCGCGGCCGTCGTAACGGATCCGCACGGGGCGCTGCGGGATCGGCGCCCCGGTCGCAGCCGCCGTGATCCTGGCGCGGACGGTCACCGGTCCGCCGACGGTCGCGCCGGTGCGGGAGATGGTCACGCGGTACGGCCCGGCGTACTTCCTGGACACGGTGAGGAAGTACCGGGCCCACGACCGCACCGTCGCGCCGTGGCCGCTCTGGCGCAGGTGTCGCCGGGTCGCGGAGCCGGTCAGGCTGTACGCCCCGCCCACCAGCAGGGCGTCCAGTGCCACGTCCGTGGCGGCGGCGTAGTAACGCCGGTCGGCGCCGTGCTGGTTGCCGTACCGGGACAGGATCCACGCCGCGCGCGCGGTGGCCCGCCGCGAGCCGAGCTTCGCGACCGGCCTGGCGGCGGCGTACCGGGTCCGGACCAGCTTCCGGGCCGGGTCGATGAGGTAGACAGGTCGCGAGCCCAGCGTCCGGCTGCCGAGCCAGGCTCCCGACGCGGTGCCGTCCGCGGGGATGCGGAAACCGATCCGGCTGACCGGGTACGCCGCCCGCGCGGGCGCCGAGCCGACCACGATGACGAAGGTGGTGACGGCCACGGCCAGGACCGCGGCGGAGACGACGAGCCTACGGGGCATGGGGACCCTCCGGGGTCGGGGCGCCGCCACCTCCGAACGGGGCGGCGGGCTGGTTGCTCCCGCCCCCGCCGTCGTGCGCCGGCGCGGGATCTGTGCTCTGTCCAGCCGGCTCTCCGGGCGGGGTCGACGTGGTTGACGTGCCCGACCCCTGGGCTGGTCCGCTCGGCGAGGACGCCTCGGCGCCCGCCCCCACGGACTGGGTGCTCGGTTCAGCGGCCGGTGGGGGCTGCGGCGGCGGGGCGGGAGCAGGTACGGCGACCCGACCGGAAGCGCGGTCGACGTCGGCGAGCGTCCAGCCCGACGCGGCGTCCACCTCCCACCGCCACGTGCCCGGTCGCAGGTGGCGGAACACCGCAGACAGCACCCCGTCGGTCAGGGCGACGCGACGGATGATGCGGGCCTCGGCGACGGAGAGCACGACTCGGAGGCGGGCCGGTGCATCCACTGTCGGGCGGAAGGTGCCGCTGGTGCTGATCCGGAGTCGCAGCTCTCCCGGGGCGTGGGCAGCTGCCCGACCGTGGAGCGCGAGCCGGGGGCGGGAGCGCAGGGCCGCGTCCTCCGGCGGTGCCGGGGTGGCGGTGGACGTCCGGGGCCGGGACGGTTGCTCGTTCGACCCCGACCCGGTCAGCACCGGTCCGGCCGCGATGGCGACGGCGACGCCCAGCCAGACGAGGAGGGCGAGGCCCAGCGCGAACGAGCGCGACGTCGCGATGCTGCGCCTCATGTCGCCTCCCCCGGGTAGAGCTGACATGGCAGGGCTGACAGGGCCGCTGTCCATTGTTCGCGGGCCCCGTGGGGCGCGCAATGCCCCAAGTGGGCGATGGTGCGGTGCGCACCGGCGAGCGGGACGCCCCGGACATGGAGGCGGGTCTGGTGGGTACCGCGGGCGTCCAGACCCGCCAGAGGAGGACCAGGTGATGGCCGTGACCGACACCGCCCGCCCTGACACCGTCGTGCTCGACCTCGACGGCACGCTGGTCGACTCCAGCTACGCCCACGTGGTGGCCTGGCGCGCGGCGTTCCTGGACGTCGGGGTCGACATCCCGGCCGAGCGCCTGCACCGGGCGATCGGGATGGGAGGAGACCGCCTCGTCGCTCACGTCGCCGGGGACACGGTCGAGGACCGGGTCGGCGACCACGTTCGCGGCCGGCACGCCGAGCAGCTCGACCACGTGTTCGCGACGATCACCGCCACGTCCGGAGCGTCGACGCTGCTCGAGGTGCTCCGGAAGCACGGCTTCCACGTGGTGCTCGCCTCGTCCTCGGACAACGAGCTGTCCGAACGTCTGCTCGAGCGCGTGCCCGGCAGCGGACGCCTGCTGCAGGAGCTGGTGACCGGGTCCGAGGCCGAGCAGACGAAACCGTCGGGTGAGCTCGTGGAGAAGGCGCTGGCCCGGGTCGAGGCGGACCGGGCCGTGCTCGTGGGGGACACCGTGTGGGACGTCGCGTCCGCGCAGGATGCAGGAGTTCCGTGCGTGGGCGTCCTGACCGGCGGGATCCCGGAAGCCGACCTCCGGGACGCCGGCGCGGTCGCGGTCTTCCGCGATGCCGGAGCTCTGGCCGAGCACGTCGACAAGCAGGGGTCGCTCCGGCTCTGAGAGCACGTGTCCACCGCATGTCCGGAGTGCCCGCGGGTACCGGTTGCGCATGACGCAGCGTGACGCCCACCGCGACCGAGCACCGGCCCCGCTCGACTCGGAGCCGGACGTGACCAGCGACCCCAACCTCGACGACCCCCGGGACGAACCGGGCACGCAGGATGACGAGGGGACCTCCTCGGACTGGAGCTCCGAGGGGGGCGCGACCCAGGAAGGTCCGGCAACCCGCAGCGGCCCGGCCGCCGGCGAGGACTGAGTCCGCGTCCCAGCCGATCCGGAATGCGACCCGCCCCGCCGGGGAACTGACGGGCATGACCACCAACCACGGCGAGGCACCGAGGCACGAGACGCCGGACGAGCGGCTGGACCGCAAGTTCGCCGACCTGCTGCAGGAGCTGCGCGTCATGCAGACCGGAGCCCAGCTCACCGCGGCCTTCCTCCTCACGCTGCCGTTCCAGCAGCGTTTCCAGGACCTCAGCCGGTTCCAGGAGTCCCTCTACCTCGTCCTCGTGCTGCTGGCCACCACGACCACAGCCCTCGTCCTCGGTCCCGTAGCCGTGCACCGTCGGTTGTCGGGCGAGCACGTGAAGGAGCGCGTGGTCACCACCACCCACCGGCTCGTGTACGCCGCCCTGACCTGCATCGCCCTGCTCATCGTGGGCATCGTCGTCCTGGTCTTCGACGTGGTCACCGACCTGCCCCTCGCCCTGGTGGTCGGGGGTGCCATGGCGGTGCTGCTGCTCCTGCTGTTGGTGCTGGTGCCGCAGCGCCTGACCCGTTCGTAGGTCCGGCGGTCGGGCGCTCAACCGCCGCCCGACCATCCAGTGGACGGCATGTCCGGGAGCGCGAGGGGTACCACGACGCATGACCTCGCAGAGCAGACCCGAACGGCACGGCAGCACCACGGCGGCCAAGGGCGACGACGTCGAGCTCGCGGGCGTCCCCGACGAGGAGGGCATTTCTTCGGCGGACGCCGAGCGACGCCTCGACGAGGACCCGGACGAGCAGGAGAACTTCCCCGACCAGCCCGGTCACGAGCTGGCCGAGGAGCAGTTCGAGGACTGACGTCCTCCCCCGGGTCTAGTGGAAGACCCCCTTGTTGGAACGGAAGACCCCCTTGGACCGGTTCCGGCCCGTGACCGTGGAGGCGATGACGACCAGCACGGCCGCGACCGCGATGGCCACGATCCACCGGACCCAGTCGACCCCCGCGCTCCCGTTGCCGCCGAACGCAGCGTAGATGTACCAGCCGATCACGACCCCACCGATGCCGCACAGCACCGTGAGCCAGATCGGGATGTTGTCCTTGTCCCCGGGGGCGACGAACTTGCCCAGCAGGCCGATGATGATGCCCGCGACGATGACACCGATGATTTCCATGGTTGAACTCCTCCCCGGCACGCGTCGTGCCTGGTTGCCCGGTACCCCCCTGCGCCGCCGGCACGCACCGCACGATCCGATTTCCGCCCCTCGAGGACGTGCGGAGCCGCCCGGCAACCAGCCGGGCGGCTCCACGACCGCCTGCTCCCCCGCTCTGCGTAAGTGCGGTTGTCGATCGTGGCCACCCGGTACCCGGCAGGTTCGCCCTCATGCCCCTCCGGCACCACGAATCACAGGAAGAGCGTCCGGTTGCCCACGGCGGGTGAGGTCAGCGGGACGGATACGACCCGGTCCCGGCCGAGCGCCGGGCAAGGTCGGCCAGCAGCCCGGCAGGGCCGGCGTCAGCGAAGACCTGGCGCTGGACCTGGGCGCCGGCCGTGGCGGTGCCCGTCTTCAGCGCGGTGAGGACCAGGTCCAGGTCGCCTGCGTCGGCCAGCTCGTCGTGGAGCGTCGCCAGCATGGTGTCCACGGCCGCGGCGGCAGGCACCGGCTCTGCGGTCATGGGGCACAGCAGCCGGTCGGTGAGCCCGAACCGGGCAGCCCGCCACGATGCGGATCGCAGTGCCTCGGTGCGCCATCCGACGAGTGGCACCCCGACGTCATGGGCGCGTGAGGCGTGCTCGACCGCCGCCCGGGTGAGTGCCGCGACGACCAGGGCGTCCCTCAGGTCGGTGCACACGTCCGCCACCCGGAACTCCACCGTCGGGTAGCGGCTCGAGATCCTGACGTCGAAGTTGACCAGGGCGATGTCGAGGGCGGAGCCGGCGGCCACGACCTGCCGGGTCAGCCGGTGGTACTCCGACGCGTCCGCGAAGACCTCGGTCGGCCCGCTCGTCGGCCAGGCGTTCCACAAGCGGGACCGCCAGCTCGCGTAACCCGTGTCCGCGCCCCGCCAGTACGGCGAGTTCGCGCTGAGGGCCACCAGCAGCGGAACCCAGGGGCGAACGCGGTTGACGATCCCGACGGCCTCCTCGTCGTCGGCCACCTCGACGTGCACGTGCATCGCACACATCAGCGAGCTGTCAGCCACGGCGCCGTACTGCGTCCGGATCCTCTCGTAGCGGTCCCCCGGAGAGCACAGCGTCCCGGCTCCCGTCGGGCCGTCCGGGAACGGAGGCAGGGGTACGGCGAGGAGGAGCGCGCCGGCGTCGGCCGCGACGGACGCAATCCGGGAGCGCGTCTCCGCCAGCTCCGCACCCGCCTCGGCCAGGGCCCGGTGCGGCCGACTGTTCACCTCGACCTGCGCCAGGAAGAACTCGGGCTTGACGACCGGCCCGGTCGCGGGGTCCTGGTCCGTGCACCGCGCGAGCACCTCGCGCGCGACCGGCACGGGCGAGCCCGTGTCCGCGTCGACCAGCAGGAACTCCTCCTCGATCCCCACCCGACGGACGCTCATGCGTTCCCCCTCACGGCGACCTGCTCGGGTGGACGAGATCGTCGAGGGCCCCGTCGACGTCGACCTCGCATCGTTCCCAGTCGATCCGGGTGACCCGGTCCAGCCTGTGCAGGCGGCGCACGAGCCAGGCGACCGGCAGCGGGCCCGTCGCCGCGCGCCGGTCGTAGCCGAGCATCGAACGCGGCCGGCCCCGTCCGACGACGAGGGCGACCGCCACCACGCGCTCGTGGCGCAGCCCTGCGCTGGGCTCGAGCAGCCAGGGGCCAGACCTCCCTGACCCGAACCTCGGCAGCAGCGCCGCCGTCCCCAGGAGCAGCCCGCTGACGCGCAGCGTGCCGTCGGCTTCCTCGCTGAGCTCGACGTCGTCGACCTTGCCGACCAGCCGCTCGTCACGGTCGACGATCTGGCGGTCGAGCAGGTGCAGGACCGCGTCGAGGGGTGAGCGGAGCCGGTCCTGGTCTCGCAGGTCGTCGCCGGCCATCTCACTGCCCCATCCGGGTGACGACCATGAGGGGCACGGCGGCCAGCGCGGCCAGCGTCAGGATGACGAGGTAGGTCGTGCCCAGCACGTTCGCCAGTCGCCCGTTGACGTGCTCGCCGAGGTAGTCGCGGTCGTTCGCGACGACGAGGATCGGGAAGTAGGTCAGCGGCAGCGCCACGGCGGAGAACACCACCGAGAACTCGGTGACCAGGATCGGGTCGACCGTCGTGAGCAGCACCGCGATCGCAAGCAGCGTCGACGCCAGCAGGACGCCGTGGAACGCCCTGGCGCGGGCCGGCCGGACGTACTTGCCCCACTGCCACCCGACGTACTGCGCGATGCTGTAGCCGACCGACAGCCCCGTCTCGCAGGCCGCGCCGAACGTGGCCGCCACGAAGCCCAGCACCGCGACCGCCAGCCCGAGCTTGCCGAGGGCCACCGCGACCGGCAGTCCGACCTGCCCGAGCGTGTCGACGGTGATCCCGGCCGGGAGCAGCACCTGGCTCGCGACCCCCGCGATCGAGAGCGACAGCAGCCCGCCGAGCGGGAAGCCGATGAACACGTTGGCGCGCATGACGGGCAGGTCGGCCGGCGACCAGCGCTCCTCCACACCGCCGGAGGAGAAGAAGAAGACCTCGTACGGCGTCATGGCGGCGCCGAACAGGGCGACGAAGTAGTACCACCACGTGGTCCACGTCTCCGCCGCCGGCTTCGTGGCGCCGGCGGCCTGTCGGGCCAGGAACGACCAGTCCGGGCCGAGCTGCCAGAAGGCGACCGCGAACACGACCAGCGCCAGGCCGAGCAGCCCGAGCACGTTCTCCATGAGGCTGAACCGCGCGCGCCACAGGACCAGCCACACCAGCAGGCCCACGAACGGGACCAGCAGCAGCTCGTTCACGGAGGTGACCAGCTGCACGGCCAGCGCCACACCGCCGATCTCGGCCACGAACGTCAGGAGCGTGACCGCCATCGACCCGACCAGGTTGAGCAGGCCCACCCGCGGCCCTAGGCGTTCGCGGACCAGGTCGAACGTGGCCCGGCCACTCACCGCGGCCACCCGGCCCGACATCTCGGCGTACACGCAGATCCCGAGGACCCCGATGACGACGGCCCAGGTGAGGGACATGCCGAACCGGGCCCCGACCTGGGCGTTCGTCACGAGGTCACCGATGTCGACGAAGCCGCCGATGGCGGTGAGGATGCCGAGCGCGACGCCGAGGTACCTCCTCATCGCAGCCGCTCCGTCTCGCGGTCCGCGCGGGCACCCATCCGGTCGAGCCGGCGCAGCAGCGACGGATACTCCTGCGTGCGGCCGTCGACCAGGGCGATGCGCGCCTCGGAGATCAGCGACTGTGCGTCGTCGAGCAGGCCGCTCACCCGGTCGTAGGCGCGGCGTTCCGTCCCGGGAGGCTGCTGGCCGGTGAGCGACTCGGCAGCCATCGCCGCCTGCTCCTCGCTGTCCACGGCGACGGTGACGGCGTAGCGGCCGGGCAGGCGGTCCCGTCGCTCCTGCTCGACCGTCAGCCGCATCGTCGCCAGCTGGCTGGAGGTGTCCTCGAGCGTCTGGACGGCCGACGCGCGCCACGCCTGGCTGTCCGGCGTGGCCGGTGCGCAGGCTCCCAGGAGCACCGCGCCGAGGAGCCACGCGACGAGGGTCAGCGCGCGGCGTCGCCTGCTCCAGGGCACCACCGGGCCCCTCCCCCGGAACAGGCAGGGAGCACGGTCCGGCATGCCCCGCGGTTCCCCGGGGCGCCGGCCTTCATGCGGGAGCGACGTCACCCGCCGTACGCCGCGCACCACGGGCCAGCGCCCGGTGCGTCCCGTCGCACCACGGCAGCCGCTGCGACCGCTCGCAGCGGCACAGGGCGACCACCGGCCGGTCGACGCTGTGCACCGTGCCGTCCGCGGTCTCGACCTCCTCCACGCCGCGCAGCAACAGGGGCCCGCCCGGGCAGGGAGTGGCACTCACCCGCGCTGTCATGACGCCAGCTGCTCGTCGTCCGCGGCCGGGAGCAGGCTGCTCTCCCCACTTGTCCATGCGTCCAGCAACGCCTGACCCGCGCGGGCCTCCAGCAGCAGGCAGGCCGCCGCCCCGAAGAAGACCCCGGTCTCGGCGTCGGGGCCGGACGCGGCGACCGGCGCGCACACGGCACGGAACATCAGCTGCTCGTGCACGGCGTCGGCCTCGACGTGCTCGTCGAAGTACGCCGCCACGGCAGGCGGCAGGTCGAGCCGCCGGGCGGCCGCGGCCAGCCGTCGCGAGGGCTCGGAGCTGGTGGCCTCGAAGGCGCCGAAGTGCCCGAGCGAGGCAGGGAGCAGGGAGCGGCGCAGGTGGAAGAGGTTCATCGCGTTGGTGATCGCGAGGGTGGTTCCGGGAAGACGGTCCAGCAACCCTCCGTAGCGGGGGTCCAGCCCGGCCGCGACCATCGCCTCCGCGAACAGCGTGCTGTGCAGCCGCTCGGGTCGCCCCGCGCCGAACTCGTCGAACAGCAGCTCGGCCAGCGCCACCTTGGCCGGTCCGTCCAGCCGGGGCAGGGCGAGGGCCTGCGGGTCGGACTCGCGCAGGTTGTAGGCGCTCCGGTGGGCCAGGAGCTCCCGCAGCTGGACGACGTCGCCGTGCCGGTGGAGGTGCCGGGACAGGGAGGGGCCCTCGACCGAGTCCGTGAGGGCGAAGAGACGGTCGCCGACGTCGCCCTCACGGTGCGCCCAGTCGTCGACGACCTCCGCGGCGAGGTCGTGCAGCGCGGCCAGGAAGCGCTCCTCGAGCGCTTGGCGGAAGGCGAGCACGTCGAGGTCCCACTCACGGTCGTCCGGCACCCCGTCGACCGACTCGTAGTGCAGCGCGTAGCAGACCCACAGGGCGAGCTGGAGGTCGTCGTCGGACAGGACTCCGTCCCCGTCGAGACGCGTCAGCAGGTCCGTGTGGGCGAGGGGGGTGCCGTCGACGAGGGCCGCGAAGAGAGACGCGGTCAGGGGACCACGCGCCGGAGGGATCACCATGGGTCTCCCGCCCTCAGCGCCGGTAGCACCTGCTCGCCGTACGCCGCGATCATCTCGCGGTAGTGCGGGCCCATGTTGGCGACGTAGAGATCGTCGAACCCGGCCTCGACGTACGGGCGCAGGCCCTTGACGTGCCGCTCGACGTCCGGTCCGCAGGGGGCGGCCTCGCGCGACATCTCCTCGGTGACCAGCTGCGAGGCCTGCTCGAAGTGGCGCGGCGACGGCAGCACCTGCGCCAGCTCCCCGGGAAGGCCGGCGTTGGCCCAGAGACGGTGCGCGATCCGGGCCCCTGCGTCCTCGGTGGCCGCCCAGGCCACCTTGCTGCCGGCCTGGGCCGGCTTGCCGCCCGAGAGCTCGCGGAACCGCGACAGGAGGTCGGGGTCGGGTGAGGTGGTGATGTACCCGTCACCGATGCGCGCGGCGAGGTCGACGGCCTTGGGCCCGAAGCCCGACACGTACACCGGTGGGGGCTCGTCCGGCAGCGTATAGATGCGTGCGGTGTCGACCGTGTAGTGGCGTCCGCGGTGGCTGACCTGCTCGCCGGTCCACAGCCGGCGCATGACCTCCACGGCCTCCTCGAGCATCTCCAGACGCACCTCAACCGTGGGCCACGGTCCGCCGGTGATGTGCTCGTTGAGCGCCTCGCCGGTCCCCACGCCGAGCGTGAACCGGCCTCCGAGGAGCACCGCACTGGTGGCCGCGGCCTGCGCGACGACGGCCGGGTGGGTGCGGACGGTCGGGCAGGTCACGGCCGTGGTGACCGGCAACGAGCAGGCCTGGGCCACGGCGCCGATCACCGACCACACGAACGGGCTCTGGCCCTGCTCGTCGTTCCACGGATGGAAGTGGTCGCTGATCCACAGCGCGTCGAAACCTGCCTGCTCGGCCAGCACCGCCTGCTCCACGAGCTCGGCGGGCGTGAACTCCTCGCACGACAGGAAGTATCCGAACCGCATCCTGCACCTCCTCCTGGGTCGATGCCGCGCGGTATCCCGTTGGCCTCCCGCTCACACCTCCCGGCCAGCGGGCTCCAGGCGCACCAGCGAACCCCGTTCGCCGTAGTGCCGGGCGTCCACCACCCGGAGGCCGTGCGCGCCGGCCTCGGCGCGTACGGCGGGCGGCTGACGCGGACCGGTCTGGAGGACCACCGCGCCGCCGGGCAGGACGTGCCTCCCCGCAGCGCGGAGGCAGGCCCGGGCCGGGCCGAGCCCGTCGGCACCCCCGTCGATGGCGGTGACCGGGTCCCGGGGGAACCGGGCGACGGCGCCGGTCGGCACCCAGGGCGGGTCCGCGATCACCAGCGCGAACCGTTCGTACGGCGCCAGGGCCGCGCCCAGGTCGGCGCACCGCACGTCGACGCGGTCGGCGAGCCCCGCCCCCCGGGCGTTCTCCCGGGCGAAGTAGCAGGCAACGGGGTCGGCGTCGACCATCACCACCGGACGACCGGTCAGGGCCGCGGCGAGCAGACCGATCTGCCCGGCCCCGCAGCAGAGCTCCAGCACCGGCCCTGCGGGGCAGGTCGCCAGCAGCTCGGACGCCCAACGTGCCTGCGCGGTCGTCCAGCTGCGTGGCCGCAGCACGCGGTCGTCGTACGCGATCGCGAGGTGGCCGAACTGCGTGGTGCGTCGGGCGCTCGTGGTCCCGGTCATCGGCGCACCAGGGTCAGAGGGCGACGTACCCGGGCGTGGAGCAGGGCCGCCCGCGCCGCGTTGTGGCCGGGGGCGCCGTGCACGCCTCCGCCGGGGTGAGCGGACGCCGAGCCGAGGTAGAGCCCCCGGACCGGCGTCTCGGCCCGCCCCGTTCCCGGGACCGGGCGGAAGACCAGCTGCTGGTGGAGCTGGGCGGTGCCGCCGTTGATCGCGCCCCCGATGAGGTTGGCGTTGCGCTCCTCGAGCTCACGGGGTCCGAGCACCCGGCGGGCGACGACGCGGCCGCCGAACCCGGGCGCCAGCTCCTCGACCCGCGCCTGGATCCGGTCGGCGAACCGCTCGCAGTCGTCGCGGTCCCAGGCGCCGCGGATCGATCCGTCTCCGGCGTCGGAGACCACCTGCTGCGGCACGTGCGTGTAGGCCCACATGCTCTCGGTGCCGGTCCGCGAGCGGGTCGGGTCGGTGGTGCTCATCTGGCCGGCCAGCAGGAACGGCCGGGCCGGCACCGCCCGGGCCTGCACCTGCCCGAAGGCCTCGGTCATCTCCTCCACCGAGTCGGCGACGTGGACCGTCCCGGGCTGATGCAGCGGGGCGGAGCGCCAGGGCACCGGCCGCTCGAGCGCCCAGTCGACCTTCACCGTCCCCGGGTCCAGCTGGAACGACTGCATCGCCCGCAGGGTCCGGGCCGGGAGGTCGTCGGGCGCCAGCAACCGCCGGTAGAGGTGCGGCGCGGCGACATCGGCGACGATCGCGCGGGAGGCCGCCAGCCGCTCCCCGTCGGAGGTGCGCACCGCGACCGCGCGGCCACCGTCCACCTCGATCCGCACCACCTCGCAGCAGGTACGGATCTCACCGCCGAGCGACCGGAGGCGTCGTGCCAGCGCCTCGCTGAGCCGGCCCGCGCCGCCCTGCGGCACAGGGAAGCCCACGGTCTGCCCGAGCATGGTCATGAGCAGCGCGAACAGGCCCGAGCCCGGGGCGTCGAGCGGGATGTCGGCGTGCCCGGCGTTGCCGGCGAGCAGGACCCGCGGCCCGACACCTCCGAAGCGGTTCCGGCCCAGCTCGAGAGCCGGCGTGAGCAGCGAGCGGACGAACGCCAGCCCACCGACCGACCGGAGCCTGCGGAGCGCCCCGGCCCCGTGACGGACCGGCGGGAACGGGGCCAGCAAGGCACCGACGATGTCCGGGCCGATCCGGTCCCACTCGGCACACGTGGCGAGCCATGCCTCCCCGTCCCCGGGGTGCTGCGTGTCGAACCCGGCGGCGGTCATCTCCCGGTCGCGGTGCAGCAGCGCCCAGGATCCGTCGGACAGGGGGTGTCCGAGCACCGCGGGTGCGTGCCGCCAGGTCAGGCCGTGCCGCTCGAGGTGGAACCGCTGGAGCACGGGCGAGGCCGCGGCGAGCGGGTAGAACGAGCTGAACGTGTCGTGCACGAAGTCGGGGTGGACGTCCCGGTCGCTGCGCACCGCACCGCCCACGTCCGGCTGGGCCTCCACGACGAGCACCGACCAGTCGTGGTCGGCGAGGTGGTTGGCGGCGACCAGCCCGTTGGGCCCTGAGCCCACCACGACGGCGTCGTGGCTCATCGACGCCGCTCGGCGATGAACGCGAGGCGCCGCAAGCTCTCGGTGTTGCGCCACTTGAGCGAGAGGCCGCGCAGCGGCGGCGGGGTGAGCGTGCCGGGACCCGAGACGACATCCTCCTCGATCCGCACCTCGGTGCCGTCGGCTGCCGGCGTGAGCCTCAGGTGGACGGCGGCCTCGCCCGCCGGCCAGGCCCGCGCGCGTAACGTCAGCGAGGCTCCCGGCGTCACGTCGGTGACCTCGGTGTGGTCGTCGACGAGAGCAGGCCACACACCGACCGAGTGGTGGATCCGGCTGCCCACCTCGGGCCAGTGGTCGTCCACCTCCCGCATCCGGGAGGCGCCGACGACCCACAGCGGATAGAGCCAGCCGTCGGCGAGCACGTCCCAGACCTTCTGCGGGGTGGCCTCGATGATCCGTGTGTTGTGGGGCATGGGCGCCCGGTTCCCCGAACCGGGGGCGATCACGCTCCGGATCTCAGTGAGAAGCCTTGCCGCCCTTGCGACCTGCCTTCTTCTTCTGGGCGGTCGTCCCGCCCTGCGAGGAGTTTCCGCCGGACCCGCTGGACTGCCCGCCGTGCTTCGAGGCGTCGGGCGAGTTGGCGATCTTCGCCGCCCTCTCCTTCGACATCCCCTTGTCCTTGAGCGCCTCGTACTGCTTCTCGTTCTTCACGTGGGACGACTTGCCGGGCATGTCCCCTCCCTGAGGGTGGTGTCGGTTCGTGGGCACCTCTGGTACCCGTGGAGACCGGAGGCATGCGTTGTCCCGGCACCGGGTACGCACCCCTTCACACGTGCACACCGCTCGCTGAAGACGACGGCGAGTTCCGCACCGCATCCTCGAGGGAGTGGTGACTCGTGTCCCGTTCCATCCCCACCATCCGCTACACCGGCGACAACGACACCGGGCAGCCGCCCCGCACGTCGGCCGAACGCCACGCCGTGGCCCACGACC
>NZ_SDKM01000065.1 GCF_004519545.1 Nocardioides guangzhouensis
CCCACGCCATGGCCTCCGTACCGCTCGACACCGTCCTCGCCTGACCCGCTGGTAGTGGTTTGAGCATGCACTCCGACACGAGGGACCGGGACACCGTGCGCCAGGACACCAGCGTCGCCGCCCGGACCGGGACGGTCGTCGAGACCGTGCCGGTGAGCACCCCGGACGACGTCGACCACGCGGTGGCCTGCGCGGCCGGCGCGGCCGGACGGGTCGCCGCGACGGACCCACGCGTACGCCGTGACTGGCTCCTCGCCCTTGCCGAAGGCCTCGAGACCGCCGGCACCCGGACCGCCCTGGTCCGGATGGCCGACACCGAGACCGGCCTCGGCGAGCCCCGGCTCCGCACCGAGCTGGCCCGGTGTGCCGACCAGCTCCGCTTCTACGGAGAGGTCGCCGCCGAGGGGTCGTTCCTCGGCGCGACCGTCGACCACGCCGACGGCGCCCGGCCCGACCTGCGCCGCCTGCGCGTCCCGCTGGGACCGGTCGCGGTCCTGGGCGCGAGCAACTTCCCGTTCGGCTTCGGCGTGCTCGGCCACGACACCGCGTCCGCGCTCGCCGCCGGCTGCACCGTGGTCGCCAAGGCGCACCCCGCGCACCCGGTGACCAGCCGGCTGCTCGGCCACGTCGCCCGCGAGGCCCTGACCGGCGCCGGCGCCCCCGCCGGCGCGTTCGGGCTGGTGTCCGGCTTCGACGCCGGCACCGCCCTGGTCCGGGCACCGCAGGTGCGCGCGGTCGCGTTCACCGGCTCCCAGCAGGGCGGGCTGGCGCTGTGGCGGGCGGCCAACGAGCGCGACGAGGTGGTCCCGGTGTACGCCGAGATGGGCACCGTCAACCCGGTCGTGGTCACCCGCGCCGGCGCCCTGCGCCGGGTCGAGGTCGCCGACGGGTTCGTGGGCTCGTTCACGCTCGGAACCGGGCAGTACTGCACCAAGCCCGGACTGCTGCTGGCCCCGGCCGGTGCCGGCTTCCCGGACGCCGTGGTCCGGTCGCTGGAGCGCGCCGCCCCCGCCGGGTGGCTGCTCACCGAGGGCATCGCCCGCGGCTTCGACGTCGGCACCCGGGAGCTCGAGGAGGCCGGGGCCACGGTCCTCGCGCGGGTCCCCGGGCACGCGGACGGGTGGTCCGCCGCGGCCACCCTGCTCCAGGCCCGGGCCGTCGACCTCCGTCCCGGCTCCCGGCTCCTCGAGGAGTGTTTCGGGCCGGTCGCCCTGGTCGTGGAGTACGACGGTCACGGCGAGCTCGAACGCGTCCTGCGGTCGCTGCCGGGAGCCCTCGCCGCCTCCGTCATGAGCAACGGCGACGACGACCCCGAGGTGCCCGGCCTGGTCGCCGCGCTCGGCACCCGCGTCGGTCGGGTCGCCGTCGACGCGTGGCCCACCGGGGTCGCCACCACCTGGGCCCAGCAGCACGGCGGCCCCTGGCCGGCCACCACCGTGCCGTCCGCCACCTCGGTCGGCGCGGCCGCCCTCGACCGTTTCACCCGGCCCGTGACCTGGCAGTCCGTACCCGACGCCGCGCTGCCCCCGGCCCTGCGCGAGGACAACCCGTGGCGGCTGCCGCGCCGGGTCGACGGGAAGCAGGTGCCGGCATGAACGACCAGACCCCGCTGGCCGGCATCCGGGTCGCGGACTTCAGCCGGGTCCTCGCCGGACCGCTGGCCACGATGACGCTCGCCGACCTCGGTGCCGACGTGGTGAAGGTCGAGCGCCCCGGCGCCGGCGACGACACCCGGCAGTGGGGACCGCCCTGGTCGCCGCACGGGTCGTCGTACTTCGCGTGCGTCAACCGCTCCAAGCGCAGCATCGCCCTCGACCTCCGGGACCCCGACGACCTGGCGGTGGCCCGGTCGCTGGTCGCCGAGGCCGACGTGGTGGTGGAGAACTTCCTCACCGGCACCATGGACCGGCTCGGGCTCGGCTACGAGGAGCTGGCCCGCACCAACCCCGGCCTGGTCTGGTGCTCGGTCACCGGGTTCGGCAGCGGCCGCGGCGCCGCGCTGCCCGGCTACGACTTCGTGGTCCAGGCACTCGGCGGCCTGATGAGCATCACCGGAGACCCCGCCGCGGAGCCCAGCAAGGTGGGCGTCGCGGTCGTCGACGTGCTCACCGGGAAGGACGCCGTCATCGGGATCCTGGCCGCGCTGCACGAGCGGAGCCGCTCCGGGCGCGGCCAGCGGATCGAGGTCGACCTGCTCTCCAGCCTGCTCGGCTCCCTGGTCAACCAGGCCTCGGCCTACCTCACCACGGGCGACGCGCCGGACCGGCTGGCGAACCGGCACCCGTCCATCGCGCCGTACGAGACGCTCCGGTGCGCCGACGGCTCGATCGCGGTGGCCTGCGGCAACGACGGGCAGTTCGCCCGGCTGTGCCGCGTCCTCGACCGGCCGGCACTCGCAGGGGACACGCGCTTCGCCACCAACCCGGCCCGGGTCGCCCACCGCGAGGCGCTGGTCGCCGAGCTGGAGGGCGCGCTCGCCGCCGGCCCGGTCGCGGACTGGGTCGAGCGCCTGACCGCGGTCGGCGTCGCCGCCGGGGCGGTCAACGACATCGGCGCCGCCCTCGACCTGGCCGCCTCCCTCGGCCTCGAGCCCACCGTCGTCCTCGGCGACGGCCACCCCGAGCAGGTCCGCCACCCGATCACCTGGTCGCGCAGTCCGCTGCGCCGGCCCACCCCGCCGCCCGCGCTGGGCGAGCACACGTCCGACGTCCGAGCCCGACACGAGGAGCACCCATGAGCACCGAGCACCTGCCCGCCTTCGACCCGCGCGACCCCGCGGGCATCGACGACCTGCTCACCGCCGACGAGAAGGCGGTCCGGGCCTCGGTCCGCCAGCTCTGCGCCGAGATCGAGCCGCAGGTCGCCGGCTGGTTCGAGGCCGGCCGCATCGACGACCCGCGCGGTCTGATGAAGCGGTTCGGCGACCTCGGCCTGCTCGGCATGCACCTCGACGGCTACGGCTGCCCGGGCATGTCCGCGGTCGACTACGGCCTGGCCTGCCTCGAGCTCGAGGCCTGCGACTCCGGGATCCGGTCGATGGTGTCGGTCCAGGGGTCACTGGCGATGTACGCGATCCACCGGTGGGGGAGCGAGCAGCAGAAGCAGGACTGGCTGCCGCGGATGGCCGCCGGCACCGCGATCGGCTGCTTCGGCCTGACCGAGCCCGACCACGGGTCGGACCCGGGCTCGCTGCGTACCCGGGCCCGGCGGGACGTCGACGGCTCGTGGGTGCTCGACGGCCGCAAGATGTGGATCACGAACGGCTCCATCGCCGACGTCGCGGTCGTCTGGGCCCGCACCGACGACGGCGTCCGCGGGTTCGTCGTGCCCACGGACGCGCCCGGCTTCCACGCGCCCGAGATCAAGCACAAGATGTCGCTGCGCGCGTCGGTGACCAGCGAGCTGGTGCTGGACGGCGTGCGCCTGCCCGCGTCGGCGGTGCTGCCCGAGGTCCGTGGCCTGCGAGGCCCGCTGTCCTGCCTCAACGAGGCCCGCTTCGGCATCGTCTGGGGAGCGCTCGGCGCGGCCCGGTCGTCGTTCGAGACGGCGCTGCGGTACGCCGGCGAGCGCGAGCAGTTCGGACAGCCCATCGCCGGGTTCCAGCTCACCCAGCAGAAGCTCGCCGACATGGCGCTCGAGCTGGTCAAGGGTCACCTGCTCGCGCTGCACCTCGGCCGCCGCAAGGACGCCGGCAGGCTCCGCCCGGAGCAGGTCAGCCTCGGCAAGCTCAACAACGTCCGGGAGGCGCTCGAGATCTGCCGGACCGCCCGCACGATCCTCGGCGCCAACGGCATCTCGCTGGAGTTCCCGGTGATCCGGCACATGAACAACCTCGAGTCGGTCCTCACCTACGAGGGGACCGTCGAGATGCACACCCTGGTCGTCGGGCAGGCCCTGACCGGCCTCCCCGCCTTCCGCTGACCCCACCGACTCCCGCGAAGAGGAACCCCGTGACCCTGATCGCCGGCTCGCCGATCGAGCCCCTCGACCTGCTCGACTACGTCGACGACCTCCGCCCCGGGCTGGGCATCCACGTCGGTGGCAGCCGGCGCCCCTCCGAGGACGCCGCCGCGTTCCGGGTGGTCGACCCGGCCACCGGCAACCTGATCACGCTGGTCGCCGACGGCTCCGCCGCCGACGCCCGGAGCGCGGTCGACGCCGCGGCCGCCGCGTTCCCCGGCTGGGCCGGCACCGCGCCGCGCGCCCGGTCCGAGGTGCTGCACCAGGCCTTCGAGCTGATGCTCGCCGAGATCGACGAGCTGGCCGCCCTGATCGCGTGGGAGAACGGCAAGTCCCTCTCCGACGCCCGGGCCGAGGTCAGGTACGCCGCGGAGTTCTTCCGCTGGTTCGCCGAGGAGGCGGTCCGCCCCGACGGTGCGTACGGCGTGTCCCCGGCCGGGGGGAGCCGGACCGTCGTGACGTCCCGACCGGTCGGGGTGGCCGCGCTGGTGACCCCGTGGAACTTCCCGGCCGCGATGGCGACCCGCAAGATCGGTCCGGCGCTCGCCGCCGGCTGCACGGTCGTCCTCAAGCCCGCCGCGGAGACCCCGTTGACCGCGCTGGCGGTGGCCCGGATCCTGGACCAGGCCGGAGCCCCGGCCGGGGTCGTCAACGTGGTGCCGACCAGCCGCCCGGCCGACGTGGTCACCACCTGGCTGGAGGACCCGCGGGTCCGCAAGCTGTCCTTCACGGGCTCCACCGGCGTCGGCAAGCACCTGCTCGCGCAGGCCGCCGACCGGGTCGTGAACTCCTCCATGGAGCTCGGCGGCAACGCCCCGTTCGTGGTCGCCGCGGACGCCGACATCGAGGCGGCGGTGGCCGGCGCGATGATCGCGAAGTTCCGCAACGGCGGCCAGGCCTGCACGGCCGCGAACCGCTTCTACGTCCACGAGGCCGTCCACGACGTGTTCGTGGCGGCGTTCGGCGCCGCGGTCGAGGCGCTGGCGGTCGGCCCCGGGCTCGACGCGGGCACCGCCGTCGGTCCGATGATCAGCGACCGCGCGGTCCGCACGATCACCGGCCTGGTGGACGACGCGCTCGCCGCCGGCGCCACCGTCGCGCACCGGTCCGCGGCGCCCGCCGACGCCGGCCACTTCTACCCGCCGACCGTGCTGGTCGACGTGCCCGCCGACGCCCCGTTGCTCCGCGAGGAGATCTTCGGCCCGGTCGCGCCGGTGGTGACCTGGCGCGACGAGGACGAGCTGCTCCGGCAGGTCAACGACACCGAGCACGGCCTCGCGGCGTACGTCTTCTCCGGCGACCTGCGCTGGGCGCTGAAGCTGGCCGAGCGCATCGACGCCGGCATGGTCGGCGTGAACCGCGGCGTCGTCTCCGACCCGGCGGCGCCGTTCGGCGGGGTGAGGGAGAGCGGACTCGGGCGCGAGGGCGCGCGCGAGGGGATCCGCGCCTTCTGCGAGACGCAGTACTTCTCGGTCGACTGGGCCGACTGACCCGACACGTCGCGACCTCGGTTTCGAGACGGGCACAGGGCGCGCTCCTCAACCAGCGGTCGCCGAGCGCATCTCCCGGTGGTTGAGGAGCGAGCGCCAGCGAGCGTCTCGACACCACCACGGTCTGGACCNGGTCTGGACCGCCGGGGAGCCGGCCCGCGACCCACCCTCGTCGGGTGAGGCGCACGACCGGCAGCCGGCGGCATCCTGTCCCCGCCGAGCGCAGCAGGTCGCCGCGCAGTGAGCAGGAGGAGGTGGGCGATGGCGTCGTCCACGTCAGCAGCGATCTCGGGACGCGCCGCGGGCGGCGCCGGGGTGGTCCTCATGACGCTGGCGTCCGGCCAGTTCCTGATGACCCTCGACAGCTCGGTCATGAACGTCTCGATCGCGCAGGTCGCCGAGGACGTCGGTACGACGGTCACCGGGGTGCAGACCGCGATCACCCTCTACACGCTGGTGATGGCGACGCTGATGATCACCGGCGGGAAGATCGGCTCGATGATCGGGCGGCGCAAGGCGTTCGCGATCGGCTGCGTGATCTACGGGTGCGGGTCGCTGACCACCTCCCTGGCGCCGAGCCTGCCGGTGCTGATCTTCGGATGGTCCTTCCTCGAGGGCGTCGGTGCGGCGCTGATCATGCCGGCGATCGTGGCGCTGGTGGCCTCCAACTTCGAGGCCGGGGACCGGCCGCGCGCCTACGGGCTGGTCGCCTCCGCGGGCGCGATCGCCGTGGCTGCCGGACCGTTGATCGGCGGCGCGGTCACGACGTACTGGACGTGGCGGCTGGTCTTCGCCGGTGAGGTGGTGATCGTCATCGCGATCCTCGCCCTGACCCGCAAGATCCAGGACGTCGCGCCGGCAGGGCGGAGCAGCCTCGACCTGGTGGGCGTGGCGCTGTCGTCGACCGGCCTCGGCCTCGCGGTGTTCGGCGTGCTCAGGTCGGGGGAGTGGGGCTGGGTGCTGGCCAAGGAGGGCGCAACGGACGTGCTGGGCCTCTCGCTCACCCTCTGGCTGATCGTCGCCGGGCTGCTGTTCCTGCGCCTGTTCGTCGCGTGGGAGCACCACGTCGTCGCGCGCGGCGGCGAGCCCCTGGTCGACCTCACCATGTTCCAGAACGCCCAGCTCACCGGCGGCCTGACCATGTTCGGCTTCCAGTTCCTGTTGCAGGCCGGGCTCTTCTTCACCATCCCGCTCTACCTGTCGGTGGCGCTCGGTCTCAGCGCGCTGGACACCGGGATCCGGCTCCTCCCGCTGTCGGTCACGCTGCTGCTCGCTGCGGTCGGGATCCCGAAGTTCTGGCCGAGGGCCTCGCCACGAGCCGTTGTCGCGGTCGGGCTGGCCACCATCCTGGCCGGCATCCTCGCGCTGATCGCGGCGCTCGAGGAGGGCGCGGGGGCGGAGATCGTCACGGTCCCGCTGCTGCTGGCCGGGCTCGGCGTCGGCGCCCTGGCCTCCCAGCTGGGCGCGGTCACCGTCTCCGCGGTGCCGGACGAGCGCACCGGCGAGGTCGGCGGCCTGCAGAACACGGTGACCAACCTGGGCGCCTCGCTGGGCACCGCCCTGGCCGGCTCGGTCCTCATCGGCGCCCTGACCGCGACCTTCCTGTCCGGCCTGGCTGCGAACCCCGACGTGCCGCCCGAGGTGAACAGCACCGCCCAGGTGGAGCTCTCCGGGGGGATCCCGTTCGTCTCCGACGCCGACCTGGAGTCCGCGATGGAGGAGGCCGGGGTGCCGCCGGACAAGGCGCAGACCATCTCCGACCTCAACGCCGACGCACGGATCGCCGGCCTGCGGCTCAGCCTGGCGGTGCTCGCGGTCCTGGCGGCGGTCGCCCTGTTCCTCACCCGGCTGCTGCCCACCCGGGCCGTGGGCCAGCCGGCGGATCCCGCAGCGGCCGGCACCTGACCTCAGCGCCCCAGCCACTCCCGCGCGTCGTCGAGGTCGTCGGTCTCGAACACCCGCCACTTCCCGGGCAGCAGCCACCCCAGCGCCTTCACCGAGTTCTCCAGCCAGTCGGCGTCGGAGACGACCGCGACCCGCTTCCAGTTGCGCAGGTGCCCGGCCCCGAGCTTCATGTCCGCCCAGACGGCGTCGGCGGAGTACGTGTCGAAGTCGTCCCCGAGCAGGAACAGCAGCCGCACCTCGCCCCGCTCGATCGCGCCCTCCACCGCCGGCACCAGCACCTGGCGGTAGTCGTCGGCGGTGACCTTCCCGACCGCCTCGAAGCCCAGTGTCCCGTCCGGCATGCCGTCGATCGCCCTGATCATCGCGTCCTCCTCGTGTGCGCCGACGCGCTCAGGGTGACGCCAGCGGCCGGGGTCCGCACTCGCCCGGATCGGGTGAGTAGGCGCGGCCGACCGATCCCTAGAGGACCGCGAGTGTGCCGACGTACGTCGTGACCGCGGCGGTCAGCAGCGTGGTGCCGGCCACGAACGCCCCCGCGCCCAGCACCCCGAAGGCCCGCCGGCCCTGGGAGGCGCCCTGCGGGAGGACCGCACGGCGGATCCGGGACAGGCCCTCACCCGCACGACGCATCACGTGACGCGCCCAGTCGTACTCCAGCGCCAGCAGCGCGAACCCCAGCGCCATCACCACCAGGCCCGGTCCGGGGAGCACGGTCATCGCGATCCCGGTCAGCACCACCAGCGGTCCGAGCACGGTGACCGCGACCTTCACCGCCAGGGCGCGGCCGCGTCCGCGGTGCGCCCACGCCTCCAGTCGGGACAGCAGCTCCTGGGCGCGGGGCGTGACGGTGGCGTGGCTCATCGATCTCCTGGGGGACGGGGTGGGGAGACACCATTGTCGCCGTCCCGCCTGAGAGGGACCTGAGCGGAGCCCGGTCAGGCCGGCCTGGTGTCCTCCGACGTGGCGGCGTGGTGTCCGCCGCCGGCCCGGACCGGCGGCGTGCGCATGCCGAACCCGATCAGGACGAAGACCGCCCCCACGCCGACCGCCATGAACGCGACTCCGAACGCGACGACGGAGGTGAACAGGGAGGCCTGCAGGAACGAGCCGGTCATGGCGGTCTCCCGCTTCGGATCGTCCTGGGCGAGCTCGGCGTACGTCTTGCCGCCAGTGGCCTCCTTGACGTGCTTGTCGATCACGTCCGCCTGGCAGTAGGCGGTGAACGGGCCCTTGACGTCCCGGTCGGGGAGGCAGGCGTCGCCCGAGGTGGTGATCTTCTGGTCGGCCAACGTCGTGCTCACCACGATCCAGGTCAGGATCCCGGCGACCACCATGATCGCGCCGACCACGATCGACGTCCACGAGGCAAAGGTGCGCATGTCGATTCCTCCTCCGACCGCCCGCTCCCGAGCGGCGAACCCGACTTCCGGAGTCGACCCGACCCGGCCGACGCTCCGATGGGAGCACGCGGCCGCGCCGCTGCGGGTCGCCCGCTTCGGGTGACCCGGAGCACCCGGAGCGCCTGCAGCCGACCTTCATCCGGCCTTCATCCAGCCGACCTACCGTCGTCGGCATGAGCGTCCAGCAGATCGTCGTCGACGTCCTCGGCACCATCCCGCCCCCGCTGGCCTACGTGGCCGTGGGCGCGGCGGTGTTCGCCGAGGCCGCCCTGTTCGTCGGCTTCGTGGTGCCCGGCGAGTCGGCGGTGCTCGTCGGTGGTCTGCTGGCCTCGACCGGCCACCTGTCGGTGGCCCTGCTCGCCGCGGTCGTGGTCGTCGCCGCGATCGTCGGCGACACCGTCGGATTCGAGGTCGGGCGCAAGCTCGGCCCGCGGCTGATCGGCGCGCGGGCGCTGCGCCGGCACCGGCCGGCCATCGACGCGGCCCGTGACCGGCTGCGGCGCAAGGGAGGGGTCACCGTCGTGGCCGGCCGGTTCACCGCGCTGCTGCGCGCGCTGACGCCCGCCCTGGCCGGGATGAGCGGGATGCCGTACCGCCGCTTCCTCGCGTGGAACGCGGCCGGGGGTCTGCTGTGGGGCGCCGGCGTGACCCTGCTCGGCTACCTCGCCGGTCGGTCCCTGCCGCTCGTGGAGCGCTCGCTGGGCGGCGTCGGGCTGGCCGTGGCTTCCGGCTTCGTGGTCGTGGGGCTGGTGGCCTGGCACCGGCGGCGGAGGCTCGCCCGCTTCGGGTGACGCGCCGCGGCCGGCGCCGCGCCATGCTCGCCGTGTTCCGCTCGGGTGACCGGCCACGGTGAGGGAGGCGCGATGGCCAGCAAGCGGCGCAGCCTGCTGCTCGGCGACCTCGTGCGGCTGCTGGTCACCTGGGTGTTCTCGTCGCTGATCCTCATGGTCGCGGCCTGGCTGCAGCCGAACGTGTCGGCCACCAGCCCGTGGGCGTGGGTCGCCGTCGCCGCGGTGAGCGGCGTCGCAGGGCTGCTGGTCCGCCCGCTGCTGGTCGAGGTCTCGGCCCGGATCGGCTGGCTCGCGGTCGCCCCGCTGGCGCTGGTCGGCCAGGCCGTCGTCATGTACGTCGCCATGGTCACCGTGCCCGGCATCGACGCCACCTTCTGGGCGGCGGTCGTGACCAGCTGGATCTGCGCGGCCCTCGGCACCGTGGTCGCCTACCTGTCCGCGTCCGGCAGCCAGGCCGGGCTGACCTCGGCGCTGATGCGCCGCGGCAAGGCGCACACCGTCGCCGACCCCGAGGTGGACGGGGTGGTGTTCGTGCAGATGGACGGGGTCGCGTTCCCGGTGCTGCGCTGGGCGGTCCAGTCGGGCGGCGTACCCACGATCCGGCGCTGGCTCGCCGACGGCAGCCACGTGCTGCACGAGTGGACCCCGCAGCTGCCCTGCACCACCCCGGCGAGCCAGCTCGGGCTCCTGCACGGCACGGTGCAGAGGATCCCCGCGTTCCGGTGGTACGACCGCGAGCTCGGCCGGGTGCTGGTCGCGAACAGGCCCGCCGACGCGAAGATCATCGAGGCCCGCGCCACCGACGGGCGGGGGTTGCTGTGCGACGACGGTGTCTCGATCTCGAACCTCTTCTCCGGCGACGCGGAGCGCTCGCCGCTCACGATGAGCGTGGCCGGGGCGAAGCGCGGCACCACGCAGACCCGGCGGGCCGTCGCCTGGTTCCTGGCCTCTCCGGCCGGCTTCTCCCGGAGCCTCTCGCGGACGGTCGCCGAGGTGGTCAAGGAGCGCTGGCAGGCACGGCGGCAGGAGCAGCGGCGGCTGGTTCCCCGGATCAGGCGGAACTGGACGTTCGCCATCCTGCGTGCGATCACCAACGCCCTGCTGCGTGACCTCAACACCGCACTGGTCGCGGAGGAGATGCGGCGCGGCACCCGCTCGGTCTACGTGGACTACGTCGACTACGACGAGATCGCCCACCATGCCGGGGTGTTCCGCCCCGAGTCGCTGGCCGCCCTCGACGGCCTGGACGGGGTGCTCGCCCAGCTCGAGGAGCTGGCCACCCGCGGTGCCCGGCGCTACCACCTGGTCGTGGTCTCCGACCACGGGCAGTCGCAGGGGACCCCGTTCGCCGACCGCTACGGCACCGACCTGTCCGGTCTCTGCGCGGAGCTGACCGCGGCGCCGGTGCAGGGGATCGAGCACTCCGTCGAGGGCTGGGGTCGCGCCGACTCGCTCGTGCAGGACCTCGGCGACGAGGGACTCACCGGCCGGATCTCCCGGACCGCGGACAAGCGGGTCAGCAAGGAGGTGGCACGGGACGACACGGCGCCGCCGGACTCGGACCTGGTGGTGCTCGGCTCCGGCAACCTCGGCCTGGTCTACGTCCCCGGTCCGCAGCGGCTCACCCTCGACGACCTCGAGGGCCGCTGGCCGCGGCTGGTGCCCGGTCTGGCGGCACATCCGGGGATCGGCTTCGTGGCCGGCACCGACGGCGCCGGCACCCCGTGGGTGATCGGTGCCACCGGCCGGCGGGACCTGGCCACCGGCACCGTGGAGGGCGACGACCCGCTCGCGCCGTACGGCGAGCACGCGGCGCGGATGCTGGCCCGGGCGATGGCGATGGCCGAGGCGCCGGACCTCTACGTCAACAGCACCGTCGACCTCGACACCCTCGAGATCGCGGCGTTCGAGGACCTCGTGGGGGCCCACGGCGGGCTCGGCGGCTGGCAGGACTCCGCGCTGCTGCTCGCCCCGCCGGCGCTGCTCGGCGACACCTGGGAGGCCGTCGAGGGCGCCGACGGGATGCACCGGGTGCTGGTCGCGATGCTGGAGCGGTGCGGCCACCGCGCCGGAGCGCCTGCGCCGGTCATGGACTGACCGGCGGCAGCAGCACGGTCACCGTCATCCGGTCGTCGTGGTCGCACGGCACGCCGGCGTCCGGCCCGGCGTCCGGCCCGACCCGCTGGTGGGTGCCGTGCGCGCACAGTCGCAGCCGGCCGCCCGCGTCGAGCACCAGCGCCTCGACCAGTGCGAGGCCGAGCCCGGCCCCGGGCCGCGAGCGCGCGTCGTCGGCACGGGTGAACCGCTCGGTCGCCGTGGCCAGCAGCTCCGGCCCCATGCCCGGCCCGGCGTCGGCGACCCGCAGCCGCGCCCAGCCATCGGCGGCGTCCACCTCCACCGTCACCGGGGGAGCGCCGTGCAGGAGCGCGTTGCCGAGCAGGTTGTCCAGCAGCCGGTCGAGCGCGAGCGCGCTCATTGGGACCGGGACGACGCCCCCCGGAACCCGCCCCGTGACGCCCTCCCCGGCGTGCCGGCGTACGGCGTCCTGCGCGGCGGCGGCCAGGTCGGCGGTGGCCGCGGGACCGGTGCCGGCCGCGCCCAGCTCCAGGAGCTGTTCGGCGAGCGTGGCCAGCCGGCGTACGTCCGTCTCCAGCTCGGCCAGCACCGCCTCGTGCTCGGCGACCGACCGCGACCGGCGGCGGGCCAGCTGGATCCGGCTGGTCAGCAACGTGAGCGGGGTGCGCAGCTCGTGGCTGGCGTCGTCGACGAACCGGCGCTCCCGGGCGATCGCCGCCTCCAGCGCGGCCAGCATGTCGTTGAGCGTGTGCCCGAGCCGGGTGACCTCGTCGTCGCGGTCCGGCGGCACGTCGAGCCGGACCCCGGTGGAGCCGGCCGCGATCTCGGCGGCCCGGCTGCGGTAGTCCTCCACCGGCCGCAGCGCCGCCCGCGCGAGCCGGTCGCCGACGAAAGCGGTGACCACCAGGGCACCGATCCCCGCCACCAGCAGCTGCAGCAGCAGCTCCCGCAACGCCTCGTCGCGCTGGTCGCGGCGCGCCGCCACCACGAGGTACGTCGCGGGGCCCGCCGCCGCGGGCAGCCGGGAGACCTCGAGCCGCAGCGGGTCCGGGGACGCCGGGAGCAGGGCGCCGCGGTCGCTGCGCACGGGACCGTCGTCACTGGCCCGCGCGTCCGCCGGGTCCAGCAGCGGCTCGGTCACCGACCCGGTGAGCACCCGGCCGTCCTCGTCCAGCACCTGGTAGGCCACGCCCGCAGCGGCGACCGCGGAGCTGTCGGTCACCCGGCCGGCCGGCGTCACCAGCGGTGCGAGCGCGGACGTGGCGTCGCCCAGCTCGCGGTCCAGCGACCGGTCGAGGGCGAGCTCCACGCGCCAGTAGACGAACCCGCCCGCGGCAAGCAGCACCGCCGACATCGCGAGCGAGAAGCCCAGCACCAGCCGGTGGCGCAGCGGCATCCGGGAGACCCTGCTCACGTCGGTGGCCCGCCCCTCAGCGCCCGTCCACCCGGTAGCCCACGCCGCGCACGGTGGTGATCGTCTCGGTGCCGAACGGCCGGTCGATCTTGCCGCGCAGGGAGGCGACGTGGACGTCGATGACGTTGCTGCGCAGGTCGGTCTCGCCGTCCCACACCTCGTCGAGGATCGTGAACCGGGTGACCACCCGGCCCACCCGCTCGAGGAGCAGGTGCAGGATGCTGAACTCACGTGCCGACAGCTCGATCTCGACCCCGTCACGGGTGACCCGGTGCGCCGCCGGGTCCAGCCGCAGCCCGTCGACCTCCAGCACCTGGGTCCCCGACGAGTGGTGCCGCCGGTGCAGTGCCCGCAGCCTGGCCAGCAGCTCGTCGAGGTCGAACGGCTTGGTGACGTAGTCGTCCGCGCC
>NZ_SDKM01000066.1 GCF_004519545.1 Nocardioides guangzhouensis
CCACCGGCGCGGCCGCCGGGCCCGCCGGGACCGGAGCCGAACGCGGCCGGGGACTTCGGCATCATCGCCGGGTTCGGGCGCGGCATGCCGGGACGACCCGGCGCACCGCCACCGGCCGGCGGACGGGGCGGACGCTGGTCGCCTCCGGCACCGCCGGCGCCACCGGGGCGCTCGCCGCCGGGCGCGGGCCGGCGGCCCATGCCCTGGCTGGACGAGAACGGGTTGTTGCCCGGGCGCGGAGCTCCGGGACGGCCCACCGGGCGCGGCGCCGGCGCCTTGGGCGTCGGCGAGGCCGGGGTCGCCTTGGCGGCCGGGGCCTCCGGCTGCGCGGGCGGCTTCGGGCCCGGCTTGGGACCGGGCTTGGGGCCGGGGCGGGCGGCCGGGGCGGCCGGGGCGGCCGGAGCAGCCGCGGCGGGCGCCTCGGCCGGGGCCGCCGGCTGCTCGGCCGGCTTCTCCGCCGTCTTCTCAGCCGTCTTCTCGGCCGGCTTGGGGGCCGGCTTCTCCGCAGGCTCGGCGTCGACCTGGGGCTCCGCGGCCTTCGGGGCCGGGACAGCCTTGGCAGGCGCCTTCTTCTCCGGCGCGGGAGGAGCGGCGTCGGCAGCTGCCTTGAGCTGCTCGCCGTACTCCTTCTTGAACCTCATTGCGACCGGGGGCTCCACGGTCGACGAGGCAGACTTGACGAACTCGCCCATCTCCTTCAGCTTCTCGAGAACGAACTTGCTCTCGACGCCGAACTCCTTGGCGAGCTCATGTACTCGGGGCTTGGCCACGCTTCTCCTTCTGGCCCGAGCCCCGGTCTCCCCGGACGGGGAGGGGGTGATTCGGACCGCTAGTGGTTGTGCATGCTCATCGGGAGGTACTCATCGAGTGCTCATGAGCTGCTGCTCCAGTTCCTGTCGGTGAATCACTGTCATGTCGGCGAGATGCCCAGGTAGTCCCCCACCGGTGTGCTGGGGAGTCCCCGCTCGAGCCGGAGGGCTCGGGCGAAGGCCCGTCTGCGCACCGCGAGGTCGTAGCAGGCGGCCGTGGGGTGCAGGTGCGCCCCGCGGCCGGGCATCGTGGCGGTGGGATCGGGGACGACGGCGGCGCCGTGCGCATCCGAGCCGGCCACGACCCGCAGCAACTCGCTCTTCGCGGCCCGCTCCCGGCAACCGATGCAGGTCCTGACCGGTCCCGCGGGTGCGGTGGGGTCAGGGCAGGCGTCTGTGTCGGGTGTGCGAACCACTGCAGTGCAGTCTACCGGGTCCCGCCACCGGATTCCGAACCGGGAGGGCCGCTAGCGTGAGCACATGCCCTCAGCGGACCCCACCGCCGGCCCGCGGGCGGACCGACCGACCGGGCGACCGACGGCCCGGTGGTACGACGGCTTCGCCGGGGCCGCGCTCGACGCGACGGTCTGGCTGCCGCACTACCTTCCGGCCTGGTCGTCGCGCGCGGAGGCCGCGGCGGCGTACCACCTCTCCAACGGAGCGCTGGTCCTCGACATTCCCGTGGACCACCCCCACTGGTGCGCGGGCGACCACGAGCCACCGCTGCGGGTGAGCGGCCTGCAGACCGGCAGCTTCTCCGGCCCGGTCGGCAGCACGATCGGCCAGCAGCCGTTCCGCGACGGACTGACCGTGCGCGAGGAGCAGCCCCGGTTCGAGGGCCTGCTCGTCGACGGCGGCCGGGTCGAGGTCCGGTGCCGGGCGGACCTGTCGCCCCGCTCGATGGCCTCGCTGTGGATGGTCGGCTTCGAGGACCGGCCGGAACGGTGTGGCGAGATCTGTGTGGTCGAGGTGTTCGGCCGGTCGGTCCGCGACGGCACGGCCGAGATCGGCTGCGGTCTGCACGCCTTCCGCGACCCCGACCTGGTCGAGGACTTCGCGGCACCGCGGCTGCCGGTCGACGTCAGCGACTGGCACACCTACGCCGTCACGTGGGACCGCGCCGAGGCGGTGTTCACGGTGGACGGCCCCGAGGCGCGTCGCTGCCCGCACCCGCCGACGTACCCGCTGCAGCTGATGCTGGCGGTCTTCGACTTCCCGGAGTGGTCGGTCGGCGACGACGACCACCTGGTGCCGTCGCTGACCGTCGACCACGTCTCCTGGACGCCGGCGTCGCCCGGCGCGACCGGCTAGGCCTCGTCCGAGCGGATGTCGATCCGCCACCCGGTCAGCCGGGCGGCGAGGCGGGCGTTCTGGCCCTCCTTGCCGATCGCCAGCGACAGCTGGAAGTCCGGCACCACGACCCGGGCGGACCGGGCCTCGGCCGAGACCACCTCCACCGAGGTGACCTGCGCCGGGGACAGCGCGTTCGCGACCAGCCTGGCCGGGTCGTCGGACCAGTCGACGATGTCGATCTTCTCGCCGTGCAGCTCCGACATCACGTTGCGGACCCGCTGACCCATGGGACCGATGCAGGAGCCCTTCGCGTTGACGCCGGGAACCCGGGAGCGGACCGCGATCTTGGTCCGGTGGCCGGCCTCGCGGGCGATGGCCGCGATCTCCACGGTGCCGTCGGCGATCTCGGGGACCTCGAGGGCGAACAGCTTCTTCACGAGGTTCGGGTGGGTCCGCGAGAGCGTGACCTGCGGGCCACGCATGCCCTTGCGCACGGAGACCACCATGCACTTGATCCGCTCGCCGTGGGCGTAGTTCTCGCCCGGGACCCGCTCGCCGAGCGGCAGGATCGCCTCGAGCTTGCCGAGGTCGACGAGGACGTCGTCGGGGTTACGGCCCTGCTGGATGACACCGGAGACGATGTCCCCCTCCTTGCCGGAGAACTCGCCGAACTTGATGTCGTCCTCGGCGTCCCGCAGCCGCTGCAGCATGATCTGCTTCGCGGTGGTGGCCGCGATCCGGCCGAAGCCCTCGGGGGTGTCGTCATACTCCCCGACCTTGGTGCCCTCGTCGTCGAGCTCCGCTGCGTAGACCGTCACGTGCCCGGTCTTCTGGTCGAGCTCGACGCGCGCGTCGGCCTGGGCGCCCGGCGTCTTGTGGTACGCCGTCAGGAGGGCCTGCTCGATGGCCTCCACCAGGACGCTGAACTTGATCTCCTTCTCCTGCTCGAGCATGCGGAGAATGCTGAGGTCGATGTCCATCACGCCTCCTTCGACGCGGGTCGGTTGAACTCGATCTGGACGCGGGCCTTGGCGATGTCGGCGTAGGCGAGCTCGCGCTCGGTGCCGTCGACGTCGAGGACCACCGACTCGTCCGTGCTGCGGCCGATCCGGCCCTGGACCTCGCCGCCCTCGGCCAGCGCCACCTTCACCAGGCGCGACTCGTTGCGCCGCCAGTGCCGGGGCAGGGTCAGCGGGCGGTCCACGCCACGCGAGGTGACCTCGAGCGTGTAGGGGTGCTCCCCCATCGCGTCGGAGGCGTCGAGCACCGAGGAGATCTCCCGGGTGGCCTCGGCGACGTCGTCCAGGGTGACCCCGCCGTCCTTGTCGACCGCGATGCGCAGGACGCGGCGCTTGCCTGCGGGCGTCAGCTCCACCGCCTCGACGTCGAGGCCGAGCGCGGACAAGGGGCCGAGGAGCTCGTTCTCGATGCGATCCCTGGTGGCGTCCGACTTGGCGCTGCTCACGGGTTCCGACCTCCTTGTGCTGTTGTCGCGACAACCTTAGCGGCTGTGCGGAGCCGCTCCGACCGGGCGTTAGAGTTCCCCGCGTGCCGCTCCCCCCGACCCTGCTCGCGCACCCGGTGCGACGTCGTACGACGCTCGCCGCTGCGCCGCTGCTGGCGCTCGCCGGCTGCCGCTGGGGGCCTGAGGACGAGGGCGACGACCAGCCGGCACCGGCTCCGACCGCGACGACCGGCGCGGCGCCCGACGACGACGTCCAGCTCGCCGGCGAGGCGCTCGCCGCGACCGAACGGGCTGCCGCCCTGGTGACCGCCGTGTCCAGCGGACACCCGGGCCTCTCGGCGGCTCTCGACGAGGTGGCCGCGATGCACGAGGCGCACGCCGACCTGCTCGCCGAGACCGGCGAGTCGACGGGTGAGCCGTCGCTGCCGGCGGTCCCCGCGAAACCGGCCCCGGCGCTGGCCCTGGTACTGACCGAGGAGCGCGCCCTGCAGGAGACCCTGACCACCGCGGCCGGGTCCGCGGCCAGCGGGCCGTTCGCCCGCGCCCTTGCCTCGATGGCCGCCGCGGTCGCGCAGCGCCGGGTCGTGCTGGCCGCGCTCCAGAAGGGTGGCACCGCATGACGGACACCGTCGCCGAGGTGGCCGCGCTGCAGGAGGCGCTGGCCGGGGAGCACGCGGCCGTCTGGGTGTACGGCGTGCTCGGGGGGCAGTCGTCACGGTCGAAGACCCCTTCCCTCTTCCGGGAGGTCGACGCGGCCTACGGGGCACACCGGGGGCGACGCGACCTGCTCGAGCGGACCATCCGGGACCTGGGCGCCGACCCGGTCGCCTCGGAGGTGGCCTACGAGCTGCCGAACCGGGTCGGGAACCCCCGCCAGGTCGAGGCGGCGGCCCTGCTGACCGAACAGCGGTGTGCGGCGATCTACGCCGACGTGGTGGCACGGACGACCGGGAACCGGCGGCGGATCGCGACCGGTGCGTTGACCGAGACAGCGGTCCGCCAGCTCGGGCTCCGGGGGAGCCCCGAGATCTTCCCCGGAGCCGGCGAGCTGGCGGACCGCTGAATCCGGACCCGGCCATCACGGGTCCGAGGGTTCCCCCGCCTGGTCAGCAGCAGGCGGGGGCCACCCGGTCGGCGGGCCCGAGCCCCGCTGGGAAAGATCATTCCTTACATGGACCTGCAATCCCTAGTGGATTCCGCTGCAGGTTCTCGCGTTGCACAAACCTGCAAAAGTTGGTCGGTCGGAGCACCCGATCAGGACCAGGCGCGGACCACGTCGTGCACCTGGGACAGCCGGTGCACCACCGCGTCGGGCGTGCCCTCGGTGTGACCGACCTGACCCGCCGGGATGGTGCTGTGCGGGACGTGGATCGCGCGCAGCCCGGCCGAGTGCGCGCCGTACACGTCGTCGAACAGGCGGTCCCCGACGTACACGCAGCGCGCGGGGTCGGTGACCCCGACCGCTGCCATCGCGGCCCGGAACGCGTGCACGCTCGGCTTGGTCCACGGGATCTCGGAGGTGTAGACGTCGCCGTCGATCAGGTGGTCGACGCCGTCGCGGCGGAAGTAGCCGACGTGCCAGTCCCGCGGCCAGATCGTGTTCGACAGCACGCCGACCCGGACACCGTCCGCGCGCAGCGCCTCCCACAGCGGGCCGACGTCCGGGTCGGTCGCGGTGTGCGGCAGCCAGAACTGGTAGTAGGCGTCGAGCAGGTCCGGGTCGTGCTCGAGCCCCGCCTCGGTGAAGAGGTCTGCGACCGTCGCGCTCCGCTGCTGGTCGCGGCTCCTCCCCCAGATCGCGTCACCGGCGGCGTGCAGCCGCGCGGCGTTGACCGGGTGGTCGTCGTCCGAGGCGTTCGCCACCGCCTGCGCGAGCGCCAGCGACTCCGCGTGGAAGTCGACGTCGTGCCAGCGGGTGAGCGTGCCGCCCCAGTCGAAGATGACCGCCTCGACGCCACCCCGTGCGCGTGTTCCCACGATCAGCCGCGGACGATCCCGGTCAGGGTCGCGGCCGCCTCGCCCACCGGGACCTCCTGCCGCTCGCCGCTGCGACGGTCCTTGACCTCGACGTTGCCGTCGGCGAGGCCGCGGCCGACGGTGACGATCGTGGGTACGCCGATCAGCTCGGCGTCCTTGAACTTCACGCCGGGGCTGACCTTGGGCCGGTCGTCGTAGATCACGTCCAGGCCCGCCGCGGTCAGCTCGTCCGACAGGGCCGCCGCGGCCTCGAAGACCGCCTCGTCCTTGCCGGTGGCCACCACGTGCACGTCGGCGGGCGCGATCTCGCGCGGCCAGCACAGGCCGAGCTCGTCGTTGTTGCCCTCGGCGATCGCGGCCACGGCACGGGTGACGCCGATGCCGTAGGAGCCCATGGTCACCGTGACCAGCTTGCCGTTCTCGTCGAGCACCCGGAGGTCCAGCGCCTCGGCGAACCAGCGGCCGAGCTGGAAGATGTGGCCCATCTCGATGCCGCGCGCCGTCTCCAGGACGCCTTCGTCGCAGTTCGGGCAGGGGTCGCCGTCCCTCACGTCCGCGGCCTCGATGGTGCCGTCCGCGGTGAAGTCGCGGCCGACGACCAGGTCGATCACGTGGCTGCCGTGGACGTTGGCGCCGGTCACCCAGCGCGTGCCCTCGGAGACCCGGGGGTCCACCACGTAGCGGATCCCCGAGGCCGACTCCTCGCCGAGCGCGGCCGGGCCGATGTAGCCCTTGACCAGGGCCTCGTGCTTCTTCATCTCGACGTCGTCCATCGGCTCGACCTCGATCGGCTCGAGCTGGCCCTCGAGGCGCTTCTGGTCCACCTCGCGGTCACCGGGAAGGCCGATCGCGAGCGGCTCGCGGGTGCCGTCGGGGTGCTTGAGGACGACCAGGACGTTCTTCAGCGTGTCGCCGGCCTCCCAGGGCCGGTCCTCGCGCGGGAACGTCTCGTTGAGGTGGTCGACCAGGGTCTCGATGGTCGGGGTGTCGGGGGTGTCCTCGGCGTGGGCCGCGGGGGCGTTGTCGTACGGCACGGGCGCGGGAGCCCGCACGGTCACCGCCTCGACGTTGGCGGCGTAGTCGCAATGCGTGCAGCGGACGTAGGTGTCCTCGCCGACGTCGGCCTTGGCCAGGAACTCCTCGGACTTCGAGCCGCCCATCGCCCCGCTGGTCGCCTTGACGATCGCGTAGTCGAAGCCGAGGCGGTCGAAGGTGCGGATGTAGGCCTCGCGGTGCGCGGCGTACGAGCGGTCGAGGCCCTCGTCGGTGGTGTCGAAGGAGTAGGAGTCCTTCATGATGAACTCGCGGCCGCGGAGCACGCCGGCGCGGGGACGCGCCTCGTCGCGGTACTTGGTCTGGATCTGGTAGAGCCAGACCGGGAGGTCCTTGTAGGAGGAGTACATGTCCTTCACCGCGAGCGTGAACATCTCTTCGTGGGTGGGCCCGAGGAGGTAGTCGCCGCCCTTGCGGTCGTGGAGCCGGAAGATGCCGTCGCCGTACGTCGTCCAGCGGTTGCTCGCCTCGTAGGGCTCGCGCGGGAGCAGCGCCGGGAACGACAGCTCCTGGGCGCCGATCGCGTTCATCTCCTCGCGGATGATCCGCTCCACGTTGCGCAGCACCCGCAGGCCCAGTGGCAGCCAGGTGTAGATGCCCGGGGCGGCACGGCGGATGTAGCCGGCGCGGACCAGCAGCCGGTGGCTCGGCACCTCGGCGTCGGCGGGGTCGTCGCGGAGGGTGCGGACGAACAGCTGGGACATGCGCAGGATCATGCGGAGAAGGCTACTTGTGGGGTGCCCCCGGGCACGAAGCGGTTTCAGCCGCGGGCGACCTTGAGGGCCGCGCGGATCAGCGGGAGCTGGACCGGCAGCCGCGCGAGCGTGGCGCGCTGGTACGTCGTGTTGCGGGTCTTCTGCGCGTCCGCGGCCTGCTTCACGTTGCCCGGGAAGACCAGCACCAGCAGCGCGGCGCTCGCCCAGCCGGCGGCCCTGCGGGTCCGCGGGTGCAGGATCCCGGCCGCGCACGCCAGCTCGGCGACGCCGCTGGCCAGGATGATCTCCCGGTGCTTCGGCAGCGTCTCGGGCATCAGCGGCTCGAACACCTCCGGCTTCACCAGGTGGGTGATGCCGCTGACCGTGAAGGCGGTGACCAGGCCGAGCGTGTCCTTGGGGATGTCCACGTCCCGACCCTAGGGCACCCCCGCGGGCGCCCGCCCTCACTCCGGCGGCAGGCCGTGCCCTCGCGCGGCGTACAGGTCGAGCACCTGCTGTCGGGGGATGACCCCGCAGCGGGCGGCCCAGGCGTCGTACCTCGCGGCCAGGTCGGCGACCACGTCCGGGTGCCGGCCGGAGAGGTCGTGCTGCTCGGCCCGGTCCCGCTCGATGTCGTAGAGCTCCCAGTCCCCGTCGTGCTTGCGCACCAGCTTCCACCGCCCGGACCGGATCGCGGCATTGCCCTCGTGCTCCCAGAACAGCTCGCGCGGCTGGGTCTCCTGACCTCGCAGCGCGGGCAGCATGCTCACCCCCTCGGCGGGCGGGACCCGGTGCCCGTCGCGCTCGGGCGGCCACGCGGCGCCCGTCGCGTCGAGCAGGGTCGGCAGCACGTCGACGAGCTGGTACGGCGTCCGCACGAGCTCCGGCGCGTCGCGCAGGCCGTCCGGCCACCGCACCACCAGCGGCGTCGCGATCCCGCCCTCGTGCACCCAGTGCTTGTACTCCCGGAACGGCGTGTTGGACAGGTGTGCCCAGCTGCGTCCGTAGCTCTGGTAGGTCGCCTCCGGGCCGGGGTCGAGGCCCGGGACGTTGCCGGGCACGACCCGGTCGCCCTCGCGGGTCTCCCCCTTGATCGGCACGAACGCGGTCACGAACTCCTCGACCGACTCCGGCGGCATCTCCTCGGCGCAGCCGCCGTTGTCGGAGAGGAAGACGACGATGGTGTTGTCGAGACGTCCGGTCTCCTCGAGCGCGGTGAGGACCCGGCCGATGCCCTGGTCCATGCGGTCGACCTGGGCGGCGTAGGTCTGCATGCGCCGGGCCTCCCAGTCCTTCCCCGTCCGACCCTCCCAGCCGGGGACCCGCGGGTCGCGCTCGGCCATCGCGGTGCCGGGCTCCAGGACGCCCTCCTGGACCAGCCGCGCCAGCCGCTCCTCGCGGAGCAGGTACCAGCCGGCGTCGTACACGCCGTCGTACTTCGCGATGTCCTCCTCGTGCGCGTGCAGGGGCCAGTGCGGCGCGGTGTAGGCGAGGTAGAGGAAGAGCGGGTCGTGAGGGCGGTCCCGGTGGTGCCCGGCCACGAAGTCGACGGCCGCGTCGGAGATCGCGTCGGTGTAGAAGAAGTCGGGCCGTTCCCCTTCCTCCTCGACGTTCTCCTCGTCGCGGGTGAGGGTGCGCGGCTGGTAGAAGCTGCCGGCTCCCTCGAGGGTGCCGAAGAACCGGTCGAAGCCGCGCCGGGTCGGCCAGCTCGGGCTGGGCCGGTCCATCTGGCTGGAGAGGTGCCACTTGCCCGACAGGTACGTCGCGTAGCCGGCCGCGCCCAGCGCCTCGGCGATGGTCACCGACTCCGGGGACAGGTCGCCCGGGTAGCCGTCGGGGCTGTCGTCGAAGTTCAGGATGCCGACGCCGACCTGGTGCGGGTGCAGCCCGGTGAGCAGGCTGGCCCGGGACGGGCTGCACCGCGCCGTGTTGTAGAACTGCGTGAACCGCACCCCCTCGCGGGCCAGCCGGTCGATGTTCGGGGTGGCGATCTCGCCCCCGTAGCAGCCGACGTCGCTGAACCCCATGTCGTCGGCCAGCACGAGGACGACGTCGGGACGGTCCGAGGGGACGGTCATCGCGCGACCAGCTCCTCGCGGCGGACCGCCTCGGCGACCGGTTCGGGGGCCCGCAGGTCGCGGCGGTGGGTCTCCGGGAGGAAGGCGAGCGCGACCAGGCTGACCGCCGCCATCGCCATCACGTAGACCGCGGCCGGCCAGGACTCCCCGGACGCCTGGGCGACCAGCCAGGTGCAGATGGCCGGGGCCACGGCGCCGGAGGGCAGCACGCCGAGCTGGTAGACCGTCGACATGCCGCTGTAGCGGACACGGGTCGGGAAGAGCTCGGCGAACAGCGCGCCCTCGGGGCCGAACATCGTGCACGCGGCCAGGCCCCAGCCGACCACCACGGCGACGGTGACAAGCCAGGGCTCGGCGGTGTCGACCAGCCAGAAGACCGGGAACGCGCTCACGAACGCGAGGGTTGCGCCGGCCGCGAAGACCGGGCGGCGGCCGACCCGGTCGGAGAGCCGGGCGGAGCCGAGGATCACGAAGAACCCGACCACCGCGGCCACCAGCAGCGCGTCGAGGATCACCGTGGGCGCCAGCGCCAGGGTCGCGACGTACGCGACGAGGAAGGCGTTGTAGACGTTGAAGGTCACGCTCTCGGAGATCCGGGCGCCCATGCCGAGCAGGGTGGCCTTCGGGTGCTTCACCAGCGCCTCGAACGCCGGCAGCTTCGCGCGGTCGTCGTTGACGACCACCTCGCGGAACGCCTCGGGCTCGGTGATCCGAAGCCGGATGAACAGGCCGATCGCGACCAGCACGATGCTGAACAGGAACGGCAGCCGCCAGGCCCACTCGACCAGCGCGTCGTTGCCGAGCGAGTCCAGGAAGCGGACCGAGGCGGTCGAGAGCAGCAGGCCGATCGGCACGCCGAGCTGCGGCCAGCTGCTGAACCAGCCGCGTCGGCCCTCTGGCGCGTGCTCGACGCAGAGGAGCACGGCGCCGCCCCACTCGCCGCCGAGCCCGATGCCCTGGAGCATGCGGAGCGTCACCAGCAGGATCGGGGCGGCGATGCCGATCGAGGCGTAGGTCGGCAGCAGGCCCATCGCGAACGTCGCCAGGCCCATGATCATCATCGTCACGACCAGCATCGGCTTGCGTCCGAGGCGGTCGCCGAGGTGGCCGAAGATCACGCCGCCGAGGGGCCGGGTGATGAAGCCGGCCGCGAACGTCGCGAACGCCAGCAGCTCACCGGTGACCGGGTCCTTGCTGGGGAAGAACTCCGTGGCGAAGACCAGGCCGGCCATCGTCCCGTAGAGGAAGAAGTCGTACCACTCGACCACCGACCCGATCAGGGACGCCGCGGCGACCCTCCGGATGGGGACCTCTCGACCGTCGACCACGACCGCCTTGCTCATGTGCACTCCCGAGATTAGAACAACAGTAAGTCGCTCGTATTAGATCATTCAGAGTCGGGATGTCCAGCACCGCGTCCGGGACGCGTCAGAACATGACGGTCGAGAACCGCGCGGTCTCCCGGAAGCCGGCCTTCTCGTAGGCACGCCGCGCGGAGAGGTTGAACTCGTTGACGTACAGCGAGGCGACCGGGGCGATCTCGCGGCGCACGGCGTCGACCACGGCGGCCATGCCGGCGGCGCCGAGGCCCTCCCCACGGCGGTCCGGGTCGACGTAGACACCCTGGATCTGCGCGGCGTACGGCGAGACGCAGCCGACCTCGGCCTTGAACAGCACCCGTCCGTCCTCGATCCGGGCGAACTGCCAGCCCTTCGAGATCAGCTGCTGGACCCGTGCGCGGTAGAAGCTGCCGCCCCCGCCGTACTCCGGCGAGATGCCGAGCTCCTCGGTGTAGAAGTCGACGCAGGCCGGGTAGACGACGTCGAACTCCGCCATCGTCGTACGCCGGACGGCCGGGTCGGGCGGCACCGCCGGCGGCCCGTCGATCTGCAGGTGCGGCTGCCCGAGGCGCAGCTCGCGCGGCGCTCCCCAGGAGTCGACCAGGCACCGCCAGAGGCCCTCGACCGCCGGCTGCGGGCCGACGATCGACGCGACCCCGCGCCGGGGTCCGCTGGCCCGGTCGGCGAACGCCGCGATGTCGTCCGGCCCAGCCTGGACGGGCACCAGGTTCGCGCCGACGTGGCAGGCCGAGACCATCCGCCCGTCGACGAACCGGCCCCACACCTCGCCGCCGAGCCAGCGCCGGTCCAGCCGGGTGGTGCGGGCGCGGTAGTCGACGAACACGTTGACCACCGGGTCGGCCTCGGCCAGGGCGAGGAACTCGGTGAGGTCGGAGGTGGAGAGCACGTGCACGCCCTCCCGGGTGGTCAGCACGCTCGGACTCTAGCCCGTGCCCGGGTCCCCGTTCGCGGTCCGCAGCGGCGAGGTCCATGCCACCGCCACCGCGACCAGGGACGCGCACCCGAACGCGACCAGCGCGGGCCGCAGCCCGAGCCCGTGCACGGCGAGGCCCGCGAGGAAGGCACCGCCGGTCCAGCCCATCCCCCACGAGAGCATCCGGCCGGCCGTGTTCACGCGCCCGAGGAGGTGCTCGGGGGTCACCTGCTGGCGGTAGGTGATCGAGTTGATCGCGACCATCGTGTAGGCCACCGACCATCCGATCATCAGCAGCCCGGCCACCCACCAGGTCTCCTGCAGCAGCACCGCGAACCACAGGGCCGCGTTGACCGGCAGCGCGACCAGCGCGATCCGGGCCGGGCTGACGAACCGCACCAGGCGGGGCAGCGCCAGCGACGCCGCCAGCGAGCCCACCGCCCACGCGGCGTACACCGCGCCGAACCGCCAGCCCTCGGTCCCGAGCCCGAGCACCCGGTCCACCCACACGACGTACAGCGCCATGAAGCCGCCGCCACCCACGCACTGCAGGAACCCGATGATCGTCATCGTGCGCACCCCGGGGTGGTGGACCAGGTAGTCGATGCCCTCGCCGATGTCGCGGAAGACCTGGCGGACGGTGAGCGCGGCGCGGGCCCGGGTCGCGTCGTACATCGGGCGGTGGATGCCGGCCAGCAGCATCGCCGAGAGCGCGAACGTGGCGGCGTCGAAGCCCAGCAGCCAGGCCGGGTGCACGAACGCGAGCAGTACCCCGACCAGCGACGGGACCACGATCTCGATGACGCTCTGCAGGCTCCAGACGTAGGAGTTCGCGGCGGCGATCCGGTCCCGGCCGACCAGCATCGGGACCGCGCCGAAGACCGCACCGTCGAAGAACACGCCGATGGTCGGGCCGAGGAACGCCACCGCCAGCACGTGCGGGACGCGGACCTCCGCGAACACGTGCGCCAGCGGGATCGTCAGCAGCAGCGCGGTCGAGGCGAGGTCCGCGGCGATCATCACCTTCTTGCGGTTCCACCGGTCGGTGAGCGCACCGGCGAACAGCCCGAACACGAGGTACGGCGCGGCCTCGCACGCGGCCACCAGCGCGGTCAGCGAGGCGCTGTCGCTGGCCCGGTAGACGAGCACCGGGAGCGCGAGCAGCGTGGCCACGTTGCCGGCGCCGCTCAGCATCCGGCCGACCAGGTAGCGCAGGAACTCCGGGTCACGCAACAACCCGCCCGGCGCGGTCTCCCGCCGCTCCCCCGTCGTGCTCACCGCGTGATCGTACGGCGCGGCCCCGCATCGCTGGTTGAGGAGGGCGAGGAACGAGCCCGTCTCGAAACCACCCAGCCGACTCCGGTTGTTGAGGAGGGCGAGGAACGAGCCCGTCTCGAAACCACCCGCACCGCAAGGACGGTCAAG
>NZ_SDKM01000067.1 GCF_004519545.1 Nocardioides guangzhouensis
ACCACCCACAGAAGAGTCACAAGAGCCGCAAATACACCCCTGCTCCTCCGTGATGCCAGCTTGCCGCGCGCTCGATGACATCGCACTCGAGCCCCCGTTCCCGCAGCGCCCGCGCGGTCCCGAGGCCGGCGATGCCACCGCCGACCACCAGGACGCTCTTCGGCCGGTTCATCGGCCACCTCCGAAAGCAACGAGTCTGCTACGCCGAGTCAACGCGACGACGGAGCCGGTAGAACACCTCGTCGAACCTGAGGATCCGCGAGATCGGATCCGGATCGGTGTCCGCGTCGACGACGGCGACCACCTCCCAGCCCGGGAACGCCTCCTCGACATCCTCCCGCGTGCACCCGCGCGGCAGTGGGCCACGCTTCCGCGGCGAGAAGCAGTCGAGGACCACGGTGGCGTCCGCCGCGGAGATCGCGTCGACCTCGCGACCCATGTCCCGTCGCTGCGCAGGGGTGAGCCCGTGGAAGGTACCGGTGTCGAGGACGAGATCGTATCCGGGACCGACATCGGACTCCAGAAGCCGGGTGACGTCCCCCTGCACGAGCCGCATCTCGACCCCGGCCTCGTGGATCCGGTGCCTGGCCCGCCCCAACGCCTTGGCCACGTTGTCAACGCCGGTCACGCTCCAGCCCCGCGCCGCCAACTTCACGCCCCAGGTGCCGCTGCCACAGCCGAGGTCGAGAGCCCGCCCGTAGGGTGGCGGACGGCCGTCCTCCTCCTGTTCGACCAGTGCGAGCAGCGCCTCGGCGAAGGGTCGGTGGGCGGCGAGGTCCTCCCATGGGTGGAAGCCCACGGCGTAGGACGCCTTGTAGAACACGCTCATCGCTGTCACTTCCTCGACGACAGCTGCAGCGGAGTCCGCCCACGCTCGACGTTGGCCATCACGACGCCGATGGTTTGGCCCAGTTCCTCGGTCGGGCTGAACTCCACGAGGCGTGCGCCTTTGTGCTGGATCGGGACGTGTCCGGGCGGTACGAGGTAGGCGTCGCCGGCCGAGTAGGTCTCGGTGCGCTCGCCGATGCGAAACGTTACGGCTCCCTCGATGACGTAGCCGAGCCGGATGAAGTGGCACACGCCGCCGGCTAGGCCGTCGAAGAGCGGACCCAGATCCAGGTCGTTGGCATGGGACTCGAAGCAGACGGTGTACCCGCCGTCCAAGTTGGTCAACCTGACGTCGATGCCGAACAGGGAGATCGACTCGGCGGCGGTGTCACGGGACGCGTGCGGCATGGTGTGCTCCTCGGGTCTAGGTCCCACTGGTCGGGGACATGGCGACGTTAGAAGCGCTGCATCATCGTGGCATCGGGGAAGTCACCCACGACGTCGCGACGTCTGCGTGGGTACAACGATCCTCAGATGAGGTTGGACCGATAGGCCAGTGCTGTGGCCGCGGCCCGTGAGGAGACGCCCAGCTTCGTGAAGATGTTGCTCACGTGACGGTCGATCGTGCGCTCGCTTAGCCCGAGCGCACTCCCGATGGCTCGGTTCGTCGCCCCCTGAGCCACCAGCCGAAGCACCTGCACCTCCCGCGCCGTGAGGCCAGCCGCCGCCCGGGCGGGCAGCCGCGCCAGATCCGGCCGGGCGCCAAGCCGTTCGAACGTCGCTCGCGCGGCTTCGAACTCGAACTCTGCCCCCTCGGCATCGCCCAGCGCTGCGCGCGCCGTGCCGATCAGCAGGGCGGTGCAGGCCACCTCGTACGGCGCCTCGATGTCGCGAAAGCCGTCGCTCGCCCGGCGCAGGTCGGCCAGTGCGCCTCGCGTGTCCTTTTCGGCCAACCGGACCCAGCCGACCGCACGTCGGGCGACGGCGCCGAGTAAGGGCGATCCGAGCGACGCCGCGACAACCGTGAGCTCCGATGCCACCTTCTCCGCGTCGATCACGCGGTCGGCAGACAGCATGATCTCCACGTACGCCGCGAACAGCGGGGACCGGCTGACCGGATCCCGGGCCTCCGAGACCGCGCGGTCGATCGCCTGGACAGCGTCGCCCACCCGCCCCTGACGCAGGCGCAACAGGGCAAGCCCGGGTTGCGGGTCACGACCTGCGGCACTCGCATCGCGGTAGCACGCTTCGGCCCGGTCGAACTCGCCGAGCAACCGGTGCAGCTCCCCCTGCTGGTAGAGCGCGGCGCCGTACGCAAGCTGCCGGAACGGCTGAGTCAGGCGCGCCTGCGCGAGTCCGGCCTGGGCCATTGCCTCCACCCACGCACCCTTCAGCTGCAGGAACTCAGCCCGATGGACTTGACACAGTCCGAGGAAGGGCACCAGGTCGGGTTGCTCCTCGCACCACCGCGCCAGGCCGTCTGTCCACGCTTGACCGCGGCGTACGTCGACGAGGTCGTGGCACGCGTCGATGGCGGTGCAGTAGCTGTCGCCCACCGCGATCGGCGAGATCGGTTCGGAGCCGATGTCGAGCATCGCGTCGTCAAGGAGCCGGATACCGGCCGTGATGTCGCCGAGGAAGATCCGCACGCGACCGAGGGCAAGCCTGGCCAGCGCGGCCAGCTCGCTGTCGGCATGACGGGTCGCGATCGCGGCAGAACGCTCCAGGTCAGCGGCCGCGGCGGCGAGGTCGCCTTCGAAGGCAGCGCGTAGCCCGGTGAGGTAGTCCAGACGTCCGCGCGCCAGGGCGCCGCCGGATGCAGCGGCAACGAGGCGTTCGGTCCGCGCGATCCAGGCGTTCGCCTCGGGCCACTCAGCAGCGTTGACCAGCCGGAACCCCAGCCAGAAGGTGCAGCGGACCGCACCAACGACGTCGTCCTCCTCGAGATGACGACGGTGCGCTCGCGCCCACGCCTCGTCGCTCTCGCGGTTGCTGCCCACGAGGTAGGCACTCGCCGCGAGCCGTTCGAGGTCGTCGGCTCCGAGTTCGTCGCGTTCGCCGAGGAAGCCGTCGTAGGCGTCCCTCCAGGCACGACGCGCGTAGCACTCGCGCGCCCGCGCCAGACCGTCGACCATGCACCCATTAGACCGCCGTTACGTCGTATCCCACCTGTCGGCCTCACCGCTCTCGTGCTCGCGCACCAAGGCGTCGGCGGACTCCACGTCGGTCGGTGACCGGTGACCGCCGTGAGGACGGCCTCGCGAGCGAACCGGTGCCGTCACGTCCGTCTCGGCAACCACGGTCGCCGTGCGGGAACCGAGTGGAGCAGGGGGATCTCGCTCAGGCCTCCGGGCCGGGTGACGGGGTGAACCGTTCTGCCGCGCTGCGAGACCCTGACCTCGCCTTCCGCCTGGGGGCGAGATAACGAGGCGAGGGTTGCCGCAACACGGGTGAACTGGGCCGAGCGACCCACGTGACCTCTGGGTCGATCGAGCCGAGGTAACCCGTTCGCCGGGGTCGGACGACGCCCGAGAAAGTGACCTCCCGGGGACGTCACCCGGGCTTCCAGCGGTCCGTTTGCCTCCATACCTGTGCACGTGGGATGCGGTCGTTCCGTGAGCAGCGACCAATAGTTGGTGAATTTGTGCGGAGTGGCGCCGAGGGCAACTCGGGCGCCGGTTACGTTCCCGCAGATCAGGCACACCCCACGGAGTCTTGAACCGGCGACTTCTTGCGGAATAGGTAGGGACTCGGGCCACATTGGCTCAAATCCGAACCGCCTCTGAACTGCGTTTCCGCAGTTCAGAGGCGGTTTTCTTGTCGGGCTGACAGGATTTGAACCTGCGACCCCTTGGCCATCGACAAGGCCAGCGCCAGCTCGGTCCTCAATTGCGGAAACATGCTTTGACCTGCGCAAACACCTTCTCGCGGCGACTCCCCTGTTGCTCGACCTTGACCTCGAAAGCGGGCTATTGACCGAATAGTTGGGGAATTACCGCGGCACGTCGGCCGCGCCGCGCAGCACAACAACCGACCACCAAAGTCAACAAGGTTCTGCGCCGCTGCCGAACGTCTCGGGCGGCGGCGACTGACTGCGTCACTTCGGCTCCGATGGACGCGACCTCGCTGACGGGCCAAGGAGTGGACTGGTTCGTCTCCTACCAAGAGCCGACGTTGTCAGCAACCCTGAGGCCGGAGGTGCTGTCCGCGACGTACCACAGCGGCTGACGATGTCAGCTCTGACAGATCGTGCCGATCGGAATGTCACGCTCACACACGTTGCCGGCCCAGGTGTTCGCCGGGCGGTTGTTGTCGAACGCGTCGGCCGACGGGACCAGGTTTGGCGACCCGTTGCCGAGCATGACGTTGTCCTTGAAGCTTGCGCTGGACGCCGTGCCGAACAGGAACTGGGCGCGGATTCCGAACTGGCGGTTGTCGTTGGAGGTGTTGCCATGCACCTGAACCCCCAGGTTGTTGAGCTGGACGGAGATACCGACGGCGTTGTGGCTCAGCACGTTGTCCATGACCTTCACCCCGTCGATCGACGGCACCCCCGCGGCGTTGGTGGCGACGGCGATCCCGATGCCGCCCGTGGGCGTCCGTCCGAATCCGCTGATGTCGTTGCCAGCGACGAGTGCCTTCTGTGATGTCGGGCCCGCGGTGGCCGAGAAGGCCACGCCAGCAGTGGTTCCACCGAAGATCCGGTTGCCAGTGATCCTGATGTTCGTGTTCCCACTGGCCGGCTGTACGCCGGTCGATGCCGGCTCGATGTCGTTGTCTGCGATCGAGACGTTCCAGCTGTTGCTCACGGTGAAGGTGATGCGGTCTTGGCGAGAGACGTTGTGGGCGAACAACGACTGCCGGGTCGATGCGCGCGGCCATCCGACCTCGTAAGCGAGGATCGTGTTCCGGAACGTGTTGTTGTTCTCAACGACTCCGCCGACGAAATCCTGTCTTTGGCTCGCCATCCCGAACTGGTTGTCCCGCAAGCAGTTGTGGTCCACCCGGGTGGTCGCACTGCCGTCACTGCCCAGGTCGATTCCCAGCGAGTTGCGGCGGATCAGGTTGTGGTGCACGCGCGCGCCCGCGGTGCCGGACAGCAGATGGAGCGCCGCATCATAGATGGAGTCCACCGGCTCCCCTAGCGCCCCCTCAAGGACCATTCCGGTCACCGTGACCCCAGCACTCGCCACGGTCAGCAGGTTGCCCTCGATGCCCGGGGGCCGGGTGAGCACGGCGTACGTCGTGGGGTCGAGGTCACCAGCTTGTGACGGCGCTGTGCCGAAGCAGTCGAATGCTTCGACCCCGGGAGTTCCGGCCAGCGTCAGCGGGCGGTCTATCTGCACGACCTCCGGGTAGACCCCCGGGCATACCTGCACCGTGTCGCCGGGCTTCGCTGAGGCGACGGCTGCGGAGATGGTGTCGAGGTCAGCGTCGGGGCACTGGAGCCGGTCGTCGTCGACAACGATGGTGGCTGGCTCGGTGGCCTCGAGCGCGGTGGGACTCATCGCGATGGTGCAGACGGCCACAAGAGATGAGGCCGAGATCCTCTTCAGCGTTTTCATGACTGACTCCCCTCTGGTGGTCTTCGGGGGCCGAGGGCAGCGCATCGCGAGCGGGAGGCCCGGCGCTCAGCAGCCCAGTTCGCGCTGGAATTGACCCACGACCGTGAATACGTCCCGGGCGAGGCCCCACGCGGTGGCGAAGTCGAACGGGTCGACACCATCGTGCTTGCAGCACGGGTAACCCGCTGGAATGAGAGTCACCATCACGTGCTCCTGTCCCGAGAAGATGGCAAGACGCTATGCCACTGCACGACCGCGTGTCTGTGGTCCATTTGGGCGGTGCGAGCACATCGTCGTGGGGTCAGACCACCAGCGACATTCAGCGCGCTGGCGCCGCCGAATGCCCGACTACGTGCAGATCGACGATCGGATCTTGGGTCCCTTGACTGATTCGCGACGTCGCCCCGATAGAAGGCCTGCGACTCCAGGTAGCCACGCAGGCTCTGGCCGCTTCAGACTCGGGGCCAATTCAGTCGCGGCAATTCAGCCGCGATTCGTCGGGAGGGCGCGAGGCCGGCTCAGCACCGGCGTACCGGGCTGCGGGGACTGGCGGTGCGACGCGTAGCCAGCCCCGCTGCCCCGAAGCACACGCACCGGTTTGGTGAGAACCCCGGGTGCACTCACCCCTGAGGGTGGTTTGCCGCGATGCGCCGATCGCTACCTTGACCGAGCGGTGACTTCGTCTCGCCTCGAGGGTCGGGGGTTTCCATGTTCGGTGTCGCATCAACACGTCGGGTCGTGGCCCTGCTGGTCGCGACCCTCGTCCCGCTGGGGCTGGCCGGCCCGGCACTGGCGGCGAAACCGGTCCGCGGCTCGGTCACGATCGCGGCACCGTCCGACGGTTCGGCCGGGTCCGGCATCAACCTCGTCGTCGCCGGGGCCGCGAAGAACGCGACCAGCGTGGCGGTCACCATCCCCGGGGACGTCAACACCTACGATGCCGCGGTGGTCCGCGGGTCGTGGCAGACGACCGTGAACCCGCTGCCGGCAGGTACGACGCAGATCTGCGCCGAGGCCTACGACGCAGGCAGGTCCGTGGCACGCGCGTGCATCTCCTACACCGTCGAGGTCGACGGGCAGTACCTCAGCCTCTTCCCGGAGGACGGCGCACGCGTCCAGAGCACCTTCTCCGCTGTGGGCGGATGCCACGACGGTTCGACCGTGCGACTCACCCTCGACGGTTCCTCGGTGCTCGTGCCCTGTGTCCAGTACTCCTTCGAGCACCGCTATACAGAGGTGCCGGAGGGCGAACACGTGCTGACCGCCGAGCAGCTCGCGGTGGACGGCAGCACGGTGGTGGCGTCGGTGACCCGCACGTTCACCTCGGCGCCGATCCCGGTGGCCACCGTCGACATCACCTCGCCGGAGGACGGATCGAGTGCGGACTCGACCACCGTGGTCGTCTCCGGCACCGAGACCTCCAACGTCGACGCGCTCGTGCGCGTCTACCTGGACGGGGTGTTCACCGATGCGACCACCGCCACCGACGGGCAGTGGTCCTCGACGATTCCCGTCGACTGGGGAACTCACGAGATCTGCGCGGAGAAGTCTGACGAACTCGGCAGCCCGATCGCCCGCGACTGCGTCACCCATACGGTGACGCTCCTGGACACGAGCCTGACCATCACCTCGCCACGCGAGGGCAGCGCCCAGCAGACCTTCGCCACCGCCGAGGGCGCGTGCGTCGGCGACCTCGTCGTCGACCTCACCGTCGACGGAGACCTCGTCGACCGCCTCCAATGCTCCCAGGGGCGGTGGGTCACGAACCTCTTCCTCGGCGACGGCCCGCACACCCTCTCCGCGAGCATGTCGGCCGGCGGCACGACGGTGACCTCGTCGGTGAGCTTCACCGTCGACTCGACGCCCCCGTCTTCCCCCGTCGTCCTCAGCCCCTCGCCGGGCTCGACCCTGACCTCCGTCCCGGTGACGCTGACCGGAACCGCCGACCCCGGCAGCACGGTCACCGCCTACGACACCAACGCCGACCCGTACCGCGCGGTGGTGGCCGACGCCGGCGGGTCCTGGACGATCACCCTGGAGCGCGACTTCTTCGAGACTGCCGGCGTCCTGACCGGCAGGCCCGGTTCGCTGACGTTCAGCGTCATCGCCGCGGACGACGCCGGCAACCAGGCGGACTCGACCACAGTGACCTTCAGGACCCGGCTGCGCTAACGCTTACAAGTCGCCCCATCCACCCATCGGCCCCCACCAGTTGCCAACGCGGGTCATACCGCGTTCGCAGCAACTGGCCGCCCCGGGCATACCGGGCGATCGCACCCAAGTCGCAACGTTGGCCGAGCGCCCGGCTGACCTCGGGGACATTGGCCCAGTAACCGAACACCCAGCGACCCAACAGGCGAGCGATCACGCCCGAGCCGGCCAGACGACGCAGCGACCCAACGGCCAGCGTCGCCGCCGAGCGCCATCACGCGCGAATACTTTGGGAATACTCCGGGAACAACCGCCCCCGTCGGCCACGGTGCGGCCCGATTCTCGCTGGTCAGCGAGACCTCCGGCGAGACTTGAACCCGCGAGTACTTCGGGATTATGTCGGGATTCGCGGCCGATGGTTCAAATCGAGCAGGGCCCTGATCCACGTTTCCGCAGGTCAGGGCCTTGCTTTTTGTCGGGCTGACAGGATTTGAACCTGCGACCCCTTGATGTTGTGCTCCGGCGTAGCGGTTCTTGCGTCCGGTTGCGCATTCCCGCGCTGACCTGCGGAAACGTAAAGACAGCGCTCCCCCGCTGAGCCGTGCTGTGCGCCAATTTGCCCACTCACGACCGAATATGTGGGGAATATTTGCGGCACTGCCCGACGGTGATCACTGACCAAAAGCTCGGGTGCATTTCCAACGTCTCGTCGGAGCCGGGCGGTGACGCACCCCAGGCTGGCGACGCGCACCGTCGCCTCGACGGTGAGTCACTTCGCCCACTATGACGCACCAACCTCCGGGGAGAGCGCGAGTTCCGGTGGGTCTCGCATGGGCCGGGGAGGTGATGGTGGACTCAGGCAGCGGCCTTGGGGTCGCGGGTGAACGCGGGGATCCGTCCGTACGCAGTCGTCACGAGCAGCCCGCCCAGCAGCCCGATCGCCCCCACGGCGACCATGCTGATCCAGGCGCTGCCGAGGCCGGCTGCGAGGTTGCCGTCGAAGTAGAACAGGGACCTGGTTCCCTCGACGACGTGGTGGAACGGCGCGAGGTGGGAGACGGCTGCGAACGGCGCCGGGACCGCCTCTGTCGGGACGACGCCGCCGGAGGAGACCATGGCCAGCGCCACAAACAGCAGGGTGTTGACCAGGGATCCGATGCCGGGCCCGAAGGCTGCGAAGAGAGCGAGCACCGCGGTGCCGATGGCGGCGATCGTCGTCGTCGCGAAGAGCCACAGCAGCAGCGGGTCCGGTGCGGTCATCCCCACGGCGGCGGCGACCAGCTGGACGGCGAGCGCCGCCAGGGGTGAGACGGCCACGAGGATCCCGGTCTTGGACAGGAAGGAGTGCCGGCGGGTCACGGCAATGTAGGGCCGGCGGATTACCTTCGGGCCGACCTCGCTGGGCAGGAAGCCGACGGCGCCGTCGACCAGGGGACCGACCAGGCTGCCGCCGATGAAGGCGAGGAGCACCAGGACCAGGGCGTAGTAGAAGGCGCTGGTGCCGAGGCCGGAGTCGTCCGGGAGCTGCTTGAACGGCTCGGAGGTGACGCGGAAGGGCTCGGCCAGCAGGGCCTGGTTCGCAGCCGGCAACGGCGCCGCGCTGCTGTCGGCCAGCTGAGCGCCGAGAGCTTGGGCAACGCCGCGCAGGACCGGGGTCAGGTTGCGGATGACCAGGCCGTTGCTGAGGCCGCCGTCCCCGGCGTTCGTGAGGATCGTGACGGTCGGAACCACGGTCGTGGTCGCACCCGGCAGCAGGCTAGCGATGTCGGCGTCGAACGTGGCGGGGATGACGACGGCGCCCGCAACCTGGTCCTCAGCCATCGCCTTGGCGAGCTCGCCGCGATCCATGGTGACCAGCTGCACCGCCTCGCCGACGTGGGCGGAGATCTGGTCGGCGGCGGTCGTCGCCGTCCCGGACGTGGCGGAGGGGTTCTGCTCCTCGACGACGAGCGCGACCGGGAGGTTCTTCAGGTGACCCTGCGGATCTGCCGTGGCGGACAGGTAGATGGCGGGAAGGACGGCGGCGAGGCCGAGGATCAGGATGACCGGCAGCAGCCAGACGCGCCGCCTGCTCAGCCGGGGGCGGGCCGGCGGCACCGGCCGATCGGGGATGACGGTCTGCTCTGCCGGAGGTGCGGTGATGGTGTCCATGGCGGGTGTCCCTTCGGGTGACTTGACACTGTCAAGTGATGCTGGAACCAGCATGCAGATGGAAGTTGACACTGTCAAGTGCTTCCCGCGAAGATATGTCCATGAGCACCGAGCACCAGGCCCCGTCCGCGCGCCAGGCGCTGCTGAAGGCCGCGGTCGACGAGCTGAACGAGAAGGGCCACGCGTCCGTCAGCCTCCGTGCCGTGGCCAGGCGCGCCGGCGTCTCCCATGCTGCGCCGGCCCACTTCTTCGGCGACCGGGCCGGGATGCTCACCGCCGTCGCGGTGGATGGCTTCCACTCTCTGGCCGTCGCGCTCCGGAACGCGGGGAGCGAGGGCGATGCCACGCAGGGCGAGTTCAAGGCCCTCGGCCTCGCCTACCTCGACTTCGGCCTGACGAATCCGGCCGTCATGGACCTGATGTTCCGAAGGTCGGAGCTCGTACCCGACGACCCGGCGCTCACCACGGCCCAACGAGACGCGCTCGCACCACTGCGCGCGGTCGTCGCCGGCGTCGTCGGCGACGACGCCGCCGAGGAGTGGGCGATACTTAGCTGGGCCGTCGCCCACGGGCTGGTCGCGCTCGTGCGCGAGGAAGCGCTGGCGCGGGTCGCCGAGAAGGACCAAGACGGCGCAGCCGACCTCGCCCACCGGCTCCTCGGCCTGTACGCCGCCGGGGTCGCGGCCGGAGCGCAGGCCCCGCCCTCGACCCGCTAGCCGGGCGTCGTCCTCGCAGTGCGTGTCTCGCATCACTTCGACTTGACAGTGTCAAGGAGGAGGAGCATGCTCAGTTCCACTACCTACTTGACACCGTCAAGTTCAACGAGAGGAAGACCCATGAACTCCACCGCAACCACCCCCACCGCCGTACTCGTGCACGGCGCGTTCGCCGACGCCTCCGGCTTCGCCGGAATCGTGGACGAGCTCAGCTCCCAGGGCTACCGGGTCATGGCGCCCGCCAACCCGCTGCGCGGCATCGCCAACGACGCAGCTGCTGTCCACGCGGCCGCCGCTGCCGTCGACGGACCGGTCGTGCTGGTCGGTCACTCCTACGGCGGCGCCGTCGTCACGCAGGCCGCCGAAGGCCTGACGAACCTGGTCGGCCTGGTCTACCTCGCTGCCTTCGCACCGGACGCCGGCGAGAGCATCGGCAGCGTCCAAGAGCCGTTCCCGGCCCCGATGCTCGCGAGCACCGTGCGGGCCACGCCGTACGATGCAGTCGGCGCCGTCGGCGGACCGGAGCTGGTCATCGACCCCGCGCAGTTCCACAAGACGTTCGCGGCCGACCTTCCTGATCAGGTCGCGTCGGTGCTGGCCATGTCCCAGCGCCCGCTGGCGGCCGCGGCTGCCGGCGAGAACCTGACCTACGCCGGCTGGTCCGACGCGCCGACCTGGTACCTCGTGTCCAGTAGAGACAACGCCATCGCCCCCGAGGCGCAGCGCTTCATGGCGCAGCGGATGGGCGCCACGACCGAGGAGATCGACGGAAGCCACGTCGCCTTCATGGCCCAGCCCAAGACCGTGGCCGCCTTCATCGGCCGCTCCCTCGACTCCCTCGCCCGCTGACCACCTCGCCGCCGCGCACGGTCCTCAACGTCATCCGAGCCGCCGCCCGCTGACCGTTGCCCACGCAGACCCAAGAACAGGAGCCCGAAGCGCATCTGCTGACAGCGAACCCTTCCCGGCGACCCACCGCAGTCGCCCGGGAAGGGCTCGCTCATCAATCACGGAGACCGCTGCCTCGGGCCCGCCGCGACTGACAGATCCATACAACTGCGGCTTCTGCCTTCGACGCCACGATTGACCTGTCCCATTCCGCCGCGCGTGGGCGCCCAGGAGCGCGTCATCACCGGGCGGCACCGGCTTTCAGCGACTGCTGGTGGCGACCTCGATGCCGTCAGCGAGCGCGAGCTTGGCGTAGCCGCGGCGGATGTCCCAGACATGGTGCTCCAGGTCGTGCAGCAAGTGGATCATGGCGAGCCGCACCGACACCTCAAACGGCCAGGCGTCCGTGGGCGCGTCCCACTGGGCGTCCGTCAGCTGGTGCACCAGCGCAGCTGTTCCGTCGGCCGCGTCGGAGAGTGAGACCGGGGGTTCCGACTCGGGACGCCCGGCAGCTCGATTGCAGAGGGCCACGGTCTGATCCGCGCCGTCCACGCAGTGCTCGACGTACTCAGTGCCCGACCAGGTCTCGGCCTCGGGTCTCCGGCCCGCGTCCGGATGGCCACCGAGCTGCTCCAGTGCCACAAAGGTCGCGGCGAAGGCGGCGAGGAGATCGCGCGGCTCACGGCTGTCGAAACCGCACTCGTCACACAGCTCGACCCGCTCGCCACCGATGTCCCGCAGCCCATAGCTCATGACCGCAGGGTAGGCACCCCGGAGCGCAACAGTTCAGGGATCCGCAAACGCGTCATTCCGCCGCGTCTAGAGCACTGGTGTCGAGACGAGTGTCTCGATCGTTGGTGCTCGCTGGGTGAGTCGTTGCCCCGAGCCGTAGCGCGCACCCCCGCACCTCCTCGTCGCCATGCCGAGGGCAAACCCTTGACAAGATTTATTGTCAAGAGGAGGGTGGCGATGTGCAGGACGTCGCGGTCATCGAGAGCGCGCAGGCAGCCGCCGCCGCGCTGGATCCGGTCCGGGCCCGGCTGCTCGGCGAGCTGGCCGTCCCGGCCTCCGCCGCCGGGCTCGCCGCCCGAGTCGGCATCGCGCGCCAGAAGGTCAACTACCACCTCAAGGCGCTCGAAGCGCACGGGCTGGTGGAGCTCTCCGGAGAACGCCGGCACGGGGGCATCACCGAGCGGGTGCTGCAAGCGTCGGCGGCGTCCTACGTCGTGTCGCCGGCGGCCCTCAGCGCGTCCGCCGCCGACCCGGACGCCAACGCCGACCACCTGTCAGCGGGCTACCTCGTCGCACTGGCCGGTCGGCTGGTGCGCGAGGTCGGCG
>NZ_SDKM01000068.1 GCF_004519545.1 Nocardioides guangzhouensis
CGGTCTTGATGGTCGAGGTGCCCGGTCTTGACGTCGCGCCTGCGTCGTACTTCCGCACCGGTCGACCGGTGAGTCGTGAGGACACGCAGGCGCCATTCCGCGGTGGTGAGCGCCGTCGGTCAGGGAAATCAATGCCCTGGCTGGGAAAGCATTCCCTGACCGGGCAGGGATTCCCCGGGCGCCCGGGGAATTCCTGCCCGCCCTGCCCCAAGGGCGAGCCGGTGCGAGACGCCCGCGNTCCTGCCCGCCCTGCCCCAAGGGCGAGCCGGTGCGAGACGCCCGCGCCTCAGGCCAGCGCGGGCAACCGCGACAGCGCGTCCGCGACGGCGGCCTGGATGTCCTCGTCCTCCCACGCGTGGTCGACCACATTGCCGGCGAGGTACGCCTCGTACGCCGCGAGGTCGAGGTGGCCGTGGCCGCAGAGCGCGGTCAGGATCACCTTCTCCTCGCCGGTCTCCTTGCAACGCAGCGCCTCCTCGACGGTGGCCGCGAGCGCGTGCGTCGGCTCGGGAGCCGGAACGATGCCCTCGGTGCGCGCGAACAGGACCCCGGCAGCGAAGCACTCGGTCTGAGCCTTTGCCACCGCCTCGATCTCGTCGGTCTCGTAGAGGTGGCTGATCAGCGGGCTCATCCCGTGGTAGCGCAGGCCGCCGGCGTGGATCGGGTCCGGGACGAAGTCGTGGCCGAGCGTGTGCATCTTCATCAGCGGCGTCATCCCGGCGGTGTCGCCGAAGTCGTAGGCGTAGGTGCCCTGGGTGAGCGACGGGCACGCGGCCGGCTCCACGGCACGCACGGTCGGGCTCATCCGGCCCGCCCACTTCTCGCGCAGGAACGGGAACATGAGGCCACCGAAGTTCGAGCCGCCGCCGGTGCAGCCGACCAGCAGGTCCGGGGTCTCCCCCGCCTTGGCGAGCTGCAGCAGCGCCTCCTCGCCGATGATCGTCTGGTGCATGAGCACGTGGTTGAGCACGCTGCCGAGCGCGTAGTTCGTCGTCGGATCCTGGGCGGCGACCTCGACCGCCTCGCTGATGGCGATCCCCAGCGAACCGGTCGAGTCGGGGTGCTCGGCGAGGATCCGCCGACCGGCCTCGGTGAGCTCCGAGGGGCTCGGGTGCACGGTGCCGCCGAAGGTCTCGATCATCACCCGGCGGTACGGCTTCTGGTCGTACGACGCCCGCACCTGCCAGACCTCGCAGGCCAGGCCGTACTGCGCGCAGGCGAAGGCCAGCGCCGTGCCCCACTGGCCGGCGCCGGTCTCGGTGGTGAGCCGCTTCACGCCCGCCTTCGCGTTGTAGAACGCCTGCGGGACCGCGGTGTTCGGCTTGTGCGAGCCGGCCGGCGAGACCCCTTCGTACTTGTAGTAGATCCGGGCCGGCGTCCCGAGCGCCTTCTCGAGACGGTGCGCGCGGAAGAGGGGGCTGGGCCGCCACAACCGGTAGACGTCGAGCACCTCGTCGGGGATGTCGACGTACTGGTCGGTGGAGACCTCCTGCAGGATCAGGTCCATCGGGAACAGCGGGGCCAGGTCGTCCGGGCCGACCGGCTCTCCGGTCCCCGGGTGCAGCACCGGCGGCGGCGGGGTCGGCAGGTCGTGCAGCACGTTGTACCAGCGGGTGGGCATCTCGCTCTCGTCGAGCTGGATCTTGTGCTGCGGCAGCGGAGCCATGGCGTCTCCTGTTCGTCCGACGACTGGTCGCACCCGAGACTAGTGAGGCCCGGACGGGTCTGTCTGTGCCGTGTCCGGGGGGTCTACCGTCGACCCATGGGACTCGTGCCCGGGACGGCGCGGTGACCACGCTGCAGCGGCGGTGGTTGCGCGCCGGCAACCGGATCGGGGTGTGGATGTACCGCACGCTGGACGGTCGGCTGTCCAGCGGCAGCAGGAAGGTCACCGTCCTGATGGTCACCTCCCCCGGACGCCGTACCGGCATCCCGCGGTCGACCTGCGTGCGCTACCTCGAGACCGACGACGGGCTGGTCGTGTGGGGCACCGGCTCCGGCTCCCCGCAGGACCCGGACTGGTTCCGCAACCTGCGGGCGTCGCCGACCGTGCAGGTGCAGGTGCGGGCCCGGACGTTCGAGGCCCGGGCGCGCGAGCTGCTCGGCGACGAGCGCGACCGCGTGTGGCGCGACGTGGTGCTGGCGCAGGCGCCGGCGGTCCAGAAGTACGCCGACAAGGCCGGCCGCACGATCCCGGTGGCGCTGCTCGAGCCCGTCTAGGGTGCGTCCTTCTGGGGTGCGGTCTGCTCCGGGAGCGGCCGCACCGTGCGCATGAAGTCCTGGAACTCACGACCGATCCGCGGCCAGTCCTCGGCCAGGCAGGTGACCTTGTAGATCACCACCACGCGCCGTCGTTCGTCGTCGAGGTCGAGCAGCGCGGTGATCACCTGCATCTGCAGCAGGTCCAGCCGGCGGCCGTCGATCTCGATGCCCGCGGCGACCAGCTGCGTGACCGCCGGCGCGGTGTCGACGCCGACCTCCTCGCGGTGCAGGACCCGCAGGTGCGGCGTCTCGGCCGCCAGCACCGCGACCGCCTCCTCGGCGATCTCGCGCATCGAGGCCGGGTCGAACCGCTCGTCGCCGCTGACCACGAGCGTGGGCACGTAGTCCTCGCCCAGCGGCGCGCGGACGGCAAGGAACGCCGCGTTGGTGACGCCGTACGACGCGGGGTCGGCCGGGGACCACTCGGGCCCGGGCAGCTCGAACTCGACGGGCACGGGGAGCGTGGTGTTCACGGGAGCAGACCTCCGATGGACTCGATGACGTCGCCGCCGGTCTCGATGACGCCGGGCACGTCGATGGTGATGTCGCCGCCGACCTTGCCACCGAGGCCCCAGGCCAGGCCGCCGTGACCCCCGATGGTGAACTTCCCCTCGTCGTAGCCGACGTCGAGGTCGACCGCGGCCCCGGCACCGGCCCAGCCCTCGACGTCGACGTTGCCGCCGAGCGGGCCGAGGTCGACGCCGCCGCTGCCCTTGATCTTGCCACCGGCGAAGAGCTCGCCGCCCGCGTGACCGCCGGTGTTGTCGATCTTCGCGTGGTACTCGCCCTCGGCGCCGACCAGGGCGCTGTACTCGGCGTTCAGGCCGAGCGGGCCGTAGTAGTCCTCCCAGGAACCGTCGGAGTCGAAGATCCAGCCCTTCAGCGTGCCGGAGCCGAGGCTGATCGCCCAGGGGCTCTCGCCGGGCTCGGTGCCGAACTTCTTGTCGTCCTCGGACGCCTTCTCCCACGGCCACGTCACGGAGGGGCCCTCGAACTCGTGGTCCCAGCCGAAGAAGTCGTACTGCGCCTCGGTCCTGGCGCCGTCGACGTTCTGCTGCCTCGAGACCGCGGTGTCGCCGGCCTCGGCGAGGTCGTCCCGCGCGCCGTCGAGGATCTCCCGCGCCTCGTCGCGGATCTTCTCGCCGGGGTCGGCGAACGGACCGGGGTGGGCGGGACGGACGACCGGCGGGCCGCCGACGGGGATCGGGTCGCAGGCGTGCTTGTTGTAGTTGTCGACCGCGTTGTTGTACGCGGTGACCGCCTGGTCGGTGGCCGAGTCCCCCTCCTTCCACTTGTCGATCGCCTGCTGCGCCTTGTTCTGGGCGGCGGTGAGGGACCCGGAGTACGCCTTGATCGCGCCCTTGGTCTCGGTGAGGTGCGTGAGGTACTTCGTCCAGCGGTCGACCTCGGCGTCGTAGTGGACCTCCCACGCCTGCTGGGCGACGCCGGACCACTCGGGCACCCGGACCGCCTTGAGCGAGTCGAAGAGGCCGCTGATCCGCTTGTGCTCCTTCTCGAGCTTCGCGACGTTGGCCTCGATGTGCTCCACGTTGCCCGGGACCAGCTCCTCGGGGTCCGTGGTCTGGCCGAGCTGCTTCGCCGACGGCGCGGTCACTGGGGGACCTCCCAGCTCAGCTCGATCAGCTGCCGGTCGGCGAGCTCCTGGTCGGTGGTGCGGTAGAGGCGGGCGGCCGCCTGGAGCTTGTCGGCGAGGCCGTCCCCCATGTCGTGCATGGTGGTGCCCTCGCTGTCGCAGTGGTCGGTGGCCGCCTCGAACCACGCGGCGAGCTCGACGTGACCGAAGGACTCACCGGTCGCGTTCGTCGCCTTGAAGTCGTAGTCGGCGAGCGGTGCGACGACCTTGCGCAACGACGTGGCGCCGCTCTCCAGGTTCTCGATGACGACCTCGATGCCCATCGGACGGGTCCCCCTGCTTCTCTCGGTGCCACCGGCGGTGACAGGGCACAGATGCCCCGGGCCCCTCGTCGCCAAACCCGGCTGTCGGTGGCGTGGGGGAAGATGGCCGGGTGCCGGATCCCCTCGAGATGTTCAGCGAGCCCACGCGAGCCTGGTTCACGGCCGCGTTCGCCGAGCCGACGACCGCGCAGGCGGGCGCCTGGGCGACCATCGGCGCCGGCCGGCACGCCCTCGTGGTCGCGCCGACCGGGTCCGGCAAGACGCTCTCCGCGTTCCTGTGGTCGATCGACCGCCTGGTCAGCACTCCGCCGCCGGACAAGGCGCACCGCTGCCGCGTCCTCTACGTCTCCCCGCTCAAGGCGCTCGCCGTCGACGTCGAGCGCAACCTGCGGGCACCGCTGGCCGGCATCCGGCACACCGCCGACCGCCTCGGCACGTCGGTCCCGGAGATCCGGGTCGGCGTCCGGTCCGGCGACACCTCGGCCGCCGACCGGCGCCGGCTGACCACCTCGCCGCCGGACATCATGATCACCACGCCCGAGTCGCTGTTCCTCATGCTCACCTCGCAGGCGCGCGAGTCGCTGCGCGGCGTCGAGACGGTGATCGTCGACGAGGTGCACGCGGTGGCCGGCACCAAGCGCGGCGCCCACCTCGCGGTGTCCCTCGAGCGGCTCGACGAGCTGCTCCCGAAACCTGCCCAGCGGATCGGGCTCTCGGCGACGGTGCGCCCGCTGGAGGAGGTGGCCCGCTACCTCGGCGGCCAGGCTCCGGTCGAGGTCGTGGCACCGCCGTCGGAGAAGCGGTGGGACCTGAAGGTGGTCGTGCCGGTCGAGGACATGACCGAGCTCGGGCAGCCGCTGGACGACGACCTCGAGGGCCCGGCCTCGGCCGGCACCAGCCGCTCGTCGATCTGGCCGCACGTCGAGGAGCGGGTGGTCGACCTGATCGCCGCGCACCGCTCGACGATCGTGTTCGCCAACTCGCGCCGCCTGGCCGAGCGGCTGACCGCGCGGCTCAACGAGATCGCCGCCGAGCGGGCCGGGTTCGGGGAGGACGGGGATGCTCGCTCCTCAACCACCGACGAGGTGCAGCCGGGTCGGGGGCTGCCGGCCGAGATCATGGCCCAGTCCGGCCTGTCCGGCGGCGCACCCCCGGTGATCGCGCGTGCCCACCACGGCTCGGTCAGCAAGGAGCAGCGGGCGCTGATCGAGGACGACCTCAAGCGCGGGTGGCTCCCCTGCGTGGTCGCCACCAGCAGCCTCGAGCTCGGCATCGACATGGGCGCCGTCGACCTGGTGGTCCAGATCGAGTCCCCACCGTCGGTGGCCAGCGCCCTGCAGCGGGTCGGCCGCGCCGGGCACCAGGTCGGCGAGGTCTCCCGGGGCGTGCTGTTCCCCAAGCACCGCGGCGACCTGGCACAGACTGCGGTCGCTGTCGAGCGCATGCGGTCCGGCGCCATCGAGTCGCTGGCGGTGCCGGCCAACCCGCTCGACGTGCTGGCCCAGCAGGTGGTGGCGGCCACCGCCCTCGACGCGTGGGACGTCGACACCCTCTACGACGTGGTCCGCCGCAGCGCGCCGTTCACCGGCCTGCCGCGATCGGCGTACGACGCGACGCTGGACCTGCTCAGCGGCCGCTACCCCTCCGACGAGTTCGCCGAGCTCCGCCCCCGGCTGGTCTGGGACCGCGTGACCGGGCAGCTCACCGGGCGGCCCGGAGCGCAGCGGCTGGCGGTGACCAGCGGCGGCACCATCCCCGACCGCGGGCTGTTCGGGGTGTTCCTGGTGGGTGGCGAAGGGCCAGGGAGGCGGGTCGGCGAGCTCGACGAGGAGATGGTCTACGAGTCGCGGGTCGGCGACGTGTTCGCGCTCGGCGCCACCTCCTGGCGGATCGAGGACATCACCCACGACCGGGTGCTGGTGTCCCCGGCGCCGGGGGTCCCGGGGCGGCTGCCGTTCTGGAAGGGCGACAGCCTGGGCCGGCCGGCCGAGCTCGGCGAGGCGGTCGGCGCGTTCACCCGTGAGCTCGCCGCGATGAAGCCCGACGAGGCCGAGGAACGGGCCCGCGCGAACGGCCTCGACGAGTGGGCGGCCGGCAACCTGGTCACCTACCTCACCGAGCAGCGCGAGGCGACCGAGGTGCTGCCCAGCGACCGCACCATCGTGGTCGAGCGGTTCCACGACGAGCTCGGCGACTGGCGCCTGGTCGTCCACTCGCCGTACGGCACGCCCGTGCACGCGCCCTGGGCGCTGGCGATCAACACCCGGCTGCGCGAGCGGTACGGCGTCGAGGCCGGCGCGGTCGCCTCCGACGACGGCATCGTGCTGCGGATCCCCGACGCCGACCTCGAGCCGCCCGGCGGCGACGTGGTCGTCTTCGACGCGGAGGAGATCGAGGAGATCGTCACCGGCGAGGTGGGCGGCTCGGCCCTGTTCGCCAGCCGGTTCCGCGAGTGCGCCGCCCGGGCCCTGCTGCTCCCCCGCCGCGACCCCGGTCGCCGGTCCCCGCTGTGGCAGCAGCGGCAGCGCTCGGCGCAGCTGCTCGAGGTCGCCACGAAGTACCCGTCGTTCCCGATCGTCCTCGAGGCGGTCCGCGAGGTCGTCCAGGACGTCTACGACGTGCCGTCCCTGGTCGGGCTGATGAAGAAGCTCGACCGGCGCGAGGTGCGGGTGGTGGACGTGGCCACCCAGCAGCCGTCGCCCTACGCACGCAGCCTGCTCTTCGGGTACGTCGCCCAGTTCGTCTACGAGGGCGACTCCCCCATCGCCGAGCGCCGGGCCGCCGCCCTGCAGCTCGACCAGGGTCTGCTCGCCGAGCTGCTCGGCCGGGCCGAGCTCCGCGAGCTCCTCGACCCCGCCGTGCTGACCGAGGTGGAGGCCGAGCTGCAGCGGCTCGCGCCCGACCGGCAGGCCCGCGACGCCGAGGGGGTCGCCGACCTGCTGCGGCTGCTCGGCCCGCTGACCGCGGAGGCGGTCGCCGCGCGCTCCGTGCCGGACGCCGACGCGGCGACGTGGCTCACCTCCCTGGCCGACGTACGCCGCGTGGTCGAGGTGCGGGTCGCCGGCGAGGCCCGCTGGGCGGCGGTGGAGGACGTCGGCCGGCTGCGCGACGGTCTCGGCGTCCCGGTCCCGCCGGGCACCCCCGAGGCGTTCGCCGACCCCGTCGAGGACCCGCTCGGCGACCTCCTCTCCCGCTTCGCGCGCACCCACGGCCCGTTCACCACCGCCGACGTCGCGACGGCGTTCGGACTCGGCGCCGCGGTCGCCCGGCAGACCCTGCAGCGGCTGGCGGCATCCGGCCGGGTGCTGGAGGGCGAGTTCCGCCCCGCCGGCAGCGGCAGCGAGTGGTGCGACGCCGAGGTGCTGCGTCGGCTCCGCCGTCGGTCCCTGGCCCGGCTCCGCAAGGAGGTCGAGCCGGTGGAGCCGGAGGTGCTCGGACGGTTCCTGCCGCAGTGGCAGCACGTCACGGCCGGCCGCCGCGGCAGCCTCCGCGGAATCGACGGCGTGCTCTCCGCGGTCGATCAGCTGGCCGGCTGCCCGGTCCCGGCGTCCGCCCTGGAGCCACTCGTGCTGGCCTCACGGGTCAGCGACTACGAGCCGGCGATGCTCGACGAGCTCTCCGCGTCCGGCGAGGTGACCTGGGCCGGGCACGGCGCGCTGCCGGGCGCCGACGGCTGGGTCAGCCTGCACCTGGCCGACCAGGCGCCGCTCACCCTGCCCGACCCGGCCGAGATCGACCTGTCCCCGCTGCACCTGTCGATCCTCGAGGCACTGGCCCCGGGTGGTGCCTGGTTCTTCCGCCAGCTCGCGTCGGCGGTCGGCTCCACGAACGACCGTGAGCTCTCCGCCGCCCTGTGGGAGCTGGTGTGGTCCGGGCGGGTCAGCAACGACACCCTCGCGCCGCTGCGGTCCCTGACCCGGTCCGGGTCGACCGCGCACCGCAGCCGGCGGCCACCACCCCGGGCGCGCGCCGCCCGGGTCCGGCCGGGCCTGCCGGCGCGCGGCGGGCCGCCCGAGTCCTCCGGCCGCTGGTCGCTGCTCCCGGAGCGCGACGACGACCCCACGCGCCGCGCCCACGCGACCGCCGAGGCGCTGCTCGAGAGGCACGGCGTGGTCACCCGCGGTGCGGTCGTGAGCGAGCGGGTCGACGGTGGCTTCGCCGGGGTCTACAAGGTGCTCTCCGCGTTCGAGGAGTCCGGTCGTTGCCGGCGCGGCTACTTCGTGGCCGGGCTGGGGGCCGCCCAGTTCGGCACCGCCGGCGCGATCGACCGGCTGCGCACGTTCACCGAGCTCGCCCCCGGCGCCAAGCCCGAGGCGGTGGCGCTGGCAGCGACCGACCCGGCGAACCCGTTCGGTGCCGCGCTGCCCTGGCCCGAGCGGCCGGCGACCGACTCTGAGTCCACGGACACGAAGGAGGGTCGTGGCCACCGGCCAGGCCGCAAGGCCGGGGCGATGGTGGTGCTGGTCGACGGCGCCCTCGCGCTCTACGTCGAACGCGGCGGCCGCACGCTGCTCACCTTCGCCGACGAGCCCCTCACCCTCGGCCCGGCCTGCGCCGCGCTCGCCGACGCCGTACGCCGCGGCGCGCTGGGCCGGCTGACGGTCGAGAAGGCCGACGGCGAGCAGCTGCTCGGCCGCGGCGACGCGTCGAGCCCGCTGCGCCAGGCCCTCGCGGACGCCGGGTTCGTGACCACGCCGCGGGGGCTCCGGATCCGTGCCTGAGGGCGACACTGTCTGGCGTGCCGCCCGGTCGCTGGACCGGGCGCTGTCCCGACGCACCCTGACCGCGACCGACTTCCGGGTGCCGGCCCTGGCCACCGTCGACCTGTCCGGGCAGGTGGTCGAGCGGACGCTGGCCCGGGGCAAGCACCTGCTCACCCGCGTCGGCGACGACCACACCCTGCACACGCACCTGAAGATGGAGGGGTCGTGGCACCTCTACCGGCCCGGCACCCGCTGGCGGCGCCCGGCGCACGAGGCCCGCGTGGTGCTGCGCACCGAGGAGTGGCACGCGGTCGGCTTCGCGCTCGGCGTGGTCGAGCTGCTGGCTCGCGACGACGAGGACTCCGCGGTCGGCCACCTCGGCCCCGACCTGCTCGGCCCCGACTGGGACGCCGACGATGCGGTCCGCCGACTCGCGTCCCAGCCCGAGCGGCCGCTGGTCGAGGCGCTCCTCGACCAGCGCAACCTGGCCGGGATCGGCAACCTCTACGCCAACGAGCTCTGCTTCCTGGCCGGGACCCGCCCGACCGCGCCGGTCTCCGCGGTCCGGGACCTGCCCCGCCTGGTGACCCGGGCCCACGCCCTGCTCGAGGCCAACAAGGAGCGCGTCGAGCAGGCCACCACCGGCGACCTGCGCCGAGGCAGCCACCACTGGGTCTACCGCCGCGAGCGGAAGACCTGCCTCCGCTGCGGGACCCGCATCCAGGTCGCCATGACCGGCGCACCCGGCCGCGAGCGCGCGACGTACTGGTGCCCTCACTGCCAGCCGTAGACCCGGACAGCAGACCCGCACGCCGTTGCTGCCGACGAACGTCGTGCGAACGGGTCGCCGAGGCGACTGTCATGTGACCAGGACGGACGACCTTCCGGGTGAGGTCATGCGAGGTGGTCGTTCATTCAGCTCGTTCATTCAGCCAGGACGTACGACGTCGTCGGGGCCGGCGGTGCGCGGGCGACGTCCTGGTCTCCGTTCCCGTCCCATGACGAGCCCGTGCTGGAGCACGGGGCGTCCTCGTGCCCGGGACCCGTCGGAATGGCAGGCTGCGGGCATGCGCATCGTCTCGCTGCTCCCGTCGACCACGGAGATCCTGTTCGCGCTCGGGGCCGGCGACGACGTGGTCGGGGTGACCTTCGAGTGCGACACACCGGCAGCGGCGCGCACCCGGACCATCGTGTCGACCTCGGCGATGCCCGCGGGACTCGACGCGGCCGGGATCGACGCGTGGGTGTCGGCGGCGCTGCGGGACGGGCAGGACCTCTACCACCTCGATGCCGACGCCCTGCGAGGCCTGGACGCCGACCTGGTGGTGACCCAGGACCTGTGCGCGGTGTGCGCGGTCGACGTGTCCACCGTCGACGACGCGCTGGCCCACCTCGGCTGCACCGCCGACGTGGTGACCGTCGACCCCCACACGCTCGAGGAGGTGCTGGCGTCGGTGACCACGCTCGGCACCGCCACCGGCCATGACGACGCCGCGCGGGCGCTCGTGGCCGGGCTGCGGGCCCGGCTGCACGACGTCGCCACGACGGTCTCCGGGCTGCCGGAGCCCCGGACCGTGCTGCTGGAGTGGACCGACCCTCCGTTCGCGCCCGGGCACTGGGTGCCGGAGATGGTGGAGCGGGCGGGTGGCCTGCCGGTGCTCGGCCGATCCGGCCAGAAGTCCGTGCGTACGACGTGGGAGGCGGTCGCCGACGCCCGTCCCGAGGTGGTGGTCTGCGCGCCCTGCGGCTACGACCTCGAGGGCGCCACCCGGGAGGCGATCGCGCTGGTCGAGCGGGACGTGCTGCCTGCCGGCGTACCGGTGTGGGCGGTGGACGCCGACGCGGCCTACGCGCGTCCCGGTCCGCGGCTGGTCGACGGCGTGGAGACGCTGTCCGCGATCCTGCACCCGGAGGTCATGGGGCCACCGTCAGGTGCCCACCGCGTCCGCTGAACGGCACAATCTCAGGATGTCCCTGCACGTCACCGCGTGCCGACCGGAGCATCGGGCCGAGCTGGCCGCCTTTCTCACGGCGCACGACGCGGCGAAGGTCGCGCGTCGCCGGGAGCTGGTCGATGCACTCGACCAGCCTGCGCTGGTGGCGTGGCGCGGGGACCGGCTCGCCGGTGCCGCGACGTACGTCGTCACCGGCGACGCTCGCGAGCTGTTGACGCTGCATGCCGCCGACCGCGGCGAGGGCGTCGGCAGCGCGCTGGTCGCCGCGGTGCGTGACGAGGCGGTCCGGGCCGGATGCACCCGACTGTGGGTGGTGACGACGAACGACAATGTCGACGCGCTCCGCTTCTACCAGCGGCGCGGCTTCCGCCTGGATCGGCTGCGGCCCGGGGCGGTCGACATGTCCCGGGACACCCTGAAGCCGGAGATCCCGAAGACAGGCGAGCACGGCATCCCGCTGCGGGACGAGGTGGAGCTGGTGATGACCTTCGGGTCGTGAGGTGGCGCGGGTCAGGCGGCGGAGGCGACCACGTCGCCAGCGGGGCGGGCGACCTGGATCGGGGTGGCGGCCAGCTCGAGCGCGGCCTCCTCGAGAGCGACGGCGTCGGAGACGTCGCGCAGCACGTCGGACAGCGGGAGGTCGAGGGCGGCGCACAGGGAGGCGAGCAGCTCCGACGAGGCCTCCTTCTGGCCTCGCTCGATCTCGGAGATGTACCCGAGGCTCACGCGGGCCTCCGCGGAGACTTCGCGCAGGGTCAGGCCACGCCGCATGCGGTGGGTGCGCAGCACCTCACCGAGCAGTCGACGGAAGAGCACCATCTGGCCTGTCCTTTCTGCCTGTGTCCGGCCAACGCTACCGGGTGGCCGATGCTTCCCGCCGCCGACTACGCCGAGGGCTGAAAATTGAGGGCCAGCCGGAGCACCGCCTCGCACGCCCCCTGCCGTACCTCGTCGCGATCACCGGACAGCGACAGCACCTCGGTCGCGGTCCAGCCGACAGCGGAGACCGCCACCCATACGGTGCCGGCCGGGACGCCGTCCTGCGGGCCCGGACCGGCTACGCCCGTGGTGGCGAGGCCGAGGTCAGCCCCGGTCAGCGACCGCGCCCCGGCAGCCATCGCGGTCGCGCACTCCTCCGAGACGACACCGTGCTCCGCGACCACGTCCTCGGGCACCCCGAGCACCCGGGTCTTGAGCGCGGTGGCGTAGGACACCACGCCACCGAGGTACGCGTCGGACGAGCCCGGCACCGCGGTCAGCGTGGCCCCGACCAGCCCGCCGGTCAGCGACTCGGCGGTGGCGATCGTGTGCCCGCTCCCCCGCAGGTGGTCGAGCAGGGTGGCGGCGAGGGGCACGAGGTCGCCGACGGAGGCGGTCATGCCGGGGATGCTAGACGGTATGACGTGACCGCTCGTGGGTGAGTGGTTGCGGGCCGGGGCCTCGCTCACAAGATTCGTGGGTTACCGAGCAGGGGCTGCCTGCTCGGCCTATCCGACAATTGTGGGAGGCCCCGGTTGTTTACCGAGCGTACGAGTGTGGGGCTCGA
>NZ_SDKM01000069.1 GCF_004519545.1 Nocardioides guangzhouensis
CCTCGGCCACCGGCTCCTTCACCTTCAGCACGAGGTCCGCGACACCCCAGGCCTCGTCGGCGTCGGGGACGATCGTCGCGCCCGCCGCGACGTACTCCGCGTCGTCGATGGACGAACCGACGCCGGCCCCCTGCTGGACGAACACCTCGTGCCCGTGGGCGGTCAGCTCGTGCACGCCGATCGGCGTGATCGCGACGCGGTACTCGTGGTTCTTGACTTCCTTGGGCACGCCGACCTTCATGGCAGCGGTCCTCCTCGTACGACGGTGAGACGGGTCACCGCCCAGAATGAAGGTTCACGCAGCCATGCGCTAGTTCGCCGCACATGATTCTGTCACTATGGCGTCATGTCCTCCACACGTTCGGAGAACCTCGCGCCACGGGCGGCCCGGCCGAACATCGTTCGACCGGCCCTCGACCACGTCGACCGGGCGATCGTCGACGAGCTGTCGGCGGACGCGCGGATCCCCAACAACGCTCTCGCCGAGCGGGTCGGCATCGCCCCGTCCACCTGCCTGGGCCGGGTGCGGGCGCTGCGCGAGTCGGGCATCATCCGGGGCTTCCACGCCGACGTGGACCCGACGCTGACCGGCCGGCCGATCCAGGCGATGGTGCAGGTGCGGATGCAGTCACACGCCCGTGGCCAGCTCACCGAGTTCATGCAGGAGGTCTCGCGGCTTCCCGGGGTGCGCAACACCTACCTGCTCGGCGGCGCCCACGACTTCTTCATCCACGTCGCCACCGCGGACACCGAGGAGCTCCGGGAGTTCGTGATCGCGCACTTGTCCGGCAACCCCGACGTGGCGCTGACCGAGACCAACCTGATCTTCAGCCACACCCAGGCCTGGACCTGACCCGCGGTCAGTCCCTGCGGCGCACCGGCCCGAGCAGGACGGACGCCACCAGCGCGACGACGGCGACCGCGAGGGCGATCCCGAACAGGAACCACGAGAGCTCGCGCAGGCTCGAGAGCAGGACGTCGTACATCGCGCCGACCAGCTCGGTCTGCCCGCTCGGGGCACGCTCCTCGGCCAGCGACCGTCCGGACGAGACCGACAGCAGCAGCCCGGCCAGCGCGACCGCGGAGCCGAGGCCGAGCCAGACCAGCGCCCGGAGCCGGCGTACGGCGACGAGGAGGGCGACCGCGACCAGCACCGCCCAGAGGACCGGGAGCCAGAAGCCGCCCTCGTCCACCACCCGGTAGTAGGTCCGCGCGGTCTGGAGGTCGTCGGCACTGATCAGCCGGACCGAGGTCGAGACGTCCGGCACCTTCGAGGTGTCGATGAGGTTGCGGGTGTCGACCGCGTCCAGGACCGCGGCCACGAGCGGCCCGATCTGGATGACCACGGTGCCGTCGTCGGCGACCGGGCTGTCGGAGTCGTCCTCGAGCGCCGCGACCAGCTGCTCGTGCGCCTCCCGGTTGGCCCGCTCCCACGCCGGCCGGAACTCCGGCCCCTCGACCACCCGGGTGGCGGCCGTGGACACCAGCGGCTCCGGGGCCCGCGGCAGCCGGGTGAGGGTCTCCTGCACCAGCGTGTCCCGGACGAACTCCTGGACCACCGGGTCGTCCGCGAGCGGACCGACGGTCTCGACGTACGCGTCGGAGTCGGTGACCACCGAGTCGGTCCAGAGGCCGACCACGGCGACGGGCAGCAGCAGGCAGGCGAGCAGGGCGGTGACCGCGAAGGTCAGGTGACGGACGGGTCGCACGCGGGGGGACTCTCCTCGAGGTCGCGACGGTCGGGCGGGGGCTCGGCCACCCTACTGACCGGGCCTCGCGCACCCGGAGGACGTCAGCCGAACCTTGGCGTCGTCCACTCGGCCTTCGTCGGGAAGGAGTTGAACCGGCAGCCCTGCAACGACTTCGACTGCTGCTGCATCACCGGCGCGAGTGCCCCGCGCCGGGGACAGGACCGGTGCCGGTGGCCGAGCCAGTGCCCGGTCTCGTGGTTGACCACCATGTGCCGGTAGCCGCGCAGCGACCCGCCGTGCTCGTTCCAGGCGGGCGAGGCGTACTTCCACCGCTTCTGGTTGATGACCACGTAGCGGCCGACCCGGCAGCTCCACTGCGCGCTGCACTCGGGGGAGAACCGGGGCACTCGCGAGGCCTCGGCGAGCACCAGGGTCATCGCGCCGCCGGAGCGCACCTGCCGGAACGCGGTGCCGGTCACCCGCCAGCCGCGCGGGTCGTTGAGCGAGTCGTTCGCGAGCCGCTTGAAGTCGGCCAGGCTCGTGGTGATCCGGCCGCGGGTCTCGACGTGGTAGTAGACCGTGCGCCGCAGCGGCACCCGGTGCCCGATGGCCTGGGTACGCGACGACGTCGTGCTGCGGCTGGCGAACCCCTGCTTGCGCGCGGTCTCGCGCACGGAGATGCGGTGGCCGACGTCGAGGTGGCCGAGGCGGTACGTCGCCCGGGTGGCGCCCGCGATCGGGCGGCCGTCGCGCAGCCACTGGTAGCGGCGACCGTCGACGGACTGCTTCCAGTCGGCCCTGCGGACGGTCAGCGTGTGCAGGTAGCGGCGGGTGCCGCTGATCCCCGGCCGCTGCTGGACCACCAGCGTCGCCCTGCGCACCCGTACCGCGTCCGAGACCGCCGTACCGCTGCCGCCGGAGCCGGTCGCGGTCACCCGCACCGCGACGTCGTGCCCGATGTCGGCGAGCCGGGCGGCGTAGGTGCGCCCCGTCGCTCCGCTGATCGCCCGTCCGTCGCGCCGCCACTGGTAGGCGTACGTCGCGGCCGGGTCGCTCCAGGTGCCGGGGTCGGCGGTCAGCCGGGACTGATAGGCCGGCGTGCCCGACACCGACGGCGGCGTGAGGTTGGTGACCGGGTCCGCGGCGGCGCCGGCCGCGACCAGCGGGCCACCGAGGGCGAGGGCCACGCCGAGCAGCGCGGCGGCGAGCACACGGGACGCACGGCGAGGCATCCGCCCACCCTAGGCGCGATCCCGCGTCCCCGTAACTCCTGCGCCGAGGTGCCTCTTGTTGCTGGCCCAGGTGCCCCGAATTGCGTGCCCAGGCATCAAGACCGGGCACCTCGGACATCAAGACCGGGCACTTCGGCGGGTCAGGAGTTGGAGTAGACGGCCGGACCGCCGTCGCCACCCTCCCCGCCCTCGCCGAGCCGGCGGCCCGCCCAGGTCCAGGGGTACGCCGGGTCCTCGGCCGCCAGCCCGCCCTCGCCGAGCTCCAGCGGCGCGAACGTGTCGACCATGACCGCGGACTCGTCGAAGGACTCGACGCCGAGGGACGCCTCGATCGCGGAGGGCTGCGGCCCGTGGGCGTAGCCGCCCGGGTGCAACGAGATCGAGCCGATCGCGATCCCGGAGCCCTTGCGCGCCTCGTAGTCGCCGCCGACGTAGAACATGACCTCGTCGGAGTCGACGTTCGAGTGGTAGTAGGGCACCGGTATCGACAGCGGGTGGTAGTCGACCTTGCGGGGCAGGAAGTTGCAGACCACGAAGTTCCAGCCCTCGAAGACCTGGTGCACCGGCGGCGGCTGGTGCACCTTGCCGGTGATCGGCATGTAGTCCTCGATGTTGAACGTGTAGGGGTAGAGGCAGCCGTCCCACCCGACCACGTCGAACGGGTGCGTCGCGTAGGTCATCCGGGTGCCGCCGATGCCGCCGGGCAGGCCGGGGACCCGGTGCTTGACCAGCACCTCGACGTCGGTGCCCTCGACGAGGAAGACGTCTCCGGGGCCGTGCAGGTCGCGCTCGGAGTACGGCGCGTGCTCGAGCAGCTGCCCGAACCGGCTCAGGTAGCGCTTGGGCGGGTGGACGTGGCTGTTCGCCTCGATCGGGTAGAGCCGGCTGGCCTCGGCGGGTACCCACCGGTGCGTGGTCGCGCGCGGGACGAGGACGTAGTCGCCGGCGCGGTAGGGCAGCACGCCGAACACGGTCTCGACGGTGCCGCTGCCGGACTCGACGTAGACGCACTCGTCGCCGATCGCGTTGCGGTAGTACGGCGAGGGGACGGTGCCGGTGACGACGTACGAGAGCCGCACGTCGTTGTTGCCGAGGACGAGGCGGCGGCCGGTGACCGCGTCGGCCGCGCCCTCGTCCGGCGAGGGGAAGAGCGTGTGCAGCTTGAGGTGCCGCGGCTTGAGGGGGTGGTTCGGGGTCCGGGTCTGGTCCGGCAGGTCCCAGGCCTCGCTGGCGACGATCGCGGACGGCACGCCCCGGTGGTAGAGGAGGGAGGAGTCCGAGGAGAAGCCCTCCTCCCCCATCAGCTCCTCGTAGTAGAGGTTGCCGTCGGGGTCGCGGTGCTGGATGTGCCGCTTCGGGGGCACCGTGCCGAGCTGCCGGTAGTACGCCATGACTAGTCCTCTTATCCGATAATCGGCCACTGTCGTCCGGTATGTGCGTGGTGGCTAGAGTAGCCGCGTGACGTCCCTCCCGCCATCCGTCCTCGACCCAACCTGGCTCCGTCTCGTCGACGACGCTGCCATCTTCCCGCCCGGCAACGCTCCCCTGCACGAGGCCACCACGGCGTACGGCGCCCGCCGCGACGCGTGGTACGCCGGGTTCGTCGGCAGCTTCGTGCTCCGCGACACCGACCTGCCCCAGGTCCGCGGCTTCGGGGCACCGCTCTCGGTCGTGGTCACCGGCGGCGCCGGCCAGGTGGCCGGGCCGGTCGGGCTCGCGAGCAAGCTCGGCCTCGAGGTCGCCGGCCTCGAGATCGCGCTCCGCGACCTCGACGACCTGCCCGGCAACGCCCGGCGCGTGGTGGCCGCGGTGGACGAGGTCCGCAACCAGCTCGGCGACGACGTGACCGTCCACGTCGAGCTCCCCCAGACCGAGCCGACCGCCGGCTGGCTGGCCGCCGCCGACGAGGTGGGCGCCGCCGAGCTGCGATTGAAGTTCCGCACCGGAGGCACCGAGGCGCACGCCTTCCCCTCCTCCGCCGCCCTGGCGTCGTGGATCGACGCCGCGCTGGACCGGGAGACCCCGTTCAAGTGCACCGCCGGCCTGCACGGCGCGCTCCGGCACCGCGACCCCGAGACCGGCTTCGAGCACCACGGCTTCCTCAACGTCCTCGTCGCCACCCGGCACGCCTTCGACGGCGCGTCCACCGACGACGTGACCGGCATCCTCGAGCAGCAGGACAAGGCGACCTTGGTGGGCCTGGCCATGGAGACCGAGCTCTCCGGGGCCCGCCGATGGTTCACGTCGTTCGGCTCGTGCTCGGTGACCGAGCCCCTGGACGAGCTGGTGGGCACCGGACTGCTGGAGGAGGCGTGAGCACCGCGGAGACGCGCCCGACCTGGGTCGCCCGCGCCGCCGGGTCGCCGTACGACGTCGACAACCTGCCGTACGGCGTGTTCAGCCGCCGCGGGGAGCAGACCGGGGTCGGCGTCCGGATCGGCGACCAGGTGCTCGACCTGGCGCCGCTGGCCGGGCTCGACGTGCGCCCGGTCGTGGCGGCCACCAGCCTGAACCCGCTGATGGCCGCCGGCCGTGACGCCTGGGACGCGGTTCGGGCCTGGGTGACCGGCCTGCTCACCGACGAGTCCGAGCGCGCGCGGGTCGAGCCGCACCTGCTGCCGCTCGGCGACGTCGACCTGCACATGCCGTTCGCGGTCGCCGACTACGTCGACTTCTACGCCTCGCTCGACCACGCCTCCAACGTCGGGGCCATCTTCCGCCCCGACCAGGCGCCGCTGCTGCCGAACTGGCGGCACCTCCCGGTCGGCTACCACGGCCGCTCCGGCACCGTCGTCCCCTCAGGCACCCCGGTGGTCCGGCCCTGCGGCCAGCGCAAGACCCCGGCCGACGAGGCACCGGTCTTCGGTCCCAGCGCCCGGCTCGACATCGAGGCCGAGCTCGGCTTCGTGGTCGGCGCCGCCAGCGCCCAGGGCGACCACGTGCCGGTGCGCGGGTTCGCCGACCACGTGTTCGGCGTGGTCGGCCTCAACGACTGGTCGGCGCGTGACATCCAAGCCTGGGAGTACGTCCCGCTCGGGCCGTTCCTCGGCAAGTCGTTCGCGACCTCGATCTCCCACTGGGTCACGCCGTTGCAGGCGCTGGACGCCGCGTGGACGGACCTGCCCGGCCAGGACCCGGCGCCGCTCCCCTACCTCGCGGTCGACGGCCCGGCCGGTCTCGACATCGCGATCGAGGTCGAGCTCAACGGGCAGGTCGTGGCCCGGCCGCCGTACTCCTCGATGTACTGGGGCCCGGCCCAGATGCTCGCGCACCTGACCGTCAACGGTGCCTCGCTGCGGACCGGCGACCTGTTCGCCTCGGGCACCGTCTCCGGCCCCGAGCGCGACCAGCGCGGGTCGTTCCTGGAGATGAGCTGGGGCTGGAAGGAGCCGTTCGCGGTCGGCGACCAGGAGCGGACCGCGCTCGAGGACGGCGACGAGGTGGTGCTCCGCTACACCGCCCCGGGCACCGGCGGCGGCCGGATCGCGCTGGGCGAGGTCGCGGGCCGGATCGAGCCCGCCCGGCCGCAGTAACGCGGGCAGGCGAAACCCGTCGACGGCACCCGACCGGTCGACCCCGTCGACTGCACCCGACCGGTCGACCCCGTCGACTCTGCCGGCGGGCTGTGCTTGTCTGGACCGGTCGGGCCGCACTCGGGCGGCCCTCTCGGGAGGAACCATGAAGCACCGCAGCTCCACGGCCGTCGCGGCCGTGCTCAGCACCACCTCGCTGGTCGTCGCCGGCACCTCGGTCGCCGCGGGAGGCGGCGCCGGGTCGCCCGGCGTCGGCGATCCCTACTACCCCGACTACGGCAACGGCGGGTACGACGTCCGCCACTACCGCGTCGCCGTCGACTACGACCCGGCCGCCGACAGCATCGAGGGACGCACCACGATCCGGGCCCGGGCCACGCAGCGGCTGACGCAGTTCGACCTCGACCTGGTGCTGCCCGCCTCGAAGGTCGTCGTCGACGGCCGTCCGGCGACGTTCACCCAGACCGAGCACGAGCTGGTGGTCACGCCCCGCCGGCCGCTCCACCGAGGCGAGCCGATGCGGGTCACGGTCACCTACGCCGGGACGCCGGCCGACTACTCCGCCCACGGCATCTCGCCGTGGATCACCACCAGCGACGGCGCGGCCGCGGTCGGCGAGCCGGAGATCGCCCCCTGGTGGTTCCCCAGCAACGACCACCCCCGCGACAAGGCGACGTACGACGTGGAGGTCACCGTCCCGCACGACGTCGAGGCGCTCGGCAACGGGGTGCTGGTCTCCTCGCGCCGCGACGGCGCCGACCGCACCTGGCACTGGCGCGAGCGCAAGCCCATGGCGACGTACCTCGCGTTCTTCGTGGCCGGGCAGTTCGACATCACGCACAGCCGCACGCCGTCCGGGCTGCCGGTGATCAACGCGGTCGCCTCCAACGGCGGCTCCGAAGGCGACTACGCCGCCGCCGACCTCGCGCGCACCCCTGAGGTGGTCCGCTGGGAGTCGCGGCAGTGGGGTCCCTACCCGTTCGAGGCGATGGGCGGCGTCGCCCCGGCCGCGGACTTCGGGTTCGCGCTGGAGAACCAGACCCGGCCTGTCTACACCCGCGGGTTCTGGCGCAACGGCCCCAACATCTACGTCGTGGTCCACGAGCTCGCGCACCAGTGGTACGGCGACTCCGTCTCCGTCGAGAACTGGCGCGACATCTGGCTCAACGAGGGCTTCGCTTCGTTCACGGAGTGGCTGTGGTCGGAGAAGCACGGCGAGGGGACGGCCGCGGAGATCTTCCGCGAGGTCTACGACGGCATCCCGGCCGACGCCCCGTTCTGGGACCTCACCATCGGCGACCCGGGCAAGGGTCGTGAGTTCGCCGGAGCGGTCTACGACCGGGGCGCGATGACCCTCCAGGCGCTGCGCACCCGCATCGGCGGGCCGGCGTTCTTCGACACCATGCGCACCTGGGCCCGAGAGCACCGCTACGGCAACGGGTCGATCGCGCAGTTCATCGGGCTCGCGGAGCGGGTTTCCGGCCAGCGGCTCGACGGGTTCTTCGACGCCTGGCTCTACACGGGAGCCAAGCCGGAGCCGACCCGTGCCAACGGGTTCCCGGCCGACTGGGACTCGACGACGAGCGCCCGCCGGAACGTGACCTCGCTCGGCAAGATCCGCTCCGTGCGCCGGCACCTGCTCGACACCGGGCACGCCGGCTAGCCATGCTCCGGAGGACGCGTGGGCGACCGGCCTCCCGGTCGCCCACGCGTCCTGGGCCACGCGCCGAATTCCCCGTGACGCGGCGCCCTGACCGCTGACAGGATCCCCGGCATGGCGGCTCCTCTCGCGCTCCCCACCGACCGGTACGACGACTTGCTGGCCTGGCTGCCCGGCTTCGTCGCCGACGACCCCGACCTGCGGTGCGCGTGGCTCGGCGGGTCCGCCGCGACCGGGGGCTTCGACGAGTGGTCGGACATCGACGTGGTCGTGCTCGCCACGCCGGGCACCGCGGCGTCGGCGTACGACCGGATGCTGGCCGCGATCCGCGCCACCTTCGCTCCGGACCACGTGTGGGAGCTGCCCGAGCCCACCTGGCCGGACGGCCGGCAGTGCTTCGTCAACCTCCAGGCCCGGGCCGGGCTGCTCGCGGAGCCCACCCGGCTGGTCGACCTGGCGGTGCTCGAGGTCGGCGACACCCGCCGGGTGATCGACGTACGGCGGCACGGGACGCCGCTGGTCCTGCACGACCCCGACGGGCTGATCGAGCTCCGCCACGACGACCCGGAGGAGCTGGCCCGCGGGGCGGCCGCCGCCAACGACCAGTCGCGGCAGCGGTGGGCGACCGCCGAGTGGCTGGTGAACCGCGCGGTCGCGCGGGACCAGCTGCCCGAGGCGGTGGCGCTCTACCTGCGGTTCGGGCTGACGCCGCTGGTCCAGCTGCTCCGCACGAAGCACTGCCCGGAGCGGCACGACTACGGCCTGCGCTACCTCCACACCGACCTGCCGTCCGACGTCGCCGCCCGGGTCACCGCGCTGCTGCCCGGGACCGACCGGCTCCGCGAGCTCTCCGCGGAGTGCTTCGCCTGGCAGGCCGAGCTGCTCGCGGACCTCGCCTGACCCCTCGTCCGTCCCCCGCGAGGACCACGCGGCTCCCGAGGCACCCCCAGTGATGTCACGGATGCCCGGCCCCGTGCCCCGGGGCGAAGGTGGTCGACGCCCGACAGCCATCGACCCCAAGGAGCAGAGATGTCGAGCTCACCTCCGGCGCAGGACGGCAAGCGGGGAGCCCTGACGGCCCTCGCCCGGGCCTGCGCCTACCACCCCGTCCGCACCCTCGCGATCTGGGCGACCACCCTGGTCGCCATCGTGCTGGCCGCCAACACGTTCGGCGGCGCCCTCGTGAACGAGTTCGCGATCCCCGGTTCCGAGTCGCAGAGCGCCGTCGAGCTGCTGCAGGAGAAGTTCCCCGAGCGGGCCGGCGACTCGGCCCAGATCGTCTTCGCCGCCGACGACGGCACCCTCGCCGACGAGTCGGCCAGGGCCGACATCGCCGCCGCCAGCGCGGCCGCGATGGACGTGCCCGGCGTGACCGGCGTCGGCGACCCGTACGCCGGCAAGGGCGGCGGCATCAGCGAGGACGGCACGATCGGCTTCGTCGACGTGCAGTTCGAGCAGCCCGCCGCCGAGATCGACGACGCGGTCGTCGAGCAGCTCGAGGACGACGTCCGCGCCGCCGTCGGCGACACCGACCTGCAGGTCGAGCTCGGCGGCACCGTGATGGACAGCGTCCAGCCGGAGAGCCACACCAGCGAGATCCTCGGCCTGGTGGCCGCGATGGTCGTGCTGCTGATCGTGCTCGGCTCGGCGATGGCGATGGCGATCCCGATCACCACCGCCCTGATCTCGGTCGGCCTGGGCATGAGCCTGCTGACCATCGCCGCCCGGTTCACCGACTTCAACGAGGTCACCCCGATCCTCGCGGTGATGATCGGCCTCGGCGTCGGCATCGACTACGCCCTGTTCATCGTGACCCGGTTCCGGCAGGCCCTCGAGGACGGCGAGGACCCGAAGCAGGCGTCCGTGACGGCGACCAGCACGGCCGGTCGCGCCGTCCTGTTCGCCGGCGCCACGGTGGCCGTGTCCATCTCCGGCCTGGCCGTGGTCGGCATCCCCTTCGTCACCAAGCTCGGGATGGGTGCGGCGATGACCGTCGTCGGCGCCGTGGTGACCGCGGTGACCCTGCTGCCCGCGCTGCTCGCGCTGGTCGGCCACCGCATCGACTGGGGCCGGCTGCCCGGCGCGCGCAGGCGTGCCGCGAAGCGTGGCGACGACGACAACGGCGTCTTCCAGCGCTGGGCGCGCTTCGTGACCCGCCACCCCAAGGCGCTGGCGCTCGCCGCGCTGTCGGTGGTCGTGCTGCTCGCACTGCCGGCCACGGACCAGCGGCTGGGCACGGCAGATGCCGGCACCAACCCGCAGGACACCACCACCCGCAAGGCCTACGACCTGCTCGCCGAGGGCTTCGGCCCGGGCTTCAACGGCCCGCTGCTGGTCGCGGTCGACCAGTCGCAGGACCCGCAGGCGACGGAGAAGGTCGCATCCGCGATCACGGACGACCCGGGCGTCGCCACCGTGGTCACGCCGATGGTGAACGAGGCCGGGGACACTTCCCAGATCCCGGTGATCCTGACCTCCTCGCCCCAGTCGGAGGAGACCGCCGACACGCTGCACCGGCTGCGTGACGACGTGATCCCCCAGGCCCTCGAGGGCTCGTCGGCCGAGGCGTACGTCGGCGGTGCCACGGCGTCGTACGAGGACATCGCGAGCCAGATCGACTCGCGGATGGGCTGGTTCCTGCTCTACATCGTCGGCATCACCTGCCTGATCCTGACGATGGCCTTCCGGTCGATCGTGATCGCGGTGAAGGCGGCGCTGACGACGATGCTCTCGGCAGCGGCGGCCTTCGGCGCCCTGACCGCGGTGTTCGAGTGGGGCTGGTTCGGCAGCGCCATCGGCCTGGACGTGACCGGCCCGACCGAGTCGTTCATCCCGATGCTGGTGCTGTCGATCCTGTTCGGGCTCTCCATGGACTACGA